>CAZBQJ010000001.1:0-29372 GCA_964494085.1 uncultured Candidatus Peribacteria bacterium
ATCTTAGCCAGCGGCCGGACTGCCAGACGTGCCGCTATTCTAGCTTCCTGCGGCCTCCGCCAACCTCTGCGCCTGGTCTTCCATACGTAAAGTCTCAAACATATCCTGCATATCGCCTTCCATAATTCCCGGAAGATTGGACCAGTTTTTATTGATACGATGATCAGTCACTCGATCCTGCGGGAAATTATAAGTACGGATTTTTTCCGACCTGTCGCCACTACCGATTTGAGCCAAACGCTGTTCTCCCAATTCTTTCTGACGCTTTTCTTCCTCCAGAGCGTATAAACGCGTTCGCAAAACCTCCATCGCTCGAGATTTATTTTTTAATTGAGATTTCTCATCCTGCATCGCCACCACCAAGCCGGTCGGTAAATGCGTAATACGCACAGCCGAATCAGTAGTATTGACACTCTGTCCTCCTGGCCCACTAGAGCGATAAACATCGATTTTCAAATCAGCTTCTTTAATAGTCAAATCTACTTCTTCGGCTTCGGGAAGAACAGCCACAGTGATAGTCGATGTATGCACTCGTCCTTTATTTTCCGTAGTCGGCACCCGTTGTACACGATGTACGCCAGATTCATATTTCATCAAACCATATGGTGTTTCGCCCCCACTGACCTTAAAAATCATTTCTTTGATTCCACCTGCTGTCGCTTCATTTTTGTTAATCATTTCAATTTTATACCCCTGATCTTCCAGATAACGCATATAAGCACGGCCCAATTCCGCTCCAAATAGAGCCGCTTCTTCTCCTCCTGCACCGGCGCGCATTTCCACGATGGCATTCTTGAAATCATTCGGATCCTTTGGCAGTAATTCCAGTTTAATTTCTTCTTCTATTTTATCCACTTCGTCTTTGGCGACTTTCAACTGTTCTTTAGCAAATTCGCGCATCTCCGTGTCACTTTCAGTATTCAAAATTTCTTCGGAATCTTTGATTTGTTCAGCGAATTTTTTATAATTACGATAAAATCCCACCACTTTGGTCAACTCTTTGTACCGGCGTGATAACCTCAAATATTCAGTTTGATCAGACATCACATCAGGCTGAGACAAATCCGTTTCTATCTGCAAGTATTCATTCTCCAAATTCTGTAATTTATCTAATTTCATAATTAAATTATTTTAATTCCTTGCACCGTTCAGAGCGAAATTTACCACAAAAACCCGTGGTATCCCAGCCAAATCAGGGATAATCTCAAACTTTTGGTCGGCAAAATATTTTTGTAAAATCTCTCGCATTAATTCTTCCTGACCAAATCCAAATTCTCCAATCAGCAAAGCTGGTGACCAGGATTTCTGCTTTAGCTGTTCAAACATTTCACGATAGAGGTCCAAGCCATCACTACCTCCAAAAAGCGCCACTTCAGGTTCATAACGCGCGACATTATCAGCAATAAAATGAAATTTATCCCGACCGATATAAGGTAAATTGGTCACGATAATTTCACATTGCTGTTCAAGTGGTTCCAATAAATTCCCCTGAATCAATTTTACTCTTTTCTCCAATCCCAAACTAACAGCATTCTTCTGAGCAATCTGCAACGCCTGATCAGAAACCTCTATACCAATTCCCAGTGTAGTGGGAATCTCTTTTAAAATAGTCAGTAGAATACAACCTGATCCTGTCCCAATATCGGCAACTGTTACTTGATCAGTAGGATAATTTTTTTGAATAAATTTTTTAGTCAGATCAACCAATAATTCTGATTCCGGTCTTGGTATCAGGACATTTTCATCAATTATGAACGGTAAGCCGTAAAACTCCTTTAGGCCAATTAGTTGTGCCACTGGCCGACCATTCAAAATCTCCCGCATTCCCAGATAAAACTTTTCGGTAATATTATGATCTATCGGCTCATCTTGATGGGCAAATAGCCAAGCGCTATTTTCTCCCAGTAAATACCCTAACCAAACTTCGGCAGCCAATTTCTCTACTCCGTTTTCCTGGGATTCCACCAAAATTTGTTTAATACTTTGCATCAATAAGTTAGACATCAAAAAAGTGCTCCATGACCATCAGGTCACTGGAGCACTTTATATTTACTAATAGAATTTCATCTTTTCTCTAGTAGTGCGGTAACGGGTTCTCATAATAGCGGCAGCACGCACTTCTCTTTTTCGAAGGGGTCTCTTGAAATACCTTTTAGCTTTCAACCGAGGCAAAATCCTACTGGATTGGACCTTCTTGTTAAATCTGGCGATCAATCTATCTACGGATTCTTTCGGATTTCTGATAACTCTGATTGGCATATATTTTTTTACCCCCTTTCCTTTGGATTAAACTTTATAAGCGTCTGTTTTCGACCGGACGCCCGCCCAGTATGCCGTGCAGACGCCCTAAAGTCAATTATTTAATATATTCCTTAAACCTAGCTGAATTGCTGATCAAATAAAGCATTTGAGCCACTTCTTTTCTAGTCATCTCTCCTGCAGGGTAGAAATATATTCTTGGTATGAGAGGAACAGTTCCCACCGTATAACCAGCACTAGCAGTATGATTAGTACCCACTAAACGATCCTTAAACAAGAAACGTGCATAAGGCATAAACCAATCCGAACTCTTGATATCCACAACTAATTTATCATCAAAGTAAATGTCTCCACTGGTTTTATTTAAAGGCGGGTTCCCAAACATGGCATTCGTGGCAATCTTCATAGCCTCAGCGCGATTCACACATAGATAGCCTCTAAAGGCTCCGTCACTGTATCCAGAAATAAAATTCATGGATTTAGCTTCATTTGCATAATTGTAATACCATTCAGTCGGTTTGATATCAGGGAAGGGATTTTCCATTTTGCTGTTTGTCGGTCCTTTTTGCGGGCGTGACTCCATCACCATTTTGACTAATTCAGCTCTTTTTACACAATTATTCGGCCTCCAAGTATCATCTCCATAGCCGGTGGCCACACCATTCTTAATCGCCCAATTAATGGCATTGAAATAATCGGTATGAGAATCAACATCAACAAAAGTCATCGATGTAGCAGCCAAAGCAGTGTTTCCTATTGCTAATAATGAGAGCAATAAGCCTCCTATTGATACAGCTTTTTTATTCATATTTTTAAAATGGTTAAATATCTAAATTCTTGACCGCTTTGGCATGAGTCTGAATAAATTTTTTGCGCGGAGCAACTTCACTACCCATCAGAGTTTCAAAAACTTTGTCGGCCATTTCCGCATCTTCCACATTGACCTTGTACATTGATCGTTTATCCGGATCCATAGTGGTTTCCCATAATTGTTCAGGATTCATCTCACCCAAACCTTTATAGCGTTGAGGGTGGAGTTTATCAGGGTTAGGAAAAGTCTGTTTCAATTCCTCCATTTGCTGTTGAGAATAAGCATAAACAATCCTCTTATTTTGCTCCAATTTGTATAATGGCGGTTGGGCAATGTACAGAAATCCATTGTCGATAACTGGGCGTAGATGACGATAAAAAAGCGTTAATAAAAGCGTCCGAATATGTGCACCATCCACATCGGCATCAGTCATGATTATAATCCGATGATAGCGAATTCTACTAATATCAAAAGTTTCTCCCACACCGGTACCTAGAGCGATAATCAAAGCTTTAATTTCGGCAAAACCTAAGATTTTATCCATTCTGGCCTGCTCTACATTGAGGATTTTACCTTTCAAGGGCAGAATCGCCTGAGTTTCACGATTGCGACCTTGTTTAGCGGAGCCTCCCGCAGAGTCTCCCTCTACCAAGTATAATTCCGAATTGGCAGGATCTTTTGATGAGCAGTCAGCCAATTTACCAGGTAAAGTCATGCCTTCCAAAGCACCTTTACGGACAATAGCGTCACGGGCGGCACGGGCCGCCAGTCTGGCGCGGGCCGCCAAAGAACATTTACCAAACATCAGTTTGGCTTCAGCCGGATGTTCATCCAGATACTGAGCAAAAGATTGTCCAAAGACATTCTCCACGGCAGTCCTCATTTCTGAATTACCAAGTTTACTTTTAGTCTGACCTTCAAATTGAGGATCAGCCAATTTTACAGAAATAATCGCTGTCAATCCTTCACGTACATCGTCTGCGGTTAGATTATCTTCTTTTTCTTTGAGTAAATTGTTGGCACGCGCATAGTTGTTTAGCGTTCTGGTCAAAGCTGCCCGATACCCGGTCAAATGCATTCCACCTTCCGGAGTATTAATGGTATTGGCAAAAGTTAAGACCTGATCATTGAAGGCGTTGGTGTATTGCATGGCAATTTCAATCGTTCCTTCATCTACAGTTCTATCCAGATAAAAAATCCCTCCAATTACCTCACGGTTGTGGTTCAAATGCTGTACATAGGAGCGGATCCCCCCTTCAAAATAAAATTGATTAGAATGACCGGATCGTTGATCTTGTAATTTAATGGAAACTCCTTTGGTCAAATAAGCCTGTTGTCGTAAACGTGCCAGGATTGTTTCAAAATCAAAATCGGTTGTCTCAAAAATTTCCTTATCAGGAAGAAAAGTGATCTTCGTCCCCTGTTTTTCAGTTTTTCCAATAACCTCAATATCTGATTGTGGTTCTCCTCGCTTAAATTCCAAACGGTAAATCTTTCCATCTCGGTAAACTTCCGCTCTCATCCATTCAGACAAGGCATTTACAACCGACCCTCCAACACCGTGTAGACCCCCGGATACTTTATAACCGCCACCTTCTCCAAACTTACCTCCAGCATGTAAAACCGTTAAAACAGTTTCCAAGCCGGATTTACCGGTTTTGGCTACTTTATCAACCGGTATGCCGCGTCCATTGTCTTCGATTGATGCCGATCCATCAGCGTTAATAATCACTTCAATATCCGTACAATGGCCAGCCATTGCTTCATCGATTGAATTATCAACTATTTCTTTGATCAGATGATGTAAGCCGGCCACATCAGTAGTCCCGATATACATACCGGGACGTTTACGGACAGCCTGCAAACCCTCCAGGACTGTAATATTTTGAGCGTCATAATTGCTAGAAGTCTTTTGGTCCATCGGTATGAATATTACTAAAAGTAAAGCAGTTACAGAAAAACTTGTCGTATTCTAGACAAATATTTTGGAAAAGGCAATTGATCTGTAGAATTTAAGTGGTCGATTTTACCCGAGGAACTTTTGGTCTGGTGGAAATATCCGGCGTTTCAACTTGATCTACAATCACAGATGTTGTGTCGTTTACATCAGTCACATCAGTAACAGGTATTGAATTATCATTAAGCAATTCCTGTCTCAACTGTTCGATTGAAACCATTTGCTTATTATCCTTCTTAAATTGTTCAAAACGTTGTCTGGGAGTGCTTCCTCTAACCGTAGAACTAACGTATTCAGGAGAATTCAAAAATCTGCTAAATATGCCATAGTCTTGAAGTCTCTCATTAAAGAGTTCCGTAACCGCCACCTGATAATCAGTAGGCAATTGGATTTTATTAATCTCCGAAAAGAGTAAAGACAAGATATTTTGAGCATCCACCAAAGGGACTTGGCCGTCCAGGAAGAATATCTCCAGTCTGTTTAGAAAATCAATTCTTTGGGAAATCACACTTTGCATCTCTTCCGGTTTATCCTGAATAGTTGGCAACAAAGACAGATACTTGTTTTCCACGTATAATTTATTGGTAAAGTACTCCTGACGATAGAGGCTGGGAAACTGAGTAAATAAGTTATCCAAAGCTTGGTTTTGTCTTTGTATAAAAGTGATATTGCCCGTTAAATCTTTTTGATAAGTATCGCTTAATTCTTTAAACGAAGTCATATAATCATCGAAAGTATTTTTTATATTTTTATAATTGTTATTTTCAGCAAAATAACCCAAGGAAGAAAGCTTCTCAGTCAAAAAGCTAAATCTCATTTGTAATTCATTGCCGGATCCCTTAATCGAATCGACATAAATCTTCTCCAAGACCTCTCTCAGTTCAAATAGCGAATCACCGGGATTGGCAAAAGACAAATATTCAAATTCTCTTTTTACTCGATCTACATATTGTCGTTTCAACCGATCACCATAAACCGCCACCAGCTGATTTGCCTGGGTGGAAAAATTGGTCAGCCTCACTTCCGCCTCTTCCTTTCGGCCATAATCAAACAAATATTGAGCGTCATAAAGTAGATCATATAAAGCGTCTAAATTTCGATCACCCACTCTTTCATTGGAGAAAGTCAGAGCGTTGTAGACATTCTTTAGAGACTGATCCAGCTTGAAATTCGATCCATCTAATGAGGTGTACTTTAAGCCCCTCGTACGAATTTTCTCCAAACGTTCGTTACGGATCTTATTGGTCAAAAGCAGATCTGATTCGATATTTTTACTGAGCCAAGTGTCCGTGGATAATCTGGTTTTATCAAAAACACTATAGCCGAATTCTTTGACCAGTTTGGAAAACAGTAGTTTGGCAATAGTAGCTTTGTTCTGCGTAATTTTATCAGCATAAACAGTGGCCACCGTTCCTCTGGGTAAGTACAGCTTGTTGATAATAACATCTGCAGTCTCATTAATTACCTTGGTTGCGGAATAGTCAGTCGAAACAATTCCCAAGACAGCATCATTTTGATGAATATAAACATCAGAGTCACTACCATTACTGCTGATCATGACGACACTTTGTCCGGGAAAAATAACTCCACCAGAGACCAATATATTTACATCTGCATTACTATATGAATTTTGTAACCAAATCCTTCCCGATTCCAATTGAAAGGCAAATTGACCTTCTTCGGTATCCATTACCTTAACCAATATCTTCGACTCCTTGTCCATACGCAGTTCTCCGTCCTGGGAAAATTTCAAAACAATATCAGTATTGCCACCTGAAGTAATTTCATCACCGGCAAAAATATTACTATTATTCCCAACGGTCATCGCTTTCCCTCCTCTATCGACATCTACTTTAGAAGCAGCAGTGATCAGGACCAATTGTTCAGTGTTTTTTAAAGTAAAAGAATTGAGGATATTGGCTTCATAAAAAAATGACCCGCCAAACAGCAGGGCTCCCAAGCCCATCAATAATAATCCGTGTAACAATGCTGAGATGATTTTTTTCATGTATCTAAGCGCTTAATTCGATCTTTGTATTATACACTTTTACGCTAATCCGGTCAATCAGCCAGACAACTGCAAAAGCTGTTTCACTTCAATCATAAAAAGGGTAAAGTTAAAGCACTTTAAATTCACTTCCAATGCAGAAAAACCATATCAGCAAGGCATTATACGCCCTAGTATTAGGTTTATATTTAAGTTTTGGCGTATTCAATAGCGCCTTGGCCTCCAATTCCGTCAATATCAAAGATGTCGATAGCTCTGATCCCAAACTCGGTATTTACCTGGATTTATTGAATGATCAGTCCCTTACTCTCGATAATCTAGGTAATTTGAGACCAAATCTACCCATCAACAAAGCCGCTTTTATCAAAGCAGCCCTAACTTATACCGGATTCAAGCCAACGACTGGTTTTAACTTTTTCACAGGTTATAGCGACGTCCCTGAGGAAAGTTGGTTTGCTCCCTATGTAAAAAAGGCCTTAGACAGTCAAATTATAACCAATCAACTGAACGATAAATTTTTCCCTGACAAGACTTTGACCAGGCAAGACGCCCTGCTTCTCGTCATGGATATTTATGGGTTACCGACTCCACTCACGGCTCCCAAAGTCGAAGATTTATATTCTGACATTCGCCTGAACCATCCTTTGGCCAGCATTTATGCCGCCGCCAAAACTTACAAAATATACTTCGAAGACACCCAGAAAGAGTTTTTTCCCAGTAAAATCCTCACCAGAGGAGACGCTGCCGACCTTTTGTTTAAAGCAAAACTAGCCGCTTTCATTTTGAAATCCAATAATCCCGACTTTGATTCAGTCCAGCCCATACTTCCCAACTTTTATCTGAATCAAGACATCCAGGATGGCAATGATTTTGTTAGCAATGATAAGTTCCCTATTTTGATGGATGCTTGGACCAAAATAAACAATCAATATGCAAATTCTCAGCAGGTCAATCGAGATCAGCTGGTTTACCATGCAATTAAAGGCATGGTTGACAGTCTCAACGACCCTTATTCAACCTTCAAAACACCAGATAATAATGGAAATTCCTTTATTTATATTCCCGAAAATTATGAAGGAATCGGAGCGGTAATTGATTTTATCGATGGAAACTATATCGTTGAAACAACAATTACCAATTCTCCGGCTTATCGCGCTGGATTACAGCCGAAAGACATTGTTCTAAAGATTGCCGGACAAGCTGTTAAAACTCTCAATCCCGAGCAAATTACCAATTTAATCAAAGGTAAAGCTGGTTCAGTTCTTGCACTTCAGATCAAGCGAGGAGCACAAATCATCGATTTCAAGATTCCCCGTGAAAAGATTACCGTGGAATCAATTCAAACCAAAGACCTAGGAAATGGCATCAATTATATCCGTATTGATCAGTTTACTGAAAGCAGTGCCGCCGAATTTGCCGAAGTTATCAAAACAATCCAGGCCGGCAATTCCAAAAAACTGATTATCGACTTACGGAACAATCCCGGTGGATACTTAACCAGCGCCCAGGGAATCCTCAATCATTTCCTGGATCAAGAAAAGATCGACTTTATCACTAATGACAAATTTTCCAATAACAATACCTACTATTCTAGTGGGCCCGGAGAACTGCAGGGTGCTCGAACCGTTATTCTGATCAATGAAGGGTCAGCCTCAGCTTCTGAAATATTTGCGGGGGCATTGCAGGATTATCAATTGGCTTATATCATCGGAACGACTTCGTTCGGCAAAGGCAGCGTCCAGGAAATCACCAATTATGATGACAATTCCAGCTTAAAATTAACCATTGCCCACTGGTTAACTCCCAACAAAAGAGACATCAATCACCTTGGTATCGTCCCGGACCAGATAGTCACAATTTCCGATCTGCAAAAGGAAAATGGGCAGGATCCACAGCTGGACGCTGCCGTGAATTATCTGAGATAAATTAAACCGGTAGTGGCTTCGAGCGAATTCGGGGATTCAGGGGCCCCATCCCGGATTCGCTCAAGGGTGTGATCGGTTCTGACTTACTCATAAGTTGTTCCCGAAATTTCTCCGGACGCCAATCCACGCAGAATCTCTTCCGGATTGGTGGTGACAATTTTATCTTCGGTATAGGAAGCGATAATTTGAATCGCCACGTGTTTTAATCCGGCGAAAAATAACCCTTGACCAACCGCAGAATTCAAAAGCATGTATTTTTCGCCTTCCGTCAGGTTGAAGACCTTTTGCAACAAATTGATCGAAGCCGGCGATTGTTTCAAAAGCATCTGCATCGCCGAATTGGTAACAATGGGCTTACCATAGTCAGATTTCATAAAGTCTTCCACATCCTGTGTAATAGTGGTAATACCCAAATAATACTTACGGGCGCGTTTTACCAAGCCAAATAAGAATTTCGCAGAATCCTCATGCTGCATCATGGTCCAGGCTTCATCTACTATCAGTAAACGTTTCTTCAGCGATGAGCGGATCCTATTCCAGATAAAATTCAAAATGATATACATGGCGATTGGCCGAAGTGCATCCTCCAAATCTCGTATGGAGAAGACCATTAAACCGGTCTTCATATCAATATTGGTGGGTTTATTAAAAATTCCCGAATAAGTTCCTTTGGTATATTTCTCCAATCTCTGAGCTATTTCGGTGCCACCGTCCATATTGACCAATAAGGCTTGTAAATCCTCCATTGTCGGAACCGGTAAGTTGGAAGGGTCAATCACTTCCATGGTAATACCCTTCAAAGCATAGACGTCGTTTAAGGCTTTATCAATAATCCCCTCTTCGGCAGGGGTCAAACCTCCCAGCATGATTTTCAATAAACCATGTAAAGTAATGATATTGGAACGCAGTAAATCGCCAGGCTGTAATTCCTCATCCTTGAGTGGCGACGGCAAATCAAAGGGATTGATACGTCGTTCAGAGGTCAAGGAAACTCGTAAATAAGATCCCCCCACTGTTTTGGTTAATTCTTCATATTCATTTTCAGGGTCGATCACAATTACATCTACTCCTAACATCAGATATCTCAGGATCTCCAGTTTCACCGCGTAAGATTTACCCGCACCGGATATCGCAAATACGACCGAGTTAGCGTTAGGCAAACCAAATCTATCAAAAATAACCAGTGAATCATTATGTCTGTTTAAACCATAGAGAATCCCTTCATTGGTAGTCAGATCAGAGGAGCTGAAAGGAAAAGTAGTGGAAAGAGGACCCGTATTCATATTTCGCAAAGTCTCCAATTCATCCAAACAGAGAGGTGAAGTAGAATTAAAACCATGTTCCATCCTCAGATCGGCTCTTTTTGTCAAAATCAATTTGGATCCTAGGATTGATTCCAGTTGCTTGGAAACCCGATCAACTTTTTTCAAATCATCGGCAAAAACAGTTAAATACATGGCAAATTGGAAGAACTTCTCCTGACCCCGCTGTATTTCTGTACGCAGTTGTTCGGCATCTTCATAAGCCGTTTCCAGAGCAGGATCACGAATAAGCCCTTTTTCCGCATTCATATTCATCGCCGACTGCATCTGAGTAACTTTTTTAGTCAGGATTTTCATAATCTTCGCCGAATCAATCGGATAGATAAATTGGGTTATATCCATAGTCGCATCAAAATTCACAATCGGTGAAAGCCAATTGGTATCCAAGAAACGAGGATAAGAATAGACGATAAAGGTCCGTGCATACATTCCCTCAACTCTAATATTATCGTAATTCACCTCCATCGAAGATGGCGCAATCAAATCACGAACTGTAGCCATTCCTTCCTGGAAGATTTTTTCCGCCTCAATTAATCGCTTTCTTTCTTCCACCGCAACATTTTCTTTCTGTTTGCTTTCCGGAGATTTACCGACAAAAGCTTTAGCAGCTTTGGTAGATTCATAATTCTCTAAAGTGATAGTAGACTCATCAACTCCTGCCGACTTTCCCTTTTGAATTTCCCCTTTGGCTTTTTCTACCGCGCTCATTAAGCCTTTGGTAACACTCTGCAACAAATCCCCCTTAGCTTTAGCGTCAGCTTTAGTTTTGTCACTGATCGCCGGAGTTGTGGGCTGTACAGTTACAGGCACTTCTTCTTTCAATGGACTCGGGTTCATTTCCTTTTTTTCTCCGGTCAGCGCACCGGGTAAGATCACCGGAGCGCTCACAGAAGGTCTTTCTGGTTTAGGATGCTCAGTATTATCATCAAGATTCTTCAACAATTGAGTTTGCACCTTTTCCGACTTCACGGTTTCTTCAGTTTTGTTTTGCGGCACATCGCTAAGCTGCTTGAGCCAAACCGGAGCCTCTTTGGGTTCCTCCATACCTTCAAACTTTAACCCTTCCAAAGAGTTCTCAGCTTTAACCGGATCAACAGTTGGAGTAGCGAGCGTTGTATCGGACGAAGCCTCCGGTGTCGAGGTTAAAACCGGGGGTTGATCGAGCTCATGATTGGTTTCCTGGGCCTTCTTTAACCAGGAAGGCATGGCCGCCACCTTTTGATCATTGGTCGAATTGCCTGCACTATTTGCTCCGGTCAAATTATTATCCTGCTGTGATGTCGAGTTATTGTCCGCCATAAATTATTGTCCGCCATATTTGGCTCTAGAATACTTCTTAAATCCTTTTATTTTACCAAAAAATAGACTTTTTTTCAATTGGCCAGGTCAGACAGTTATGCTAGACTGTCGCCGAAGTAAATTCACACACTTTAAGAATGGCAGAAAATAGCACAAACCAGGACAAATCTCCCAACCCAGAACAAAATCAGGGTAACGAAGCATTGTTCCAAGATTATACATTACGCAATATTACGACAGAAATGGAAAGTTCATATTTGGACTATGCCATGAGCGTAATCGTTCAAAGAGCCTTACCGGATGTCCGTGATGGGCTCAAACCGGTTCACCGTCGTATCCTCTACGCCATGCATGAAGGAGGGTTACATTCAACTTCCAGCTTCAGAAAATCCGCTAAAGTGGTCGGTGACGTTCTGGGTAAATATCATCCACATGGTGATGCCCCTGTTTATGGAGCTATGGTCAGAATGGCTCAAGAGTTCGCTATGCGTTATGTCCTGGTTCGGGGACAAGGAAATTTCGGTTCCATAGATGGTGACGCTCCTGCTTCCATGCGTTACACCGAGGCTAAAATGGAGAAAATTTCCGATGAAATGTTGGCTGATATCGAAAAAGAAACTGTTGAATGGGCGGATAATTACGATGCTACTACTCAGGAACCACGGGTCTTACCAGCCAAAGTACCAAATCTATTACTCAATGGGTCATCCGGTATTGCCGTCGGAATGGCTACCTCTATTCCTCCCCATAACCTCAGTGAATTATGTCAGGGGATATTGCATCTAATCGATCATCCAGAGGCCAGTATCGATGATTTGATGGAATTTGTTAAAGGTCCCGATTTTCCAACTGCTGGGATCATTTATGATGTTGAAGCGATTAAAACCGCTTATTCCACTGGTCGTGGTGGAGTCGTCATGCGAGCCAAAGCCGATATCGAAGAACGCAAAAATGGCCGCTTCCAAATAATTATCACCGAAATTCCCTATCAGGTCAATAAAGCCGACCTGATCACCAAAATCGCCGATCTGGTTCGTGATAAAAAAATCGTCGGAATCAGTGATCTCCGTGACGAATCAAAAAGAGATATCCGAGTCGTTATCGAATTGAAAAAGGAAGCTTATCCCAGAAAACTGCTCAACCAGCTTTACAAATTCACTCAGATGCAGTCCACCTTCAACTTCAATATGATCGCTTTAGTTGACGGTCTACAGCCAAGGTTATTGGATTTAAAGCAGATTCTCGAGTATTTCATCGCGCACCGAGTGGTCGTAGTTAGACGTCGTACACAATACGATTTAAATATCGCCAAAGCCCGCGCCCATATTTTGGAAGGTTTGAAAATTGCCCTTGACCATATCGATGAAATTATCGCTGTAATCAAGAAATCTCCTACCAAGGAGGAAGCCCATTCAGCTTTAATGGCTAAGTTTAAATTGTCTGAGCTACAAGCCAAGGCGATTCTAGAAATGAGACTACAAACACTTGCTGGTCTGGAAAGAAAGAAAATTGAAGATGAATTGGCTGAAAAACTGACTTTAATAAAAGAATTAGAAGAGATCTTGGCCAGCGAGCAAAAAATTATCGATATTGTTCGTGGCGAAATCAGGGAAATGGATAAAACTTATGGCGATCAGCGTAGAACTGAAATTAATCCCAATGCCATAGGAAAATTCTCCAGTAAAGATACTATTCCCAATGAGCCGATGATCGTCATGATGTCACGGGAAAATTATATCAAGAGAATCCCCGCCAATACTTTCCAAACCCAGGGACGTGGAGGCAAAGGCATTATCGGGGCGACCACCAAAGATGAAGACGAAATCAGTATCCTCTTCCAATGCAATAATCATGATGATCTGCTTTTCTTCACCAATTTGGGAAGAGTTTTCAAATTACCAACTTATGAATTGCCTCAAGCTTCACGTACCGCCAAAGGCACTCCGGTTGTTAACTGCCTACAGTTAATGGAAAAAGAAATCGTTACTGGAATCCTATCAACCGGAGAAAAATTGACCGGCAGCCATTTAATCATGTGTACTACCAAAGGTACTATCAAGAAGACCAAGGTGGAGGATTTCGCCAATGTCCGCAAATCCGGCTTAATTGCCATCAAGTTGCGTCCCGACGATATGCTTCATTGGGTCCGACAAGTCAGTAAAAGTGATGAAATCATCATCGTCACCAGAGATGGTAAATCTATCCGCTTTATCGAAGAAAATGTCAGTGCCACCGGCCGCTCTTCGATGGGAGTACGAGGCATTAAAGTAAAAAGTGGTGATGAAGTGGTCGACATGGATATTATCAAAGATCCCAAAACTTCTGATTTACTGGTGATTATGGAAAATGGTTTGGGTAAATCTTCGCCGGTTACCGAATATCGTTTACAGACTCGCGGGGGAAGTGGCGTCAAAACAGCGAATATAACTGCCAAAACCGGCAAAATCGTCGGAGCAAAAATCCTCGCTAAAAACATCAATGACGATTTAATCATTATCTCCAAAATGGGACAGGTTATCCGTCTCCCCATGAAATCAATTCCCAAACAGGGTCGAACAACTCAGGGAGTTTACCTGATGAGACTAAATAAGAATGATATTGTCGCCTCCACTACAGTAGTTGAGGAAGCCAAAATCGTTGAACGTACTCCAGAACAAATACAAGAAGAAGCTAAAAGCAGCACTGGTAAAATCAAATAAAACTCCTGCAATTTCACTTGCCAAATCAGAACATTATCATTAAAATTCGCTTACTTTTACGTCAAATTCAATTAAAGCCTTCAACTCAACAATTCTATGAAAGACAAAATCCATCCAAAAGTAAATAAAGTAGTATTTCTGGACGTCACTAGCGGCGTCGAGTTTGCAACTACTTCAACTCTGCGTTCTGACGAGACCAAGAAAATCGATGGTGAAGACTACTTCATCATTAAAGTCGAAACATCTTCAGCCTCACATCCATTCTATACCGGCAAGCGACGTAGTGATGTTAAAAACGATCAGGTAGCCAAATTTATGGCCAAGGTGGCCAAGGCTCAAGCTAAGAACAAGCCTACTACAGTCAAACAGGACGATGCCGAAGAAGCAACATCCGTTAAACCAAAAACTGCCAAGAAAACTACTAAAAAAGCTAAGAAATAGTCTTGTTTGAATATCAGGTTCTAGCTAAAGACAGTAAAACAAATGCCCGTCGGGGAATCTTTCGTACTCCACATGGAGATATAGAGACCCCGATTTTTATGCCTGTGGGAACACTCGGATCAGTGAAAGGAATAGCGCCGGATGAATTGGATCGTCTCGGTACACAAATCCTTTTGGCCAATACCTATCACCTCTATCTCCGTCCCGGCCACAAATTGATCCGCGAAATGGGTGGTTTACACAAATGGATGAATTGGGATAAACCAATACTGACTGACTCTGGAGGTTTCCAGGTGTTTTCACTGGGGGAAGGTAGCAAAAAAGGTGGATCCAAAGTTAAACTGACTGATGATGGAGCAGAATTCAAATCGCATTTGGATGGCAGCAAACATTATCTAACCCCCGAGAAAATCATCGAAATCGAACATGACCTGGGAGCCGATATTATCATGGTTTTGGACGAATGCGCTCCACCTGACAGTACCGAAAATTATGCCCGAGCCGCATTGAAAAGAACTCACGATTGGGCGATCCGTTGCTTAAAAAAACATCAGCAATTGGAGGCTGAGAAAGACCCAAAAATAGTCCCACCCCAAGCCCTCTTTCCGATCATCCAAGGTACGGTTTTCGACGATTTGCGCATCCAGTCAACCAAATTTATTTCTTCCTTGGATACTCCCGGTTTCGCTATTGGCGGTCTTTCCGTAGGAGAGGAAAGACCGGTCATGAACCATATCCTGGAAATCATGCAGCCACACTATCCCGAAAATAAACCTCGCTATCTAATGGGCGTGGGCACTCCGCTCGATTTACTTAACTCAGTCGAGCGCGGAATTGATATGTTTGATTGTGTTCATGCCACCAGGATCGCCCGACATGGCTGCTTTTACAATAATCACGGGCGTCATCATATTTCCAATGAAAGATTCAGTCGAGATTCCCTTCCCTTGGACCCTGAAGCGGTCGGCAGTCCGGTGGCAAACTTCAGTCGGAGCTATATTCGCCACTTGGTCAAGGAGAATGAAATGCTTGGTATTCGACTGCTCAGTTTAAATAACCTATACTTCCTTCTGCAACTCATGCAGAAAACTCGAGAAGCCATCTCATCCGGGCAATTCCTGGAATTCAAAACAGCCTTTCTGCAGAAGTTCCAAGACAGTGTTTAAAGGTTTAAATTAAAAACTATGATTGGTTATCTCCAAGGACAGATCATCGCCAAACAAAAAAATACTATTACGCTTCTCTGCGGAGCTGTTGGTTATGAGCTGCATCTAATTAATTTGTTGCTTGAAACCCTCAATATCGGTCAGGAAAAAGCCTTTTTTATCCATACCAAGGTCCGCGAGGATGATATCAGTCTTTTTGGGTTTGAAAAACAATCTCAACTGGATTTCTTCCGTTTGGTACTCGGTGTCAATGGAGTTGGGCCAAAAACAGCTCTGGAAATATTGAACAGTGATATGGACAAAGTCAAAAATGCCATTATGCAGGAAAACTTGGCCTTTCTGGCCAAGGTACCGGGTATTGGTAAAAAAACAGCAGAAAGAATTATCCTGGACCTGAAAGGTAAAGTTCAGCCGGAATCCTATCAGGAATTAACTCTCCAGCAAGACCGGGATTTGGAAGAAACAATTGCCGCCTTGATCAGGCTTGGCTATCAACGTAGTGAAGTGTATCGCGTTTTAAAGGCATCACCAGATGAATTGGCCACTACAGAAGAAAAAATAACTTTCTTCCTGCGCAATGTTTAAATAAACACTCATTAACTTTGATTTCCTCACTCAATCAACCTTTCCCCAAAGGCCTTTTTATGCTAAAATACAAGGACAACAAAAACAAAACTTTAGACGATACTTTCAGATGGCCAATTTTTTCTTCGGCGCAGGACTTTCCGCCCATCAAGTCGAAGGCAATAATCAGAACAGTGACTGGTGGGAATTCGAACAGACTGTCCTCAAGTCAAAGGGGATTCCCGCTTCGGATATCGCCACCGATCATTGGAATAAGTATGAAGAAGATTTTCGTTTAGCGCGTGAACTTGGTCACAACTGTCATCGTTTTTCTATTGAATGGGCCAAAATCGAGCCAAAAGAAGGGCAAATCGATTACACTGCCATTGAACATTATAAAAAGGTTTTTGAAAGTCTGGCTAAATACAAACTAACTCCATTTGTCACACTCTGGCACTTTTCTTTGCCTAAATGGTTTGCCGACAAAGGTGGGTTCGAGAAAAAGGACAATATCCGCTATTTTCTAAATTATTGTAAATTAATCGGCGTTACTTTCCAGGATGAAATGAAATACGTGATTACCATGAATGAACCGGATATTTACGCTTATCACGGCTATCTAACCAAGAAGTGGCCACCACTCAAAGACAAGTTTTTTCTCTACAATAAAGTCCTCAAAAATCTAGGTCTGGCCCACCGTTTAGCCTATGATGATCTAAAATCAATTCGAGCAGACTTTCTAATAGGTGTTTCTAAAAACAATCAGGTTTTTCGCCCCGATCGACATAGTAATATTCTAGATCACTTGATCACCTTTTTTCTCAAACGCCGCTGGAATTTATATTTTTTGAACCTGATTAAAAAACATCAAGATTTTATCGGGTTGAATTATTATTTTTATCGATGTGTTCGAGCAGACTGGCGATTGGTTGATGAATTCTGTCAAACTCCCTATCCCACTTCGCGTAAAACTGACATGGACTGGGAAGTTTATCCAAAAGGGCTATATCTACTCTTAAATGACTTACATAAAAAATATAAAAAACCCATTATCATTACAGAAAACGGCGTAGCGGATCATGCGGATAAATTACGTGAAGATATCATCAAAGAAGGACTCAACTGGATTTTTAAAGCTCATGGTGAAGGTGTTAATGTTTTTGGGTATATCCATTGGGCTTTGACTGATAACTATGAATGGGACAGCGGTTTCAAACCTAGATTTGGACTGGTAAACATCAATTATGATGAAGATTTAGACCGCACTGTCCGCCCTTCAGCATTAGTTTACCGCGACTTAATCAAGAAATATCTCAAAATACTGGAACAAAAATAAGCTCATTCCCAACAACCATATGGATCAAATTACTGAAAAGTACAATCAGGCCGCTCAGAAACAAATGAATCACATAGAGGCTGTTAGTCAAGCCTTTCAACAGCAATGCAGTAAATTGAAGGACGAAACGGAAAAATTAATCGCTACTATCGACCAGACTCAACCCAACGCCAAGGAGTTGGAAGGTCGTTATAAAGTAAAGTTAAAGCGGGACTTGAAACAGGTCCTCACAGAATATGAAAAAGAACTTCGACGCAGTTTTGGCGAAAGTCTGAATGAAATGGAAGTGATTTATCGTCAAAAGGAAGCCCAGCGAATAGGCGAAATCGAACAAGAAATTTTATCCATGTAAATATATGCAAAAAATAATTTTCCAAAAATCAAGCGATAGAATTACTATTCCTTCCAGGTTGGTTTTTCAGAATTTAGACAGAGCTCCCAAGTCCCAAGATACTTTTAAGAGTCCGGAACAGCAAACCGAAGCCCAGGCTATCAGTGAAGTAGCCTCTCAATCTCCCGGTGATATATTCAATGATACCATGGGGGCCGGAACCGGTATCAAAAACCAATATGCCGGCGGAACTATAGTGCTGGCCGGTCTGATTAATACCGATCCTATCTTCACCGGGAACTGGGGCGGGACAGTCGGGACGGGCGGCGGAACGACCGGCACAGGAGCCGGCGCTGGTACCACAACCGCCACCACTGATGCTACCGTCAACAATACTTCCAATACCACTACAACCAAACAAAATGTCTAGAAAAACTAAAATTGTCTGCACTCTCGGTCCCGCATCCAGTAAAACCAACATACTTGTGAAAATGATTAGAGCAGGGATGAACGTTGCCAGACTGAATTTTTCTCATGGCGATTATCAATCACAAATGGCGCTGGTTGAGAATTTACGAGCAGCAGAAAAAATTACCGGCCAAATGGTAATTATTCTACAGGACTTACAAGGACCAAAAATCCGCCTGGGCCTATTGCCGAAAAATGGAGTAAAGATCAAATCCGGTGAAAAATTTATCTTGGACACCGCCCGGTCAAAATATCTGGAAATAGACCAACAAAAAATCGTACCGGTTCATTATCGACATCTGCACAAAGATGTTCATCCAGGAGATATCATCCTAATCGAAGATGGCCTGATTAAAACCAAGGTCATCAAAATTACCGGTTCAGCTATCAGCGTCCAAGCTTTGACTCCCGCTCTACTCCAATCTCATAAAGGGATTAATGTGCCAACCGCATCCATCAACGCCGACCCGCTCACTCCCAAAGATTTAAAGGATCTAAAATTCGGGCTCAAAATGGGCGTTGATTATGTCGCTCTTTCCTTTGTTCGTCAGGCCTCTGATATAGAAAGATTACGAAAATTAATCAAAAAGAATAAATCTACAGCTAAAATCGTCGCAAAAATCGAGAGACACGAAGCCTTGGAAAATCTCCAAGCTATCATCGATGCTACCGATGCCGTCATGGTTGCCCGTGGTGATTTGGGGGTAGAAACCCCGGCTGAAGCGGTCCCCATCGTCCAGAAGCAAATCGTAAAAATGGCTTCCATCCAAGGCAAACCAGTAATTATCGCGACGGAAATACTCCAATCCATGATTACCAGTCCCCGGGCTACTCGCGCCGAAGTGAGTGATGTTGCTAATGCTGTTTTCGACCATACTGACGCAGTGATGTTATCAAATGAATCGGCCACGGGGCAGTACCCGGTTGAAGCTGTAGCAACCCTGGCTAAAGTAGCTCAGACGGTAGAACAATTTCAAAAAAAACATCATTGGACAAAACTGAAATATTTCAGTTTCCCAGAAGCCGACCCCAGTGAGATTTGTCATACTGCTTCCAACCTGGCCGAAGAAACCAACTCAAAACTACTGGTCGCCATTACCAATCATGGCTTTACGGCCAGACAACTATCGAAACAAAGAACATTCATCGAAATAATCGCCATCACCCCCCATCAAAGCACCAAAAGAGAATTACAACTGTCTTGGGGTATTCATACAGTGCTGATAGAGAAAAACATCGACTCTAAAGCGGCCATCGCCATTTTGAAAAAGCAAAAATTAATCAAAAAAGGTGATAAAATTGTGATTGTCTCCAATGCTTCCAGCGCCAGCCGCGACATCATGCTCAAGCACATCGAATAAGTCCCCAGTCTTTCTCAAAATTGCCACGTTAAATTTTGTTCCCAAATTGGCTAAACTTATCTATAATAAGCTGGCTATTAAACATTGCCAACTGCTTATTTTGGGAATTGATCCAGGTTATGCTACTACCGGATTCGGCCTGATCGACATAGTGGATCAGGAAATCAGGATGGTTGATTGTGGAGTAATTACTACACTCAAAGGAGTCCCCCAAGCTCAACGAATTCAGGAAACAGTTGATGATTTACTGGAGCTGATCGACCAATTTCAACCGGATCAAATAGCAATAGAAGAAATCTTTTTCAGCAAAAATGTGACTACAGCTCTCAAAGTAGCAGAATGCCGCGGAGCAATCATTTATCAGATCAGTAAAAAATCTTTGCCCTACAGCGAGTACAAACCCAATCAAGTAAAAATCAACATTTGTGGTTATGGCGGCGCTCCCAAAATTCAAGTTCAAAAAATGGTCCAATTACTGTTAAACTTAAAACAAATTCCTCAACCAGATGATGCAGCCGATGCATTGGCCATAGCTGTCTGTCACGCTAATCATTATAAACAAAAACTAAACCTTCAAAATTAAAATCCCCGTTATGATCAAAAATATCTTTCGACTTTTTTTTCTACTGATTGCCGCCAGTCTAACCTTGGTAATACTTTACGTATTTGAATTACCACCATTCAACACCGTTATTCCAGCAACTCCTGATCAAAATACTGCTCAGGAGATAGCTCAGGAACAAGCAGATTTGCCGGCCAATTTACAGGTAGATAAAGGAGTAGCCCGAGACAAAAGCTATGATGAATTGATCAGTCGGGGGGCTGATCTGGAAAAGGCTGGCTTTCCCAGTCTGGCCATTGCCCAATATCAAGAAGCCTATAAAAAAGATCGCAACAACCTTTCCCCCTTATACGCCATCGGTAAAATCAATCTGCGAACAAGTAATTTTTCCAAAGCCGAAGATATTTTCAAGGATCTAACGCAACGTGACCCTAACAATCTAGAAGCCAAGATCTACCTGGGTCGATCATTACTGGATCAGCGTAAAATCTCAGAAGCTCAAAAAATCTTTGATCCGATCACCGATAACAATCAAACGGTAAAATATTACCAGGGAATAATAGCCGCCTATTTCGGAGATAATGATCGAGCCCAAACTTTACTCAACCAGGCAGTCGCTTTAGCCGGTTCCGACGATATTACCAAAAAGGCCAATAACTTTCTCAGTGCTTACAACGAATATAAGTTCAACGTTGAATCTCCAGACGTTCACTTGAAGGTTTTATTGGCACGCAGCTTTAATCAATGTGGTGAATACGAAATGGCTATCCCCTTACTTTTTGCCGTCACCAAAGCTAAATTGGATTATCGGGATGCCTGGATCCTTCTCGGTTATGCCTATTTGGAAACCAATAAATATCAAGATGCTATCGAGGCCCTGGAAAGAGCCAAAACACTCGATGACCAAAAGCCGGAAACATTATTCTATTTGGGGCTGGCTTACTATAGTGTAAATCGTTTCCAGGATGCTGAAGATGCTTTACTTTTAGCTAAACAATACCGGTTTGAACCAAAAATTTTGGTAGATCAGAAATTGGCTGAAGTTTATTTGGAATTACAGAATTATCAAAAATCCGCTGCCAGTTATGAAGCGGTGTTGGCTCTCAATTCTGAAGATGTTGGTTATTACGTCAAACCAATGTGGATTTATCTGGAAAAAATCAATCAACCGCAAAAAGCCCTGGTCTTGGCTCAAAAAGCTCTGGCCAACCACCCCAAAGACGCCATGGCGGTCAACTTGGTCGGCTGGGCATTTATCTATAATAATGATTTATCCAAAGCCGAAAGTTATTTGAAATCCGCTCAAGCTTTGAATCCCGGGCTTGATGCTCCTTATCTCAACTTGGGCTTACTTTATGAAAAAGACCGCCAATTTCAGAAAGCGCTCGCTTACTATCAAAAAGCTCATGATTTGGGTAAAGTCGATGGAGTGGCAGCCGCAGCAGCTACGCGTTATAACAACCTTTTGGCAAGTTTAAATTCCAATGATTTAAAAAATATGCAAGTTAACCTGCTCACCCCGTGAATGAAATAATAATTCTAAATATTGCCTTTTTTATTATCGGAAGCTGTTTTGGGAGCTTTCTGTCTGTTCTAATTTACCGAACAATACATAGCAAAAAAGGGATAGTTAAAGGCCGTTCTGCCTGTCCGCATTGTCGTCATCGCTTAAAAGCCATCCATTTGGTTCCTTTGCTCAGCTATATCTTTCAGGGTGGTCGCTGTACTTTTTGTCACAAACCGATTTCACCAACCTATCCGATTCTAGAATTGTTAACCGGGTTACTTTTTTTAACCAATTTTAATTTCTTGGTCAATCAATACGACCAGGTCAGTTGGCTGGTGTTTTCTGTTGATTCGATTTTTTGGCTCAAACTACTTTTATTCAATTTACTTTCACTAAACCTATTGGCGATCTGCTTCGCCGATTTACAAAAGAAATCCATTCCGGAAAACTTCCTTTATGTTTGGATCGCCCTCAGCTTGTTTAGCCTGGTTTTCACGGCTACAGATATTCTGGCAATGATTACCGACCATGGCTTGGCAATATTATTGGCGCTTACCTTTTTTGGCGGTCAATATCTGGTTTCCAAAGGTCGTTGGCTGGGCTCCGGAGATATATATTTTAGTCTGGGTATGGCGGTTTTGTTGGGACTTTCCAATTTTATTCTCGCCCTAATCTGTGCTTATTTCATCGGTAGTCTAATCATCATTATCCTGATGCTTAGCAAGCAGGTAAAAGCAAAACAGACTATTCCCTTTACTCCTTTTTTGGTCATGGGCACTTTGATCGCCTTTTATTATGGAAGCGACATTATCTACTGGTATTTCAATACTTTTTTGAATATAAACTTCTTCTAATATGAAAACAGTCATTCTTGCCGGTGGTACGGGCACTCGTCTCTGGCCAATGAGTCGCCAAAATAAACCCAAGCAATTCCAAAATCTGATCGGTGATCAAAGTATCTTGGTTCAAACGATCAAAAGGCTGTCTTTTCAAAAGCCGGAAGATGTTTACATTTCCACCAATCAAGAATACCAAGCCTTGGTTTTGGAACAAACCAAAGGACTCGTCCCTCCGGAAAATCTGATCATCGAGCCGGCGCTACGCGATACCGCACCGTGTATCGGTCTAATTGCTCAAACTCTGTCCCGAGAAAACCCGGATGAAGTAATGGCGGTTATCTACGCTGACCATCTGATCCAAGATGCAGACGAACTTCAACAAAAGCTTTCGATAGCCGAAAAAATGGCCAGAGAAAACAACACTCTGAATATTATTGAGGTAAAAGCCATCTATCCCAACGTTAATCTGGGCTATGTTAAAATTGGCAAACAAATAGCCGAAGAAGAGGGCGTGGCCATTCACCAATTTGAAAAATTTATCGAAAAACCGGACCTTCCGACAGCTAAAAAGTTCCAGAGATCATCTAGTTATCTCTGGAATACCGGTCTGTTTGTTTGGAAAGTCTCCACTATTCTAGAAAAGTTTCAACAATTTCAACCCGAAACAGCGAAGATCCTAAAAAGGATCATTGACTGGAAGGGTAAACCTGAATATTTGGAGAAATTGGTTGAGCTGTACCCGCTGTGCCAAAAGATTTCCATAGACTATGCCATCATGGAAAAAGTAGCCCCGAAGGAAGTACGAATTATACCTGCGGATTTAGGTTGGAACGATATTGGTACCTGGGAGTCTATTTGGAGCGAATTAAGTGAAGATGAAAAAAATGATAACAATGTAAGTAAAGGGCCACATGTTTCGCTCAACACTAAAAATTCTCTCATCTATGCCGATCAGAAATTAATCGCCACCATCGGTTTGGAAGATTTAATTATTGTCGACACCCCCGATGCTTTGCTGGTCTGTCATAAAAGTCAAAGTCATCAAATCAAGCAGTTAATTGAAAAATTAAAAACCACTCATCCTGAACTATTATGATTAATTCCAATCAAAAACCCGCTAGTACAGAAGAAATCCTCACCAGACAAAAACCGGTAGAAGAAAGGCTCAAACCCTGGGGGAAAGAAATTTGGTTTGCGCAAACAGAAAATTATGCCGGAAAAATACTTATCGTCAAAAAGGGAGAAAGGCTTTCTCTGCAATATCATCAGCAAAAATCAGAAACACAGTATCTTTATGCAGGTCAGGTGAAATTAACTTACGGCTCATCTGAAAACGACTTGCAAGAGATAATCTTAAATCCTGGTGACAAATTCGACATTTATCCATATACTATCCACCGCGTAGAGGGAATTGAAGATTCAGTTATCTTTGAGGTATCAACTCCGCAATTGGACGACATTGTTAAGTTAGCCGACGACTATGGTCGAACAGGTTCCGGCAACGATGCCCAATTAGATCAAAAACTTTCAAAAAAAAATTTATAACCTACCCTAACTCTACCTATGAGAAATAATCGTCTACTGCAATCAGCATTGATTATCCTGGTTGCTCTGCTTCTTGGTACATTCGATTTGACTGGCGACATTCAGAAACAAGTCTTGCCCTTTTTGCCAAGTCAAATCACCGATCAAAAAATTAATTTAGGTTTGGACCTCCAAGGTGGTTCACAGCTGGATTACAAAGTTGATTTACGGGGTGTCCCTGAAAAAGACCAAAGCTCAATCATCGATGGAATTATCAGCGTAATTCAAAAAAGAGTTAATGGTTTAGGTGTTTCGGAACCAAATATTTACGCTTCAGCCGTTGGAGATGAACATCATATTATTGTAGAATTGGCGGGTATCAAGGATTTGGATGTTGCCAAAGCGACGGTAGGTAAAACCATTCAATTGGAATTCAAAGAACAACGGGACGCACCGGATCCCAATCATGATGCTGAAGTCAAAGACGAGGCTACCAAAGCTCTCGCCGATGCCCAGAAACCCAACCAGGATTTCACTATTTTTGCCCAAGGTGAAGAGCAAGCCAATCCTGGAAAAGTCAGTTTTACAGAAGATACAGATTGGCAATTTAAAGACAAATTACCTCCATCTATTGCCGACCAGGCTTTTGCCTTACAAAAAGGTGAAATCTCTAAAGATCTAATCCCTTCAGACAATGAATACACACTTGATGCCAGTGGGAGCTTGGTCCAGATGAAAGGTTATAATATCATTAAAATAGTTGATCGGCAGACCATCGATCGACAAATAAATGCTCCCCGTTCCGTCAAAACCGCTCATATCTTGGTTGCCTTCAAAGGCGCCTCTAGTGCTGCCACAACCGTCACTCGTTCGGACGCCGAAGCTTTGAAATTGGCCGAAGAGATCGTTACCAAGTTAAAAGATGGTAAACCTGAGGACAGTTTTGAAAATTTAGCCAAACAATATTCCGATGATCCCAGTAATAAAGACCAAGGTGGAGTATTGGACAAAGCTGTCTCAGAAGGCAGTAAAGATTATGTGAAAGAATACACCGACGGCGCCCTCGCTTTACAAAAAGTGGGAGACCTTAGCTCTATCGTCAAATCACCTTTTGGTTACCATATTATCAAAGCTCTCGAGATAACTGAGCAAGTTGATAAAGTCATCCAGGAAGATGCTGTCAAAGTAGATCGTCTTTTCTATAATAGCTCCGACGATCCATGGCAGGAAACCGGCCTCAATGGTAAATATTTCCAAAGAGCCGATGTTGAATTCGACCAATTATATCAGCCACATGTATCTATTTCCTTCAATGCAGAAGGAGCCAAAATGTTCGAAGATCTCACTGCCAAAAATATCAACAAACCAATTGCGATTTTTGTCGGAGGCAATCTCATATCAGCCCCCAATGTTAATGATAAAATCAGTGGAGGAAAAGCGATCATCACTGGTAGCTTTACAGTTCAGAAAGCTCAAGATTTAGCTAGAGATTTAAATACTGGTGCCATTCCGGCCCCAATCATCTTGGTCGGTCAATATAATATCGGTGCTTCGCTTGGTCAGGATGCTTTGGTAAAGAGTTTACAAGCAGGCTTCTTCGGCTTACTCTTGGTTGCATTGTTCATGATTGTCTTCTATCGCTGGGCTGGTCTTCTGGCCACAGTCGCCCTCGGTTTCTATACTGTCACTTTGATCTTTCTGATTAAATCGGCCTTACCATTAACCATCTCATTAGGAATCGCCATTTTAGTCTTTGGATATCTAATCTATCGAATTTTAGGAAGCAAAGAATCTGGACCAGAAAAGTTGATTGCACTGGTTTTGGCTTGTTTCGTCCTCTTCTTCTTGGCTTTCTTATTATCCAGTCAGGTAGTTCTAACCTTAGCCGGTATCGCCGGGGTTATCCTCTCAATCGGTATGGCCGTTGACGCTAATGTACTCATTTTCGAAAGAGTCAAAGAAGAAATCCATGATGGCCGTCCCATCGAATCAGCAGTGGAAGTAGGTTTCGAACGCGCTTGGAGTTCAATCAAAGATTCAAATTTCTCTTCTTTAATTACTTGTGGAATTTTATTCTACTTTGGATCTTCCATCATTCAAGGCTTTGCCTTTAATCTAGCCGCCGGTATTCTGGTTTCTATGTTTAGTGCCATCTCTATCACTCGTGTTCTCTTAACTGCCGCCCTCAACACCAAACTCGGTCAAAGCAAAGGTTTCTTTGGTACACCCAAAAAACCAAACGCCAAATTGATGGCTATTACTCAAAATCGTAAAGTTTTCTATAGTATTTCAGCTCTAGCTATAATTTTATCGCTAGTCGCTCTAGTCACGATTGGATTAAAACCAAGCCTGGATTTTACCGGCGGATCATTGATGGAATTAAAGTTCACCAAGCCGGTCGTCGCAGAAGAATTAGCTAATTCTCTCAAAGCAATTCAGGAGGATATCAATAAAGACAGAACTTTACCGGCCGGCCTAACTGCTTCTGTCACACAACCTAATACTGATGATGCCGCTAGCAGTGGTGCTCAAATCACCGCTCTTCAAGGTAAATTAGATTTAGGTGAAATGAATGTCGTCACCTCCAACGATGCCTTTATCGTTAAATCCAGGGATATCTCTGCTGATGACCATGATTTAATTATCAAAGGACTTAAAGATAAATATGGTGACTTCGAGGAAACCCGCTTCCAATCGGTCAGACCTACTATCGGAAAAAGCATGACTTATAGAGCCATCCTGGCAGTAGTAATCGCCTCTCTGGCCATCATTCTCTATATCGCCTTTGCTTTCCGCAAAGTTCCCTCATCAGTGGGTAAATGGAAATTCGGCGTTTCAGCAATCTTGGCGCTGCTCCACGATGTAATCATTTTGATTGGTATTTATATCGTCCTCGGATTAACTCTGGGATTGGAAATCGACGCCCTCTTTATCACGGCAATTCTAACAGTAATGGGCTTCTCTGTTCATGATACTATCGTCGTTCTGGATAGATTACGTGAGAAATTAAAAGCCCCTGCCAAAGATAAGACTTTCGAAGAGTTAACCAATGAAGCAGTCAATGAAACTTTTGCTCGTTCTATCAATACATCACTCACAACCGGCTTAGCCCTGCTCTCTCTGGCCATCTTTGGAGCAGAAACAATTCAAGGCTTCAATCTAGCCTTGTTGATCGGTATTGTGGTCGGGACTTACTCCTCTATCTTCATCGCCTCCCCAACCCTGGTAGACTGGTATAACCACACTCAAACTAAAAAGAACTAACCTGAGTAAACTTCAACAAAGGCACCGCGCGTACGCGCGGTGCCGAATCCAATTATTCTACTGACAAAATAATCTATTTAAGATATATTTACATCTGAAAATCTTCTCAGTCTGCACCAATAGCTCAGCTGGATAGAGCATCGGTCTTCGGAACCGAGGGTCGGGGGTTCGAATCCCTCTTGGTGCACCATATTCATTTTCTACGTAACCGACTTTTTATCTCTTCATGATCACTATTGTTTTGGTCAGCTTGTCATGAAGTGCTTGACGTTTTTTATCAAACAAAATCGGGACAAGGCCGAGTCCCAGGACAATCAGTGAAAGGAAAAACCCAAAAGTTCTAAAGACCGCTTTCAACCAGCCAATCTTCTTTCCATGAGTATTTGCTACACGGGTTTTCAGCACTATCATTCCAACAGTCCGAGACAGAACCCCTTGCATAATTACCAGATAAGCAAACATGCCAAACCACAGCCACATACCATCGAAAGACATCAAAAATGGTAATATATCAGCCCAATGGTGGCCAATCATTAAGGTAAAAATTTCTAAAGATCCCGGGAAAATTAAAAAAACCAAACCTTTCACGATCAGTATATCGATAATTTGAGCCCCCAGACGACGATACCAAGCAGCGTAAACAAAATTATTAGTAGAAACTCTGATTGCTTCAGACATAGAAAATAAATTAAACATTAACGTTTTCTAGGTTAACAAAAATGTCATCAATTGTCATCTCCAGTTAAAACAGCTATATTATCCATAATTAAGCAAACTTTTTATGGCCGGAGAATATATACAAGCCGAAGATCTGGAGTCATATTGGAAACAGCTCAAAGCCTATTATGAAGTCAATAGTCCTCGTTTTGAAATCATCACAAAAGAGCAGTATGAAGCTATTCAAAGAAGTGAACGAGAAGACAGCGACAATCACCTCAATTATGAAAGACTGGGCGACGACACCAAAGCTGTCGATATAGCCTTTTATAAATATTTACCAGGTAGCCGAACAGCCTTTCGCGTTCACATAGTGGATGTCGACGGAAACAGGGCCGACTACTATTTCCTGGTCAACAGCTTTTAGTCTGCATCAGCCAATCCATTCTCATCGGTATTTTCAATTTTCAAAATACTGCTCTGGAGGAATTTATCCAATTCCAGATTAGTCATCTTTTCTATAACCTTTTTTTCAGAAAAATATAATGATAGTAAATCTATTGCCTCTAACCAAAGAGCATCGTATTTGGAATCGATTAAACCCAACATTGAACGAATCATTTCTCCTCGACCATCTGTAATTAACTTCAGAAAAAACTTCTTGTTTGCGCGAATACATTTCAGTAAAGCTTTTTTCTCTAACATCAAAAAATCAAAAAGTAATTGTCGCTGGAAAGAACTGTTGTAATGTAGATCACTGGCCAGCTGCTCAAAACCATTACTCAGATAATATTCGACAAGTTTATCTCCATAAGAAGCCGAAAATATTCCGAATTCTGATTGCAAGGCTTCTTCTTCACTAAAATACGAGTATTTAGTCATAAATTTTTACTAAAAGGATTGAATCTACAACATACAAAGCATTGTGTCAATAAAATTACCTCTTAATTCAATAAGTTTTAAGCCCAGAGTCACTCAGAAATGCTAAAATCCTCTCATAAAAGCTCTAAAAACCTCAAAAATTTTGACCAAAAAGCCTAAAAAATCAGGAAATGAGCCTTTGCATAGCCAT
>CAZBQJ010000001.1:29382-257236 GCA_964494085.1 uncultured Candidatus Peribacteria bacterium
TTCGTATCAAATTGGAAGCCAATACCATCCACTCAGTCAATTTTTGGGTTGCTGCCTCGGCAACGAACCTACTCCACTTTCCCCCAGAATTCAGGCGATCAGATCCAGTCTAGAACCAGGTAACATCATTACCCCTGTTACCATAAGTCCCAACCAGCCCTTTCAGATCTATCAGGATATGATTGTCGGAGACATCTTGGCCAATTTCCCAAAAACCAAATCATATTTTCATGAAATTCATCCTCTGGGATTATTGTCCCCCGCTTTAGATCAAATTAGCCTGGAAATATTTTTCTCCGACATACCTGTTGATATAAAGCAGATTTGCCAAGAATTAACTCAAATAATTAATTTTCAGTCCGATCAATAAAACGTCAATTATGACCGAGTCCTATGCTGAAATACTGTTTCCACAAAAGGTCGGTGACCTAAAAGAAACTCTCACTTATTCAATTCCTTCGATTTTACAAGGTAATGTTCAAGCCGGTGACCTGGTTGAAGTCACTATTCGCAATAAAACAACTAGAGGATTGGTATGGGAGATTCACCAGGTTAAACCTCTTTTCAAAACCAAACCGATCAATCGAAAGATTGAAGGATTTTTCAGTCTTTCCCCCGTCCAATTAAAAATATTGGAATTCATTTCTTCCGAGTATTTTTGTCCTCTCTACAAAGCCTTAAAGTTATTTTATCCGGCCAATCTGTTTACCAAGAAAAAAGACCTGGAAATTAGGCCTCCCAAAGAAATCACCGTCCAGAAGAAATCGCCTTTTACGCTGACTCCTGAGCAGGAAAAGGCTTTGCAGGAGATCAATCAATCCCCTGCTTCGATAATATTGCTTCATGGGGTCACCGGATCCGGAAAAACGGAGATTTATCGACGTCTCGCCATGGCACAAATTGAACAAGGAAAACAAGCCTTGATCCTTATTCCGGAAATTTCATTGACTCCCCAAACGGTCAAAAATTTTGAACATCAATTTGGCAAAAAATTAGCAATCATCCATTCACGACTCACGCCCAAAACCAAGTTGGATTACCTCACCAATATAGCTCGTGGCCAATATCAAATAATCATTGGTTCACGTTCTGCGATCTTCAGCCCTTTTCAGAATCTGGGCTTGATAATTATTGACGAAGAGCATGAAGATTCCTATAAACAAGACAATTCTCCTCGCTATCACACCAGAGAAATTGCCAAAAAAATCAGCCAGTTCGCGGAGTCCCATCCCAAAGTCATTCTCGGATCGGCCACTCCGGCAATTGAATCCTACTTTGCTGCTCAGAATGGAGACTACCAGTTAGTGGAAATGCCCAGCCGTTTACCGTATTCAGAATCTGCTTCAGCTTTACCAAAGATTCATCTGGTCGACCTGAGAGAAGAACTGCGCAAACGAAACTATTCGATTTTCAGCGACCTCCTCCAGCAGAAACTTGCCGAAACTATCAACAGAAAGGAACAGACCATCCTTTTCCTCAACCGCAGAGGCTCGGCTTCTGCGGTCATTTGTAGAGATTGTGGCCATATTGAAACCTGTCCTCATTGTTCAGTAGCTCTGACTTACCATACCAAAATGGTGATCGAAGAAAGCATCTTGCCCGCCCAAAGATTAATCTGTCATCACTGTGGGAGAATCTATCCAATTCCCACACTTTGTAGTGAGTGTAACAGTCACCTAATCAAATACATCGGTCTGGGAACTCAAAAAATTGAGGAAGAGTTACAGAAGTTATTTCCACAAGCCAAAGTTTTACGCGCCGACAAAGACACTACCAGACATAAAGATGGTTTCGAGAATATCTACAATGAATTTCGCCAGGGTCAGGCCGATATCCTCATCGGCACACAAATGATCGGTAAAGGATTACATTTACCCAATGTTACACTGGTCGGAGTGGTATTGGCGGATACCGGCCTGACCATACCGGATTTTCGTTCTGCCGAAAAAACCTTCCAATTGCTCACCCAAGTTGCCGGTCGTTCAGGCCGAAGCAAGCCCGGGGAAGTTGTCATCCAAACCTATTTACCTGAACACTTTGCGATCCAAAACACCGTCAGGAATAATTACCTGAAATTCTATCAACAAGAACTCCATCATAGACGGGAAAGCCATTTCCCTCCCTTTGAAAAATTACTTAAACTCACAATTGAAGACAAAGATCAGGAGAAAGCCTACTTCCTCAGCCAACAAACTTACAATGACCTGGAAAAATTCCGCGCTTTGGAAGGAGAGTCGATCTCTGAAATAAATCTTTTCCCGGCCTTGATTACCAAATTAAAAAATAAATATCGTTGGCAAATTCTCCTCAGTGGGAAAAATCCTCGAGAATTCCTCCAAAAGTTTTCCTTACAAAAACGGCTCAAAGATGATATAAAAATTGACGTTGACCCACTCCACACCATTTAACACTCACATGCGCTCATAGCGTGTGAGAAATATGAGCTTAGTTCTTTTCCACATATTACTATGGCTAATAAAACCCAACAAAAACGCATTTTAACCGGGATCAAGCCCAGCGGATTACCACATTTAGGGAATTATCTCGGCGCTATTCGTCCAGCCATAGAAATGCAGGATCAAGATCAAGAAGCATTTTTCTTTATTGCTGACCTCCACTCACTGACCACTATCAGAGATGCCAAGTTGCATCAGGAATATATTCGTGGAGTAGCACTTGATTGGCTGGCTTTAGGATTAGACCCACAGAAATCAACCTTTTTCCGGCAATCTGCTATTCCAGAACATACTGAATTAGCCTGGATTCTGAGCTGTATCGCCCCCTTTGGTTTAATGGAAAGGGCTCATGCCTGGAAAGATGCCTTGGCCACAGGTAAAAAAGATCCTACGGTTGGACTATTTACTTATCCGGTTTTAATGGCAGCTGACATATTACTCTATCAAACAGATATCGTCCCGGTCGGGAAAGATCAAAAACAACATGTTGAAATTGCCCGAGATTTGGCCGACAAATTCAATAACATCTTTGGCGATACCTTTAAACTTCCCACTGAATCCACCCCGACAGAAATTGCCACTATAGTAGGTACTGATGGAGAACACAAAATGAGTAAAAGTTACAATAACACTATTCAGATCTTTGCTGATGAAGCAACTTTAAAAAAGCAGATTATGGCCATAAAAACTGATTCCACTCCCGTTGAATCGCCCAAAAACCCTCAGCAGGATACCGTTTTCAAATTATACTCTTTATTGGCTACAAAAGTCGAAGTTGACAGCCTAAAAGATAAATATCTGGCTGGTGGATTTGGTTATGGAGACGCCAAAAAAATACTGTTAGAAAAATTCCTGGATTATTTCGGTCCGGCCCGTCAAAAAAGAATTGAACTGGCCACAAATTTGGGCTATCTTGATGACGTCTTAGAATCAGGTGCTCAAAAGGCTAGGAAAATCGCCGCAAAAACTATGGAAGCCGTGAAACGGAAGGTTGGTCTGGTTTTATGATGAAACCCTATTTTTAAAAAGTACCTGGAAATTTTATGAAGCAAACCAAATATATCTTTATCACCGGCGGCGTCTGCTCATCACTCGGTAAAGGTATTGCCACAGCTTCTATAGGCGCAATCATGAAATCTTGTGGCTTTAAAGTTTTCACCCTTAAATTAGATCCCTATATCAATGTCGATCCTGGCACCATGAATCCTTTTCAACATGGTGAAGTTTATGTTTTGGAAGATGGAGCAGAAACAGATCTGGATTTGGGGCATTATGAAAGATTTATCGGAGAAAATCTCAATCAAGGTTCATCCGTAACTACTGGAAAAATCTATTCTGAAGTGATTACCAATGAGAGAAAAGGAGCTTATTTGGGTGGGACAATTCAGGTCATCCCCCACATTACCAATGCCATTAAAAAGAAGGTTTATGATGCCGGTGAAACCAGTGGAGTTGACATAGTCATGGTAGAAATAGGAGGAACCACCGGAGATATTGAAGGCTTGCCTTATCTGGAAACGATTCGTCAAATTCGTCATGACAAAGGGATTGAAAACACCTTATTCGTTCATCTCACTTTATTACCTTTTCTGAAAGGGGCCAAAGAGCTCAAAACCAAACCAACGCAGCAATCCGTACGAGAGTTAAGGTCTTTCGGTATTCAACCGGATATTATTTTAGCCAGAGCGGATTATCATATCACCAGAGATTTAATCAAAAAAATCGCTCTATTCTGCGATGTAGAAGAACAGGCAGTGATATCTGCTCCTACTTTAAATTCCATTTATAGCGTTCCGCTCAGTTATCATGAACAAGACTTGCCTCAACTGATTGCCAATCGCCTGAAATTAGGTCTTGTTGAACCCGACTTATCCGATTGGATCAGTCTGAATGAAAAAATCAAAGCAAAAACCCTTTCTTTGCGGATAGCCCTGGTAGTCAAATATTCCAGTCTTGAAGACGCTTATTTAAGCGTCATAGAATCTCTAAAAATCGCTTGTTACCATCAAAATCGTCATTTGGAGTTATTCTGGATTGATTCTGAGAAATTGGAAAACCAGGATCCAAAGTCTTGGGAAATGCTGGAAAAGTCGGATGGCGTATTGGTACCCGGGGGCTTTGGTACCAGAGGTACAGAAGGAAAAATTATGGCAGCAAAATATTGTCGTGAGAAAAAAGTCCCCTATTTCGGTATTTGTCTCGGCATGCAAATTATGTGTATCGAATTTATGCGTCATATTACTGGAGATAATCGCTATACTTCAGAAGAATTCGACGAGGAAAACAAAATCGGTCAGGAATTCCATGTTATTACATTTTTACCTGGCCAGCATAAACACAAGGAAAAAGGTGGCACATTGAGATTGGGTACATATCCATGTAAACTGATGAAAGGGTCAATCAGTCATAATCTTTACAAAAAAGATTTGATTAATGAAAGACATCGTCATCGCTATGAATTCAATAATGACTTCCGTAAAGAAATCAAAAAACATGGCCTGGTTCCAACCGGCATTTACCCAGAAGGAGACCTTGTTGAAATCACAGAATTAGCTAAACACCCATTTATGCTAGGCTGTCAATTCCATCCGGAATTCCTCTCTCGTCCCAACCATCCTCACCCCTTATTTCGCGGCTTTATTGCAGCCAGCATCGAACAACAAACCAAAAGCTTTAAAAAATAAATGCCTCAATATTTCTACACAGTAATAAATAAAGAAAATCGGCAACTTAAGGGGACGATCAACACCCCCGATGAAGCTTCTGCCCGTCGAGAACTAAACGCCTTGGGGTTTTCCATATTGAGTATCAGTGAACAACAGGGAGCCAATGACACTGAGGGATTAGCGGAAAATATCATTAAATTCAATTTTTCAGCCGTCGATAAGAATGGCAAAAAGGTGGTTGGCACAATTCAAGGCGAACAAATATTTCCAGTATATAAAAGGCTGATCAGTGAATACCAGTTTGATGTACAGGCGCTTTATCCCAGTGATCTATCTGAATCAGACGCAGAAAAAGCTCAAATTAGAGGAGTAGACTATCTGAGAGATCAGCTGCAAGAAGAACAAATGGCCGCTGAATTGGTTCAAAAAAGACAACAGCTCGATCAAAAGGATTTCGAAGAAAAACAGGCTAAGTTGAAAGTACAAGTCGACTTCGTCTTACAAAAAGTCAATCAACTTCTGGACACCTATAAGGATGAATTGGATCCCTCTCGAAAAGCCAAGATTAAATATTTTGTAGAGAAAATTCTACGCATTAAAAACAGCACCAACCTCGACTATATCAAGCAGACTAGTGAAGAGATGCTCACTTATTTGCAGCAGGAAGAAATCTTTCTAAATCAGGAGCAAAGAATCAAAGAAAAAACTCAGCTTTCTATTGAGGCAAAAAGTATGATGATGCAATTAGATCGCATTACTCACCCCGGGAGCAAGGACATTTTTGACTCATTACGTGAGTGGCGGGAAAATCACATGATCGACAATCCCAATCCCACTTTTTTAGAAAAATCCATTAATTTTGTTATATCGCCTTTAATTGGACAAGTCCAAGAAGATCAAGAGATAGCGGCAGCCAGGAATAAATTAAAGAATACCAAAGCCCAGTTAAAAGAATTCTTTATCCTCTCCTTACGTGCGCCAGATCCTGAGTTTAAAAAGGAAACTTGGAACAATGTGAAACGACTGTGGCAAGAAAGAAAAAGTGATAAAAAAAATCTAGCGGCAATTATCCATCGAAAAAACGAGGAGCGGATGGCTAATATAGAATACACTCCTGGCGAAATTCTGGAGAGAGAAATTTATGGTTTAGCCGGGTGGGTCCTGACTTTTTACATCATTTACTATTTTGTCACCATCTACATCAATTCCAAGCAAATTGATTTCATACCGGAAACCAAATTAAATCTGATCTTTCAAACATCTGTTATCAAATACTTCTTTACGACACTATTTCTATTTGTCTGTTTTCTAGGCATTAAAATTGAATTCTTTAAAAGAAAACATTTTGCCACGCCTCTACTTTTGGTATTATTCATATTTTCTTCTAGCCTGATAATACTCAATTTTTAATGTATCCAATATTACTCCAGGTCGGCTCGATTACCATCTACTCTCTCTGGGTGTTATTGGCACTGGGCATCTTTACTTCGCTTTTAGTCGTCAATCAACTCGCTAAATCTCGCCTCACTAAACTGTCATTTCTAGCAGAAAACAGCCTATTGATTTTCTTTTGTGGGCTAATCATGGCTAGAATCCTCTTTATAGCCTATAATTTCGATTTATACTGGAACGATGTAGTTATCCAGGGAAATTTGCTCGATCTGGTTTACATCTGGGACAAAGGTCTATCGATTTGGGGCGGGCTACTCGGTATAATCGGCAGCCTTTACCTGCTTTGTCGTAAGAACAAAGAGGACTTCCTGGCTTGGAGCGACATATTGGTTGTCAGTATCTTTTTTGGGATGATTTTCACCAATTTCGGGGCCTTTCTGGATGGCCGTAATTATGGATCTCCCACAGATTTACCCTGGGGTATCATCGTCGAAACTTCACAGTTTGCGGTTCCTATACATCCTGTCCAGGTTTACGCTTCCATCTACGCCGGTTTAATCGGATTAATACTAATATTGTTGTTTTATCGTGATCAATTCAAGAAAAGTGGTGGAATAACTTGGCTGGGACTTTCCCTATTCTGTCTTTTCCGTTTCCTCGAAGAATTTATCCGAGGAGATGAATCCAATTTAATTTTTGGAATTATCCGTGAAGCTCAGCTCTATAGCATACTTGGACTTTTCTTTGGCGGATACATGCTGTATAGATATTTGAGGAAATATTATCAAGAAAACAGTTAACATGACTACATTTATCATTAATACCCTCGATTATTTCTTCGGATTTAATCCTCCGGTCAAATTCAGTTTACAATGGATCGTTTGGGCATTTATTATCGCGGGATTTCTCTTCTCCTTCGTCTTAATTTTTCTTGTCAAAACTAGTCATAACAGCCATTTAAGAAAAATCATTCAAGATTTCCCGGGCAAACTGATCAGTATTTCCTTTTTACTTCTAATCAACCTCTTTTCACGTTTCAATCGCATTGAAGTACTTTCTATGAGATTTATAACCTTTGTGCTGATAGCAGGGATGATTATTTATTTTTACCAAATTTATCACGGCTTGATGGTAAAATTACCACAGCAAAACAAACAAAATGCCTCTGCCATCGCTTCCAAAAAGAAAAAGTATCACATCCACAAAAATAAAAAGCGTCAGACTAAACGTCGTTAATTATTGTTCTAGATCAAGCATCAGTAAGCGTGATCCTTCTGCTTGCTCGTTTTGCTGGTATTGATCAACATAAAAGACCTTACCGTGATCAATGATTGCTACTTGATCTACATTTAAATGTGGAAACATTTCTCTGACATTATCAAACCCTTCATCCGCAATAAAATACTTTTGCTTTGTTTTAAATATCAAGACTCTATTTGTTTTATAAAAATCCAAATCCACAGCCAATATTTCTACCGGTCCCTGGAATCTCGCCAACAATAGCGGAGATTTAGCCTGCTTCGGCCATTTCCAAATCTCACTATCGTCTATCGTATAGATCAATTCATTTTGATCATTGATCTGCAAATCATCAATTCGTTTATTCAATAATCGCTGAAGTGAATCACCTTTTAATTCATATAAAGCTCCATTTTCCGGTCCATTCAAATCAAGTCCCAAAAATTCTCGATTTTCCACTTGCCAGTAATGTAAATCTAATATTTTCACATCTCCAGCTATTTTCTTTACCCACAAAACTCTAGTTAGTTCACGATCAAAGGCCGTCAGGAGATTGTCTTTATAGTAAAACCATTTATCTCCTCCAAACACATACTGTTCAGGTAAAGCAGCCTTTTCGGTCACTCCGCTAAACATGTCCAAGATCTGGCGTCTTCCATCTGCATAATTCAATAAAGCTTCCTTTCCCAATATTTGAATACTGGCCAGCGGCTCATTGAGGGCAGTCGCTTCCAAAAATTGTTTATCAGTTAGATTTTCTCTAAGTTTAGCCCAATTTAAATGATTTCCGGTTTGCCTAAAGATATAACCATCAGCCATCATATTTTTGAAATCCTGCTTCGGCCAATCAGCGATAAATCTACTATTGGCCAATATATCCAAAGGATACAAAAACACTGAATCAACCTTGGAGATCAAGTTCTCCTCAACCTTAACCTTTAACGAATAATCATAATATTCCTCACGTCCGATAACCAGATTATAGATCCCCGGCAAAACATTACTAGCCACAAATGGTAGGTGACCCTCAAGCTTTACTCCTTCCAAATACACTTTTGCCTGTGGATCACTATAATCAATATCAATTATCCCTGTTTTTCTGATTTGATTGCTAAAAAAGTCGTATTGATAACCATTGGCCAAAAACAAGATAAACAGCAATGAAACTGCAAATAACACCAGCAGTATCACCCGGAACAACCAAGTCTTCCAGATCTTTACAACCATTGGTCAATAATTGGTTAGGAAATACCCAAGATTTCATAAATAACGATTCCTGCCGGCACCCTCACATCAACCTTTTCCCCAACTCTGCTATTCAGTAGAGCCAGGCCTACTGGAGATTCATTGGAAATCTTACCTTCCATCGGATCGGCTTCAGTAGTACCGACAATGTTATATTCGAACACCTGGCCGGACACCTTGCCAGACAAAGCACGGATTTTCACTTTGTTACCCAGCTGCACTTGCATCAATTTTTTCGACTGTTGATGAGCTGCTTCATCATCAATTATCTGAGCATATTTAACTTGTTCATTCAGCTGCATAATACGGCCTTCAACAAAAGCCTGTTCATTTTTAGCCTCTTCATATTCTGAATTCTCGGAAAGATCTCCATAACTTACAGCCTCTTTGATCTTTGCCGCAATTTCCTTGCGTCTAGTATCTTCCAGGTAGATCAGCTCCTTTTTAAGTGATGCCAGTCCATCCTTAGTCAACAAGGTAACTTTTTCATCTAGAGATGTAATACCTAATGTTGAATCCAGTTTAATTTTCTCACTAACAGTTTTCGGCATTTTTTTAGCTTTAGCCTTTGGATCTTTGCTAGTCTTTGATGATTTCTGTTTTTTCACTGGCATAATGTAAAGGGTAAAATTTTAATTTGGACGAATTTTAATACTGGTCGGATGTTCTTTCAATTTCTGCAATACCTTGGCCTCAATTTGTCTAATACGTTCACGCGTTACATTGAATTCCTGGCCTACTTCTTCCAGAGTATGTCCGACACCATCTTTCAAGCCAAAACGCATTTCAATAATCTTTCTCTCCCTGGGCGAAAGATATTGTAACATCTCATGAATATTCTCTTTAATTAAAACTCTATTGGTAGCTTCCTGGGGCAGAATAGCATCATCATCCTCGATAAAATCACCCAATTTACTGTCTTCTTCCGTACCTACCGGCGCTTCCAAAGAAACTATATCCTGGGATATCTTCAAAATATGTTTAACTTTCTTTACATCCATGCCCATTTCTGCTGCCAATTCCTCAACCGCCGGTTCGCGCCCCAACTCCTGTACCAATCTACGTTGAGCATGAGTCAGTTTATTGATGGTTTCAACCATATGTACAGGGATACGGATAGTCCTGGCCTGATCGGCAATTGCTCGTGTAATGGCCTGACGAATCCACCAGGTGGCATAAGTAGAAAACTTAAAGCCACGATCTGGATCAAATTTCTCTACCGCTCTAAATAGCCCTATATTTCCCTCTTGAATCAAGTCTAAAAAGGATAGACCACGTCCAATGTATTTTTTAGCAATACTGACCACCAAACGCAAATTTGACTCAGCCAGTTTCGATTTGGCCGATTGATCTCCCTTTTTGATTCGGCGAGCTAAATCAATCTCCTCTTTACCTTGTAACAAAGGGATTCTACCAATTTCACTTAAATAAAGACGGATTGAATCATTGGCTATTTCACGCAACTCAACTGTAACTTTCTTTTCTGGGGCAGGTTTGGGCTTCTTACCGTCCTTTTTTTCTATATCAGGGGCGGCTTCTTTCTCGGGTGATACCAACATTTTCTCTTTAGCATCAATGATTTCAATGCCCAAGTCCATCATTAGTCCCATTACTTCGTCCAGTAACAGCAGATCTTCTTCAGCATTGGGGATTGCTTTCATTAATTCCTGGTGAGTCACAAAACCATGTTCTCTCCCCTTTTTAACGATATCTCTCACTGCCTCAGGAAATTGCTGCAACTTATCATCCGAGGGTTGTGTAATAAATTTTTTAGTTCTGGCCATTAAACTTCGGTAATAAATTATTTGGCTGGCGGGGTAGTTTCTACCCGGCTCAGTCCACTGAGTTCGATCAGGATTTTTTCCATTTCGCCTTGATCATTATTAGCCTCGGCTTCTTTCAGTTTCTTGTGTAGATTATGCCGAAGGGCAGTGAGACTTTGGGTTTTGATTTTAGCAATTAAATTACCAATTTCCTTGAGAATCAAATCTTCGGGCAGATCTCCATACTTTTCTTCCACGTACAAAGACATTAAATTTGCCTGAACCTTGAACTCATCATCTAAATCGGATAAAATAGCTAAAATTGCTTCCTGATCAGTTCCTTGTGGAGTATAGTTTGACAAAAACTGATTGTAAATAGCTTTAACTCTTTCTGAGAAATACTCTTGCGGAATCTCGGATTTTATTTTGTAAAAATACTGTGGATAATTTAACAATAAACCGATCACTACTTCTTCCGGATTATAGTTCAATTTGGGCTTCTGCTCGTCCATTGCTTGTTTAGCCGGGTGATCTTTGCTCAATTTCAAAACTTTCATTTCATCATAAATTTGGATTTCAGGCACCCCCAGTTCAGACGCTAACCTACGGACATAACCATCTCTTTCCACCGTACTTTTCAGTTTATTGATCAAAGCAGAAAATTCCAACAAAATCTTCCGTTGATCGGCTAGAGAATTTTTATTGAAGCGCTTAAATAGTTCTGCATAGTGATAATCGGTGAACAATTCGATTTTACTCAGCAAAGAGTTCAATTTCCCGGGTTTCTCATGAACAAAGTCAGCAATGTCTTTCCCCGAAGGCAGAGCCAGAATTTTTACCAGAAAATCAAATTCCTGAGTCAATTCAAAACTTCTGCGGGCCGCTTCCTTCCCGGCATTATCCATATCAAATGAAAACACCAGCTCTTCCAGGTATGGTTTTAATTGGACCAAATGACGCTTGGTCAAGGCCGTACCGTTTACGGCGACAACATTTTTCAGTCCATCCTGAAAAGCCGCTAAAAAATCCATATATCCTTCCACTACAATAGCCTGTTTCAAAGCTTTTATCTGCGGTTTCGATTGATGAAATCCATAGAGTAACTGGTTTTTCTGGTAAATAGGCGTTTCCGGTGAGTTTAGATATTTCGGCTGTTGCTCTGCCTCCAGTGCTCTCCCACCAAACCCTACCACTCTACCCAAACTGTCCTGCACCGGAAACATTAATCGACCGCGAAAGCGATCATAAATTTTGGTCATTGAGGTGTCTTTGGCCAGGGCCAAACCTGACTGTAAAATTTGAGCATGGCTATAACCACTTTTTAAGAGCATGGTATATGTTTCATCAAAACTGTTTGGAGCCAACCCCAATCTGAATTGTTTGATAATATCATCACGCAAACTGCGATGACGTAAATACTCCAAAGTCGATTTTCCCTCCTCACTCCATAATTTCTGCTGATAGAATTCCGCAGCCGTTTCATTGATATCTATCAATACTTCTTTTTCATTTTTACGCACAAACTCTTTCGCAGAAGCTTTTTCCAAAGTTACACCAGTCTTTTCGGCCAACAATTTCAAAGCTTCCGGGAAATCCAGATTTTCGATTTCCATTAAAAATCTGAACACATCTCCGCCTTTGTGACAGCCAAAACAATAAGCAATCCCTTTATCTGGACTGACAATAAAACTGGGCGTCTTTTCAGAATGAAAAGGGCAAAGCCCCTTCATGCTTTTACCGATTCTCTTTAAAGAAACATATTCAGCCACCAGATTCTCTATTGGCAGCCTTGATTTAATTTCCGCGACAGAATCATTCATTATCCATTTTTTACCAGCTAATATTTCCACAGGGAGTCAATACCCTTTTATCCTTTTTTTCGTTTCTTTTCAATATCTAAAATTACCACCGATAAGCCAAGAGTAGCCATTACGGCCATTAATCCTATCATAGCCCAAATTTTTTGACCACTGCCTAAAACCAGCGCCAAGAAGCCAAAAATTATCGCCACTAGATAATTAATCCAGAGAGCCTGTCGATTTGATAAACCGGCATAGAGTAACCGATGATGAAAATGTTCCAAATCCCCTTTCAGAGGAGATTTTTTAGCCAATATTCTTCTCACGATAATCCAGATCGAATCCAGGATCGGCACACCTAATACCAAAAAAGCCGTAGCCAACTTCCCTCCGGAATAAATTGCTAAACCGGCCAACATAAAGCCTAAAAACATACTACCAGTATCCCCCATCAGAATTTTTGCCGGGTAAAAATCATGAAAACAAAAGACCAAAGTTGTCATGGCCAGTAATAATGCCATGACAGCAACACTAGTTTGATCAACAGAATGTATTCCCGGCTTGATACTCAGAAAAAATATAGTTAAAGCGGCGATCGTCGAAAGCCCGGAGGGTAAGCCGTTTAAACCATCTATCCAATTCACGGTGTTCATAATCAAAATTACCCACAAAACAGTGATCAGAAGTCCTCCCACAGCAATTCCTCCCCACAGCCAACTATTTAAAACAATCTCTGGTCCCAGAGGATTGGGAAATGCCTGCACCTCGATACCGGTAAAATATAAACCCAGACCCACCCCAATTTGCATCAGCAATCTCAGCACCGGACTCAATCCCCTTTTATCATCTATAAAACTGACTATGGCCACAATCAAACCCAGTCCTAAAAAAATCAGTAGTTTGGGATCTCCTTTCAACCAGAATAAACTTCCGATGGTGAAAGCCAGAACGATCGGGATTCCTCCATAATATGGGATTGGCGCACGTTTCAAGTTATATTTATGGGGTTTATCCATCAGTCCCCATCTGGGAAACAAAAGCAAAGCCAGCCTGATTAAAATCAAAGCCAAAATCAAGCCACTAATTGCAATCAGGAGATAATTCATCGATCAAAAATAGTTGTTTAGAATATATGCAATTTTTTCTTAAATTTCAATTTTCTTCCATTCTCGGTTGTCTCAATGATTCCCACCAACTGATTCTCAAAAAACCCTAAAGCTTCTCCGCTCAAGAGTTCCGGATTTTCAATAAAATTACCTTTAGAAAGGACTTCGTACTGACTTTTCTCCAGCTCTATTTGCGACATTCCCTTAAATATTTCTCGAGGACTAACAAAAATTTTGTTCACAACTTCCAGATTCAGGCTGGCCAAAGGGAAAGAATCCTCTACGCTCAGCTTCCCGATTTTAGTTCTACGCAATTTGGAAACCAGCCCGCCACATTTTAGATTCTCTCCTAATTGATGGGCAAAACTACGGATGTAGGTACCACTGGAACAATGTATCTCCAGATTCAGATAAGGGTAACTATAATCCAACACCTCCGTAGAAAAAATTTGTACAGGCCTTTCTTTAAGTTCGAATTGCTCCCCCTTTCTGGCTAAATCATAAGCCCGTTTCCCCCCAATTTGAATCGCTGAAAACCTGGGCGGAATCTGCCTGATTTTACCTTGAAAATTTCTGGCAAGCTCTTCTTTGATGATCTTTAAGGTAGGCTTCTCAGAAACTTCGATTGGAGAAATTTGGCCATCCGCATCATAACTATCACTAACTTCACCAAATTTAATGCCAACTTGATAAACTTTATCCGCAGCCTCGAGGTATGGCAACAACTTGGTATATTCACCGAGAGCCAAGATCATTAAGCCTGAAGCCAAAGGGTCCAAAGTACCGGCGTAACCAACCCGTTTTTGATTAGAAATTTTACGCAAAGCAATCACCAGTTTAAAGGAATTAATCCCCTCTGGCTTGTCGATCAGTAAAAAACCGTTAATAGGCATTATAATTCAACCGCTATGGGTTTGGCTAGAATCTCTCGGACCACTTGTCGATCATCCCAAGGGATTTTACCATAAGCCAAGACTTGGACTGTTTCGGCCCCCTTACCGGCGATCACCACAGTATCGCCTTTGACTGCTTGCCCCAGAGCAAATCTGATTGCTTCATAGCGAGTAGGCATTTTCCACAATCCTTTCCCCTCCTCTCGTTTGATTCCTCTGGCTATATCCTCAATAATTTGATAACGGTCGTCTTCATAAGGATCATCATCCGTCAGGACAATCATATCGGCAAATTGATCAGCCATTTCACCCATTATCGCCCGTTTAGAACGGTCTCTTCCACCACCAGTGGCCCCAAAAACTGCATACAATTTTCCTGGCGTACGACTTTTATATAATTCTAATAATTTCCCCAAACTATCAGCAGTATGAGCATAATCAACAATCACCGCAAAATCTTGCCCAGCCTCAATCTGTTCAAATCGGCCGGCTATAGTTGAGGCTTTTTCCAGAGCGGATTTGATCACCAGAGCGGAAATCCCATGTGCCAAAGCCACGGTTGCCGCCGCCAAGGCATTGTAAACACTGAATTCTCCTGGCATCCGTAATTTTACTTCGATCCGACTATTAGGCATATTCAGCATAAAAATCGCCCCCGTCTGTTCATATTTAATTTCATTGGCATAACAATTCCCACTCTTCAAACCAAAGGTATATTTCCTGTCGGCATTAAATTGGTCAAAATAGGGAAAATTGGAGTCATCCTGATTCAACACAGAAACTTTCGGAATTTTTGGTTTTCTGGTAGCCCGATTTAATCTGGAAAAAAGTAATCCTTTGGCGCGTAGGTATTCTTTAAATCCTCCATGGTAATCCAAATGGTCTTCCCCCATATTGGTAAGCACCCCAACATCAAAATTCACTCCCCAAACCCGATTTTGAATCAATGAATGTGAAGAAACCTCCAGGATCGCAAACTGACAACGCGCTGCTACCATTTCCCGCAACATTTTCTGCAAAAAGAAAGGGCTTAAAGTAGTCATTTTACTTTCATTAACCCAGCGTCTCTCAGCCACTTGAAAATTTGTAGTAGAAGTTACTCCGACCCGATAACCCGCTTCTGTCAAAATGCTGGCGATCAAATTGGTCGTAGTGGTTTTACCTTTTGTTCCTGTAACTCCGATCACTTCAATTTGTCTGGAAGGGAAACCGTAAATCGTTGCCGCAATTATTGCCAAAAACTTATGGTAGAACAGTCTCAGTGGACTTTGGTCGGGAATCATTTTCCGTAAATATCTAATCACTGTAAGTAAAATAAGGAATAAACACTATTATCGATCTTTCATTAGCACTATGAAGCGCGCTTACGTGAAATTCTAACCTTCTTTCCGGCCTCTTTCAAATTGTTTCGTGGCAAAAGGCATAAAGCCACTACTAACCAAAACAAATAAGCCAAATCATTTTTGAACAAGTAGGTATCTACCAATCCATGAATCAGCATTACCAGTAGCATGGAAAACCCTATCAAACGATAGAAACTATCAGTATAGGAATGGCTGCCAAAACAACGTTTCCAACAGTAATAAAATAATCCCAAGAACCAGATCAGGCCAAGTAATCCCAAATTCAGCCAAATCGCCAACAATGTATCGTGAGGATGAAGCATGACCCATTCGAAAGGCGCCTGGCCAAGGATTTCCACTGCCTGCAAATTGTATAGCGGCTCAAATTGTCCGAGCCCTATCCCCAGTAGAGGTGCGCGCCCAACCATGGTTCCGGCCACCTGATAAACCTGTAAACGCACGCTGCTGGAATCCCGTTCATTAAAATTGGTGAATTGCTGCCATTTCTCGGTATTGGCAAACAATAGAATCGCACTAAAAACAGCTATGAAACCAAAAACTGTCAGGAAATAACCGATTTTTTTCAACATATCCAATTCAAACTGTCTTTGATATTTCCGATGCAATAGAATCGCCCAGATAAAAAACAGACCTAAAGTAATTAGGACGGCCAGCATGGCACCATAAGATTGAGTCATCAGTAAAGCTACCGAATAAAGCGCCGCCAGAATCACTCCAATCACAAAACGCTTCAATTTAAAACCCAAAACTATCCCTCGAGTAATCAGCACCCACAAAGCCACTACTGCCGGCGCCAAGTACATGGCCAGATAATTGGCATTGATGAAAGGCCCTGAAGCTCGCCCGTCCAGAGTGATAAAATCTCCCGTAGCGTATTGATAAAAAGCCCATAAAACCAGTGGCAAAGCGGAGAAAATATAAGCATACAACGAAACAAAAAGGCTGCTTTTATTTCTAACTGAGAACCACAACAAGAAAAAATACAAATAAGGAATAATGATCCAACCTTTGAGAATTCCGAAGGCCACTTTTTGTGACTCAAAAACAGTCTTCCCATCAATCAATAAAGTCTCCTTCGGGACAATCAAAGCGCTCAACAGAGCAATCAAAAGAAAGCCCAATGAAGATAAGAAGAAAACTTTATTTTGACTCCACCATTGTTTCAGGAAAAATCCCCGCGGGGATTTTTCCTTTTGCCAAAACGGAGGATGTATCAGCCAATTTCCTCCTAGAACAACAAATAACAATATTGTTACCAATTCCAAAAGATTGGTCGGCAGGCCAAATAGCTCGACCTTTAGTAAATAGAGCGGGAAAATTGCCGGTAAAAGATAAATTAGCTTTTCGGGTTTAAGCCATCGCAAAATTTTCATGAATCTAAGCTGATTATCAAAACTTTATTGATGAACTGTTTTGTATTTTTCCAATTGGGAGGCCAATTTAGGTTCAATCAAATCAATCCCTTCTTCTATCGAAATACAATTTGTCTCAGCTCTCAAAATTTGCTTCGGCACATCCACAGTTACCGCCATAAAGATCTTCTGATCAGTAGACAGGTGATCCTGGTACTCTACATCGACTTTGATAATTACCGACTGATCTTCCATCACCTTATAGCGACTCAATTGTTCTATTTTGGCAATGATGTAATCTTTTTGGGTATCGGAAAGTTGTAACTCTTTTTGATGAAAATTGATTTTCATGTTGATTTGGTAAATTTACCCCGATTATAGAAGTAAACTCATCCAAAGTCATCTTCTTTGCGTTGACGAAGAAATCCAGTTGAGGGGCGGTTTGCGAATTCAGCTCATTTTTGGTATACTATAGTGATATTTTTAATAAATAGTCATGGCCACAACTGAAACAAAATCCACTTTTGCAGAGCGTACTGCGACTCGCACCGCCCAGGAAAATATCTGGCAGCAATACAATACTGAAGCCAAATACAATCGCAAAAGTATGGTGAAAAGTTTGGAAGAACTTGCCAACAAAACCTTTCCTTCTGACGCTTTCAACAGTAATGCCTACCAGGAAGCAATCGTCAAATCACTTACGGAAACCATTTCACCGGAAATCGGCGTCCAGGATTTCTGGAAAGCCCTGGGAGAAGCCGACTGCCAAACTCTGCAAATCATCAATGGGCATTTAAACTTCTTTGATAGCAAAAAGACAAAAATCGACATTACTCCCTATACCGAAGCCATTATTTTCGAAGCTCATTCCAGCTATTACAAACAAAGACAACTGGAAAGAGAAACTCGCATTTTGGCCGCACGTCAACAATTGCAATCATTACTCAAAGAAATTCATCGCCGCTAATCAACACCTTTAAACAAACCTCACCTTTCAAAAATAAAAATATAAGACCCAATGACCATGATCGATAACAAACACAACTCATTGAATCTCAGAAATTGCCACCAAGTTAAACCCCCTAAATTTACTCCTCGAGTAGTTTTCCGCGTCCTAGAATCCACCTCAGAAAGACCAGCAGCTGAAGAAAAAGCAGAAAGAATCGTCGATCTGGATCAATTTAAAAATGAAACCGACTTCAAAAGTAATCGTACAGAAACACTTAGGAAATTAGCACTTCAAGACGATGTCCTGAGCAAAAATTTTGAAATTGCTATCCAGGAAAGTTTAGATCACCAAGGATATGACGGTAGTATTGATAGCTTTTGGAAGGAAATGGAAACAGGCTACCATTGCCAGAAAATCAATATAAAAGAAGGACGACTACGTTTTTTAAATGACCAGGGAAAAGAGGTAGCTCCAAAGTTCAGCATTATACCAATCATAGTAGATCTAAGCAAATTTAATCCTGACACTCCAAGGACCAAATACTACAATCCCGACACTGGTTTGGTGAACCTAAAAGACTGGAAAGAAGTGAAAAAAATTACAGTTTCCGATATAATTATCAACGCTCGCGACGGAACAGAAATCATCGTCACCAAACCTGGTAAAAAACCACGCCGTGCAACATTTACAGAAAACGGTAAAAATGCCTATTATGACGATAATACAAAGACCAGTGAAAGAGTAGCTATCTTTAACGGAGATAAAGTCGAATTGGTCCGCAAAGCAAAAGCACCAGAAGTCAAAGAATCCGACAATTATAGTAAGTTTCCTTCAGCCGGTGAATATAAATTCGTTAAAAGAACTGCTACAGCGGAAGGGTATAGTGCAGAAGATTTCATCAATACGGCACTCGGCATAGAAGGGAAGATCAAAGATATACCAAATTTCAACGAGAGCAATAAAAATATTGTGCGTCTCCGACAAATGCATAAAGATGGATACAAAGTCGCCGATTACTTTGATTTTCTCCAACAACATGGGGCCATCAAAAAAGATCGCATCACTTTACTGGTAGATACAAACTTCCTCAGTGCCAAAGATCGAGCCTCAAGATTGGCGACCGACACCGCCAAAAAGAGAGCGGACGAAACTGCCAGAGTGGAAGGTTTCACTAAAGACCGTGATAAGTATTATTTGCCGGTAAATTTACTGGAAAAACGCAAATTCAAATTAAGCGACCCCAAACTGATCGAAGCTCTAAGCAGTCCACAAAAGTGGGCAACTGCCTGGGCGGACGACAGTATTGAAGGTTTGAAAGTGCTCAAAGGTATTATTTCTTCAGAACCAGATATTTTTGGCAGTTTTTCCAGAAGTCCGAATTTGCTCAGAGATAAGATTCGTACGGCCATTTACCAGTACAAAGCTGAACAAATCGATTTCGAAGATTTGATTGATGACATTCTTCAGGTTCGTCTACCATCATTTGCCGACAGCGCCGATCAAGCGTCCATCGAAAAACTCCAGCCACCTCGACAAAAATTTGTGGATTATTATCAAAAACTTTCTCCCCAGAACAAAGCCTTGGACGTAGTCCAAAAAGCTTATGGTTTCCTAAATAAATTGGGGTCGGAAACTATCGCTTCCGCCACCATCGCCACCGACGTGAAAAATGAAGCTATCTGGCTCAATTTCGCTTTCGAAGGAAAAGGTTACACTGTCAAAGTTAACCCCAGTGGAGCAGTCGTCGGCGAAAAGACTATTCAAATTTTCTATCTCAACTCCAAAACTCCTTATTCACAAGGCTCCGGCTACGAGAATGGAGCCAGGTTCAAAGTATCTACACTTAACAAGGGGGATTTCAAAGCCAACAATGAAGTTCAAAACTGGTTTAGAGATGCAGTCACCCCTCCTATGACCTACTCCGGTTTTGTCGAAATATACAAAGCCAATTTCAATCCAGACGGGTCTCCAAAAACTCCAATGCCGGCTGAATATGTACAGAGAATGCGTAACATTATTATCGGGGGAAACCGCTTCCTGATACAACTCAAAGATATGAAGTATACCGAAAAAGCTACCGGCACCATCGGTAAACTCGGCTTTGCTGAAAATCGTCGTGGCGAAGTCAATGACAAGGTTTTCCTGGACATCGCAGACGATGATGCCAGATGGTCCAAAGAATGGGCAAATCCAACCCGTAACACAACTAAATTATTAAAACAGGCCTTCCAGGACGATCCGGTACTCAGAGATATAGCAGACAGAGATCCAAAAGGAATCAGCAAACGAGTTCAAGACGCCATAACTACCGGATTAGACAAATATCTCTACATCGATGATGTCATTGAACATGTCTTGAAAGGGATGCGTATGCCTTCTCTCGCCCCAGAAGCAATGGAGCTGCCAAAAGGAGTTAAATTTATTGATTATTTCCAAGCCATTGATAAGCCAACCGATGGCGACCAGTGGGCAAGGCTAGTACTCCAATCCCTTGGATCGGAATCATTGGAAAGAGCCGTGGTCGATAATCGCAATAAGGACACCTATTTAATTACAACAACCTTTGAAAACAGGGTCTATACGCTTGTTCTCCGTCGAGGTGGGGCGCTTACTCATATGATTGAAATAAAAACTCCTAATGGAAAACCCTACGCTGATTCCAATGGCTATGATAATTCTGAAGAATTCATTGGCAATATGAGCCCCGCCGACAGCCCAAAAATCCTCAACTGGTTCCGCAACGCAGTCACCCCATCGCTGGAAAGTGCCTCCGATTTCCGCGCCGAATATGCTCGTTTATTCGACACCCAAGGCAATCCAAAACCTGGCGTTTCTCCTGAAATTGCCGACAGATTCAAAACCATCATACATGCCAGCAATAGGCTAATCATGGCTTTCGAAGGAAACAAAGAATCTGTTAAAGAAAGTAGTGAAAGAACCTATATCAGTCAATTGCTCAGAAATTCCAAACTTGATACTCAGACCTACAATGTAGGCAAAGTATATAGCGCTGACGATATTTACAATAATTATAAGGGCGAACAGCTAAATAGAGTTCCCGCTCTATCTGAAGTGAAAAACGATGGAGTCGGATTACAAATGATTGATAATATCCTCGGGCCAGAATTAACTGGTCAAGTTGTCAAAAACAAATTGGCACTATTCCGTGCCATTCTACAAACTTACAGCCTCACTGATTTAATCAACCAAGGCTCTATCAAGAGAGGCTCAAGCCCCGGATTACCAAATCAGGAATTCTACGTCATCGACAATTTACCAAAAATTTTTGTTGACTACATGGCTGCCAAAACTGCTCCCGGTGAAGTCACCAACTTCGAAAAAGTGGTTGACAATAAACAGAATCTTTCCACACCTGAATATAACGAAGCTCTCAATCCTCAAGCCAAATTACGACGCGTCGCTGAATTTTTCTTCCCGCTCAAAGAATCAGAAAGAACTTATGCCGATGTTGGCGAAGGAGTCGGCAAGAGTGAAGAGGTCGAAAGGATTTACAATCGCATGGATTATACCTTTGCCAATACTCAATTCCTCAAAGCTATCACCGGAGTAGAAAACGGCAATATTAATACTCCGATCGACGAGACTCGCCTGGTCTTTATGCTCAAGAGTCACCTCGACATGTTCAACAACGCTCTTGACCAGATGTATGGACCAGAACAGGGATCAATCGTCAGAAAACAATTTACCAATATCTTCGGAGCAAGATTACCCGATATAAGCACTATGGCTAGTCTGGAAACCATCATGAATGACCCCAAAAAGGGTGCTGTGTTATCTCAGGCCATCCGCGACGGTTTTGTCTTCGCCCATGAAAGAAAAATCGATACTCAGCGTGACAAAGCCATGGAAAAACTCGGTAACAATCTCGAGAAATGGAAGGGAATGATTACCAAAGAAGAATATGACACCTTATACAAAGCTCTCCGCGAAGCAAAAATCCCAGAAAACGAAATTCCCTTAGCCGTTGAGAAACTTTTGCCAGTCTGGTTTGGTCTAGGTATCGATACCAGTAATGGTACTTTCGGCATTGCGGCTGGAGTCGTTGTCCCAATTCAACTAGGTAAAAATGGTAAATACGGAACTATTACTATCGGCGGTGGCGTAGGAGTTGGAAAAGGTATAAATGGGCTGGGCGTTGGAGTAACAGCAGGAAGTGTCTACAAAACTCCACACTTTGGTCCATTTACCCTCTTCGCCGGTGGCGGAATGGGCGTTGGAGTAGATACTACCGGAAGCTTCGGCGTAGGTGGTGGTGTCGGCGGTGGGGTTTCCATCGAATGGGGTACAGTTGAATCAACCAAAATCTCTTCTGATGTCGGAATAGCCTATGTCCCGGGAATGCCATTCCCTCTTCCGGGTGTCACAGTTACTTTTGAAAAAAATCACGAAGCCAGTATGGCCAATCTTCGAAGTGAAGCTCGCCAGAAATTTGGTTTGGACAAAGTCGACGCTGAAATAGCCACAGCCAAAACAGATGTCGAAAGAAAAGCGGCTATCAAAAAAAATCAACTTTATCGCACTATTTTTGAAAGAGCATACGGCAACTTCGATCAAGCCAATCCATCAACCGTAGTAGAAAAATTCAAGAGATACGAAGCCAATCTCGATGAAACCATTCGTCAGAATTATGATCCAACTCTTTTCCTCGGTCTTTCTAAAATTATCGTCGGTTTCGGAATCGATCCGGATTCCGGCAAATTCATTTTCCTGGTCGGTGGAACCATCGTCACCGGTAAAGAAATAAAGACTTACGCCTTCGAAGGTAAAAAGTCTGATGTCCTGGAACAGGAAGTTCAGATTTCCCACATGCACGAATTAGTCAAAAGATATAGTGAAACTAATGGAGCAATGAGTAATGCCAGCGAAAGTGCTGAAGTTGATTCCTTAATCTCATCCGGACAATTCTTGGCCATACCGAATAGCAAACATTTGAGGATCTTTATGCCAAGAGGTGAATCACCGACTCCAGTACCTGTTAAATTAGCTGAGAATGCTTCTTCAACCGAAAAAATTGAGGCCAACTTTAACGAAAAACTAAGGCCTCTCAATCTTCGTGTGGAATTCGATCCAACCAAAAAATTATTCGAACTTAAATTCCTGGATTGGAATGATCAAACCAACTATGACATCGCCGTCGATTCCAAAATGAAAGCAGGCGGTATAGTCACAGAAGGTGGACACATTTACCTTGGTACTGATTTCAGTAAAGTTAATACCCTCGCTATATTACGTTCCGACTATGAGATGCCTTTTAAAGAAGAAGGAAAGAATTACCATTCAATTATTACCGTCAGCGACTCCCCTCTTACTCCGGCTCATAAAATTTACAACTCATCCAGAGAAATTCTTTCTTCCAAAGGCGGTAACTGGTTTAAGCAACAAGGTTCAGGGTATGACAAATACGGTACTCCGGAAGCTTCCCGTTTCTACTCAGCCAAAGAGGGCCAGAAGTATGCCTTCGACGACAAGCAATTCGAGGCAGCATCAAGCGCTATACCAGTCGACACAGCTAAAACTAAAAAGAACATCGATAAACTCTCCATCACCGTAGAAGAAAAAGGTGAAGCCAATGAAAAAGCCTGTTCTGATTTCGCCGCTAAATTCCTCAAAGCTCACCCGATTGACTATCGATCCAAGAGTAACAAAGAAACCCAAACCAACGAATTCGATGATCTCAATGACTTAATAGCTGCTGATTGGAAGAAATCCACCGGCAAAGAAATCAATCCAGCCGAACTAAATCTGGTTAGATTGAAGATTATGGATGCTTCTTTCATTGAACTTGGTGACCTTACAGGCAAGGCTCGTTTAGCAGCGTTCAAGAATCGACTGGAGAAAACTGAGCGGGAAATTATGCTACCAAGATTCCGCCAGTTGATTAAAGATAATCATGACAAGTACAAAGAGGGTGATCCAAGTTATATCCGCATGAAAGCGGAAGATCTGTCCAGAATTATCATGGCCAGAATCAGTAATATCGACGTTAACACTGATGCCGGGGCAACCTTACTCAGTAAAATTGATCGTACCTCCACAGTAGCAGGTACTCTGGACATCGTAGGTTTCCGTGGAGAAGTATACGGCGCTGATAATACAGCCCCAAATCAAATCATGATTGGCTCTAGTCCTGATTACGCCAGCTTCCTCAAAAACAAACCTGAAAGTGCTGAGGCAGACATTGCCAGACTGATTTTCGAGGAAACCAGTAAAATGCCCAAGCATATCGATATAAAAACCGATACTCCTGTCGAAACTCTGTCATTAGTAAAACCTGAAATCTACAATTTATTACGTGCCGACCTTGCGCAGAAAGTTATTTCTATTCTTTTCACCCCTTATAGTAAAAATCTCTTCAGTTCTGGAGTAAGAGAAGAAATCCTCAGGCTGGCTGCTAATAAAGACAATTTAACCTTCAACGACAATAGTGCCAAAGCGCTGGTTGAATTCCAGAATTTGGTAGAAGGAATTCGCGCCGCAGAAATGTCCGGAGAAAAGTCTTACAGTCCGTCTAACGCTCCAGATTATCGTTTCATACTTACCACAGAAATCCATGACGGAGTTTACAAAAAATGTACTAATTACTCCATGTGGGCTAACGAAGGGTTGGAATTACAGTTACGTACCAACAAAGTCATCACCGGTCCACAACTCGTCACTGCTTACGGGCTCAGCACAGGTACCACAGTCAGCCAAAGCCAGCTTGAACTTACTACCATTAATGTGGCAGCAGCCTTCGCTGTTAAACCAAAAGCACCATCAGAAGGTGGTGGCGGTGGTGGTGGAGGTGAACCAGAAAGCGCCGGAGAAAAGGGTGAAACAAGAGTTGGAAGCGGCGACCGCGAGTCACATGGAATTACGACTCCAGACAGAACTACTCCTTCGGATACTGGTGGGAATCCACCTCCGACGGCAGCCGATCAGGGTGGCGGAGAATCAGCATAATTAATATAAAAAATACATAAAATGAAGACCATGAAAATAAATAAATTAATTATCGCACTAGTGGCAGTAGCCACGATGTTTGGAGGCCAAATTGCCAATGCGAAAGTTCTAGGGAACAGTTATCCTGTTTGTGCTCTAGCCATATTCCCCTACTGGCCCACAGCTTCGGAAAGTATTGGTCCAGCTGGTGAACCTTACCTAAACCATCGCAATGACCTCTGTCAGACTAATCTCAGTTACCCCAGTGGTTCTGAGAAATCCTATCCTACCTCGGAATTAACTGATGCAAAAGTCCCCCTGAAAAATAACGCTCCTAATCACAAAGTTCCCATTGGTTTTCATGAACATTCTTATTACAACGATTCAGTCGATGATTCCAAATACTACAAGTCCTTCGTAAAAGCTTTCCAAATTACATTGCAACCCGATGTAATGGACAACATTGACAAATTCTATTGCGACTATCCCTATCCCGGTAATGGTTTTACACCATCACAATATATCGAACTTTTGCCAAGTGAAGCTCAAGTAAAAGCTGCCATCGGTGACGTTTGTGCAGGATGGAAAAATGCTAGCACGATCCAAACTGGTTATATAGCGAACTTATGGGGCGGTACCAAAATCCAATATGATCCTACTGCACATACTATTACCTGGATATTTGCAGTAGATAAAACCGACTGGTATCCAGTTTTTTATGGCAAAAATGATAAAACTGATAATTTTTTGGATAACATCATCGGTCTTGATACTGGTAATGACCAAAATCGAAAGTTCACCTTTAATATTAAATTGGAAACCAAAGATTTAAGTGCATCCAAAAAGATCTGGGCAGCTACTACCACCTCCAAAGTATTGCTAAGAAACATGGGTATCAGCAAAGTCGACACCAAAAAGGATACTAGTTTATTAGCCAAAGGATGTACTACAGCAGGTCACTATGAACAAGGTTGGTGCAGTATTCCAGCAGATGGAACAGTCGTTCCCAAATATAATGGGCAGACTCTTCCTTCCAACTATTTTTGGTACGGAATCGGTAATGTCGTATCTATCTGGAAATCGCCCACCACCCCCCCTCCCTCCGACGTCGCCTGTGCTGATTTGCAATGGGATGGCGCCTTTCAAAAACCCAATAAAATCGGGCTACTCAGCCCCGATAACATTAATCCAAACGCCTTGTTGCCCGACCAGGCAGCCTTGATGAAATTCAAAACCATTTACCAAAGCGGTGCAGGAACAAAGCGCCCTCTCGAATATGACTGGGTATCCTTTAACGGCGACCAAAATCGACCGGCCTGGTTCAAAAATGACGACGCTTTATTTGTCATCCAACCCATTGTCAAACCAGTCCTCGAACTTGCTCCTATCGTCAGTTTGCCGTTGAATGTGCTTCAAGTCGCCCATGCCGCTTTACCGACAGTCGACACTTCTTCATTAACCGAAGGTGCTTCTGTCAATCCTAATCTTCTCGGCCTCCTTTCCTTAGGTAAATTCAAAGACGAGGTGAATTCTACATTACTATTCAACCCTCTGATTGATGATGATTATCGTGCTTACTATACCGGTGGGTCTGCCGGTGTAACCCTGGGCGTCCAAGCCTATTACACCGATGGTAAAAACATCCCCGGCCAAGGAGCAATGGTCAATACTCCGAATGGAATCAAACAAAAAGCCGAGAAATGTCATCTCGAATTAAAGATTCTTCCCGCTCCCGCATTTTGTATCAAACTGGACCTGGATCCCAGTACGCTTAAACCCAATACTCCGGTCACTTTCACAGTAACTCCACATTTTGATCCAGCCGATCAAACTATTCCACTAAACTATTTTTGGAATGCCGACCAAGCCTCAGGTTTCTCAAAATTTGGTAAAGGCTTGCCAAATGCCAGCGTTTTCGATCCTTCCATTTTCACAAAAATCCCCGGTGGATCATCCGGCGGCAAACCAAGTTGGACAATCAATGGTCTCAATGATGCCCTGAGTATCGGTACATCGATCAACGGTCTAATCGACCCTTGTGCCAACGGAGGTTGCGAAACCAAACCGGCCAATCCTTTGCTCAATCCGGGAGGTCCGTTCGAGCAAATAAACATCAATGCAAAAGGTATTAGTACACCAGCCCTTAGCGGTGGCCTGAACCTCGACCTGGGAGCCAGTCTGGGAGGAGCAAATCTCTTTGCTGCAGATAAAATCGCCGCTTTACCTTCAGGTCTAAGCGCAGAAACATCTAAGATCGGCACTTCTTCCAGCGTACTTGATTCATTAATCCAGTCGAACAGTGGCGGTGGTACCGACCAAATCGACCTCGATGGGGCAACTGTCCAAGAAGCCATTTATGGAGGATTTAAAGATATTCAAGGTGGAAGTGAATTACCGACCAACCCCTACTTGGAAACAAAAGACAATAAAACTTACTACACCGGGGGTCCGGCCGGCACTATGATCACCGTTCAAGCTCAAGGCAAAGACGGCGCTCTTTACCCGCTCTGTAAAAACTCGCTGATTATCCCTGCAGAAGCCAAATGTCAGCAATTAAAAGTAAAGTTTCTCGATGGATCAACCGAAGTGCCGATCAGCAATTTAGTAGCTGGCACCACTTATACCATTGTCGTCGACCAGCCAAATTCAAAACTCACTGACGGTAGTCCCATCACTAATTACATAATTAGCGCATTCAACCCAGCCGGAAATCCGGGAACATTAACCCCAGATCCTACTAATCCAGCAAATTGTAAAGACATTATTTCCAACCTGGTCCTACCACCAACCATCAGCACATTCGGCTCCACACCAGTTAATTGTAAATATAATTACGCAGCAAAAGCCAAAGATCAGCTGAAACTCGAAGCCGATCCTACAGACGGTGTCGCGGCTTGTACTATCGAACAAACCATCCCCGAAATCCCCACTACTCCAATTTGTAAATCTCTCAATCTGGTCACCAATCCTTTGCTTGGAGGAACAACTATCAGTGCCTCTCAGACTATCGGCTTGACCACTGATCCTCGTGATACTGACGGCCTGGTACGCGACCCGATCATCTATAGCGAAACCGGTGGCGGTAACTTTGTGGCCGAACCGGCCAATGCAGCCAGTTGTCCGGCTGTACCGGCCGACTCTTTGGCTACGGTTACTTTCGAAGCCAACCATACTTGTAAATATTCTTATCTCGCGCCCTCTGCCCCTACGGGAACAGAAACTGTCAGCGTCAAAGTAAAACAGGATGATGGCGTGCCCGCTTGTCAGCAGAATTTCACTATCATAAAACCTCCCAAGACTACTGAAATCTGTTTAAGCTTAAACTTTAAAGTAAACGGTTCTTATACACTAAATCCTCTGATTTCAGCCGGGCAGAGTTATGCTTTGCAGGGTGATCCTATTACTGATAAAGGTAATCCCGTTCAATTGATTGAATGGACTGAAAACGGTTCTGGTAAATTAATCGGTGAACCTAGCAATCCTGGTATTTGTCCTGCCATTATCGACAATGGCTCTGTGGTTACACCGGCTTTCTGTCGCTATATCTACTCCTCTCCTTCTGACGCAGATTCATCTTCTGGATTCTCGGTTCGAGCCGTCCCAGATGATGGCGTCCCAGCCTGTAAAGCTGCTTCACAATTATTCACTCCTCCTAATGTCACACCATATTGTCTCTACCTGGATTTAGATACATCGGGAACCTTCAGTCCTCTCGACAGTAATGATATGAATGCCACTGTAGTGATGAGTGATGGCAGCAAATACAATGACAATGTCCGCTTCCGTTCAACTGATGGGTCAGGTAAGACAACTGGTGGTTTCGGATTCACTTCCGGTAGCGGAACTGGCAACTTTAGAACTCAGACTGATGCAACTAACAATACCCATAACGTCAATTTCTCCAATGGAAGTGCGACTACAGGTTTGAATATCTTCCTTTCAGAGACTTCAGTTGTTCAAACTGCAGCATGTCAAAGACAACTTTCTCCTACTATCAAACCTCCTACAGTATGTACTACTCCTCCTCATATCGTTAGAACAGGAAACAGCTTTACAGCTGAAGGTGGAGACAGCTCATCTTATTGCTGGAGTATTTCCGGACCAGACAACCCGCTCTTCACCAATGGTAAAAATACCGCCACCGGCGACAGCGTAGCCCTGGACAAAGGCTATAGCGACTTCGATCTGGAGGTTCATGATTGTAACCCTAAATTCAGTTATATCTGTTCAGACCGTTATACCATCGAAGGTACACCACATATTGAAAAGAAAATCAGTAAAGCTTCTCCTATCGGTTATACTACTAAAATTAATTACTCAACTAAGGGAGATGCCGCATCTTTCAATGAAGATGTTAAATACCAATTGACCTACACCCCTTCGGACCATGCTGGTGGCAATCTGACTGCCTCTATCTATGATCCGGCCTTTACCGGCACTATCAATGGCAGCAAGACAGCAATTGATAAAAACGGCGTAACTTCACAAGTAACAGGTGGCAATGTCACTATCGACTTACCATCCATCACTGTGAACTCAGCTTCCAAAACTTATCCTAAGTGTCCTGGCAGCTTCACCCCTCTCGATCCATGTTATGAAGTCAAAACATCATCTCCTTATACAGGCTTTGGAACTCTAACCATTCATGGAATACAGAGTTCTGACACCATCACTATCAACTATAATGGCACTTTATCTTCCAGTATCAGTTCTGCAGAATGTCAGGATGGAACGGCTTGTAATGAGAAGGTTCTCAACCAATCCTTCGTCAGTGACATGAAATATTGTACTGCAGAAACTGCCGAGGGCGGTGCTGTCACCTATCCTTGTACTGAGGTCAGTAAAACCCCTATTTGTCAGGACGTCCAATATATTGATAATAATGGAGAAGTTATCATCACTAAACCATGTACTAGCGGTGGACCATATATGATTTTCTCTAATATGACATCAGCAGAAGAAGTATGTCAGTACTTCCTAACACGTGCTAGCGGTGACATCTTCCTAGAAGATCAATTGAAATACGGATTGGATATTTCCAAATGTTATCCCTTCAAGAATATCTCTTCAACTGTCACCGTCCCTACTTCAACCATCACTGACCAATTAGCCAAGACCGGTGGGGGCACCCCGGGTGAAGTAATATCTATCAACCATGAAATTTGTTCTGCTGGTCAGAATAATTTCCAGAATCCTTCATTGAAACCCGACCAGATCGAAGCTTTATCAGAATTATATGGTTCAGAAGTTTCCAATCTCTCCAGCCAAATCTGTGAAGTCGGGCTGGTACCGGGACTGGTTTGGACCAAAGATCAGATCAATGCCACTATTGCCCAAAACATCGGTAAATTGACCAGATGGGATGATGGAAGCAATCCTGGTAATACCATTTCCAGCGCCAGCGATATTACGGCTGAAGGCGGCAATGTCTATTACTACAAGGGCACAGGCTCTGGCGACAAAGTAACTATTGAAGCTTTAGCCATTCCTGAAGGCAGCGGTTCAATGACCATCATCATCGAAAATGCCGACCTTCAGATCAACGGCAATGTCGAATATGCCAATACAAGCAAAACAGCTACTACAGCCGATGAAATCTCATCACTGGGCATAATCGTTATCGACGGTAATATGTACGTTGATAAAGACGTAGAAAAATTAGCAGGTGCCTACTTCATCCAGAGAACCGACACTAGTAAATACGATGTTGGTAATGTTCTCTCCGGTCATGCAGGTACTGTCGAAGAATCCGACAAAACTTTGACCGTCAACGGTTCAATCTACGGTAATATCGGCCCACTCTTTGAGCATCGTACCGCTGCCGGCGACGTCGGCGCAGAAGGCGGTTCTATCACTATCCGCTACGATCAAAGAATCATTCAAAATCCACCGGCCGGCCTGTCAGAATTGATCGGTGATTTCTCCCAATCCCAGATCGCCCAATAAATAATGTAATCAAAAAAAGACTAATTGCCTCTCGCTCGACGGGGCCCCTTACCCCGAATTCGCTCGAAACAATTAGTCTTTTTCAAAACAAATTATTGGCCTAGGCAGACCTTGGTCACAAACACCTCCAATTCTCGGACCAGTTCACTTTCATCTGTAGTGGTAATCCTGATTCTGCCCGTCTTGAATCCTGAATCTATAGCCAATAATTCACTATAAATTTTTTGTAAGTCGGCAAAACTGAATGCTTTTACTTGTCCGTAAACCTTATTCACTACAAAAGGATGTTCTTTAATGGTTTTAGCAATCTCGCCGAGCCGCCCCCCCTTTTCAGCTAAATCTTTGACTTCGGCCATGATCCGAAAATGACGAACCAGCATATAAAACATCGCGATCGTTTCTTCACCACTTTCTATCAATACTTCCAAAGTGCTGAGAGCTTCCTTTATTCGCTTTTCCCCGAGCATATCAGTCAATTTAAAAATTGAGCTGGAAGGATTCGGACTGACCACTTTCCCGATCATCTCTTCGGTGATCGTTTGGCCGGAAGCATAAAGCAATAATTTATCCATTTCATTGTGCAGATTCCACAAGTTATTCCCCACCAAATCAGCCAATAACCTGATTTCCCTCTCTCCTACAGAAGCAGATCTTTTTTGAAATCTTTCTCTGATCCAGCGGTGCAGAACCGGACCACTTTTCCGCTCATAATTCTCCAGGACGCCCCGTTTCACCAACTTCTTGTAGAGTACTGTCCGGGCGTCCGGCTTCTGATGTTCCCAAAACAAAACTACGGCATAATCAGGAATATCATCCAACATTTCAGCAATCTTTTTTTGATCATCGCTATTACCATTTTTCAAAAAATCGCTGATAAAAATCAACTTTTTCTCACTTAAAAAAGGAAAGGATTCCAGGGCCGTTTGGAATTCGTTGGCAGTCATATCCTCACCACGAAAAATCAGACAATTCAAATCCCCATATTTTTCCAAAAACTTTGCTTTCCAAAGTTGGGCTTTTTCATAAGCCGAAAAACTATCTTCTCCACAAAAAAGATAGAGCGAACCTTTTGCTGATTTTTCATCTTCTCTGGGCATAGTTTTACAGGTTCGCGAATTTACTGTGGAAATCAGTGAATAATTGGTATTGGTGGCCGACATTGAGTAATTTCTCTTCCGAGAATTGTGGACCGATTATTTGTAAGCCAACCGGTAAATTGTCCTTGGTAAAGCCGCAAGGAATACTGAGCGCTGGCGTTCCGGCCATTGATGCCGGAATAGTAAAAGCATCCTCCAAATACATGGACAAAGGATCGCCACTCTTCTCACCTATTTTAAAAGCCGCAGTGGGAGAGACCGGAGTCATAATCACGTCAACATCTCCGAAAGCCTGCTCAAAATCAGCTTTTATAAGTGTCCGAACCTTTAGAGCTTTGCGGTAATAAGCGTCGAAATAACCGGCCGACAAAACATAGGTACCGGTCAAAATACGTCGTTTCACCTCCTGTCCAAAGCCTTCATTACGGGTGCGGTAATATTGATCAACAATATCTGTCACATCACCTTCCGGTTTCAAGCCAAAACGAATACCATCATAGCGGGCCAGGTTGGCCGAAAGTTCAGCTGGCATAATAATATAATAAATCGCCACAGCATATTTGGTGGCTGGGAGGCTGATCTCTTTTAGAATTGCTCCCATTTTTTCATATTCGGCCAGGGCGGCGCGAATCAGTTTTTCGATTTCCGGATCCAAGCCTTCCACAAAATATTCTTTGGGAACTCCTATTTTCAGGCCTTTAACAGTTTTATCAAGGCCGGCACTGTATTTTGGCACTTCAATTTTGGGGGTTGTAGCGTCTTTGGGATCATTGCCGGCAATAATCTCCAATATCAAAGCTAAATCTTCAGCCGTTTTGGCGATTGGCCCAATTGTATCCAAGGATGAAGCCATAGCGGTCACTCCTGAACGGGAAACTCTTCCATAAGTAACTTTCAGCCCCGATACTCCACAAAAAGCAGCCGGTTGGCGGATCGACCCACCGGTATCCGTTCCAATCGCATAATAACAGGTTTGTGCGGCTACTGCGGCGGCCGAGCCGCCGCTCGATCCACCGGCCACTCGTGCCAAATCCCAAGGATTTTTGGTAGGGCCATAAGCTGAATATTCAGTCGAGCCGCCGCAGGCAAATTCATCGGTATTGGTTTTGCCGGTCAACACCAATCCGGCCTCCATCAATTTCTCTGCCACCGTGGCGTTATAGGGCGGAACAAAATTAGAGAGAATCTTCGAAGCCGAAGTACTCAAAATTCCTTTAGTATTAACTATATCCTTCAAAGCCCCCGGCACTCCATCCAAAACCGATCGTAATTCACCTTTTGCCTGGCGTTGATCTGCTTCCTGCGCCGCTGCCCTAGCCACCTCTTCGGTACTGGTAATATAAGCGTTAAGAGTAGGATTCAGCGTTCCAACTCTACTCATCGCGGCAGCGGCTATTTCACTGGGTTTAAATTTTCTGGCTCGCAATCCTTCACTGACTTGCTTTAAAGTTAAATTTTCGTACATATTTTTAAATTATAGTGCAGCCTCGTTTAACCACATCATGATTATTCTTCTTTCAGCACCGCCCTCACAGCAATTTGGCCGGCAATTTTTGGCAAAGTTGATACTTCCAACAAAGCTTGCGGATCTGTTTCAGTTATTACTTGATCAGCTCTGGTCACATTCTTTAGTCCCGTTACCTGCAAAGTCATTTCCACACCTTCTGTATCAATTTCCTGCAAAATTTCCATATAGTCCAAAATTGAATTCATCTGTTCCGCATAACGCACTGCCTCTTCAGAACCAATACCAATACGCGCCAAAGCAGCCATCTGTTGAATTTTTTCCCCATCAATTTTCTTTGAACTGTTCATGGTTAATTTAGTTGAACTGATTTTTGGCTTTCTACAGGCAAAATTATTCCCGAAAAAGCACTAGAATTGTACACCTTTAAGCGCTAAAGACAAGAGCACTCAACGTACAGCTAATATAGCAATTGCTGACAAGGTTTCAATTTTCTGTTAAGACTGGTATAATCGGGTTTGCAGTTACCATATTCTCTTCCAGTGAACGAAGCTGAAAATACTATCAAATCAACGGATGTCCTGAGAACTCTGCGACAAGTTTCACTTATATTCTTCTTTATAATTGGACTCAGTCACATCATCACAGGTTTGTTGGCCAGCCATAACCTGCTCTTACCGGCATCCAACCTGGTTAATCGGGTTTTGGACATTCCTTTTGCTTTAGTTGGCATCATTCTAGGTCTATCTCAAAGCAAAATCGCCTCCGACAGTCACCTCCTCAAAGCCTATTATATCTTGATGATTGTCGTTACCCTTTTAGTTTTAGGGATTTTCCTGTACATTAATCTCTTTTTACCGGATAAATTAGTCTAAAAAATATGTTTTTCTCCAAGAAAAAGCGCAGCGCTTCTGATGGTAAACTCGTTATGGCCTTTGGAACATTCGATTTCCTTCACGCCGGACACGAAAATTTCCTCAAACAAGCCAAAAAATTAGGTTCTGAAATCCTGGTCGTTATAGCTCGTGACAATACAGTCCGCAGCGTCAAAAGTCGAAACCCGGTTAACAGTGAGAGAAAACGTCTCCGTAATCTCCGTCAAACCGGTTGGGTCGACAAAGTCATCCTGGGAAATTCAGGAGATAAACACAAAGTTATTCTCCAAAACAAACCGGATATTATCGCTCTTGGTTATGATCAGTATGTCTTTACCCAAACCCTTCAAAAGACTTTGATCGACCATAATCTGGACAGCGAAATTATTCGTCTGGACGCCTATTTTCCCCAAGTCTATAAGTCTTCTTTAATTCGTCAAAAAATTGACCAAGAAAAGGCGGCACCGGTAGTCTCTCCTCTCTCTTCTGCGATCAAAACCAATTAAGTCATGGCTCAAAAAAAAGCAAAAGTTAAAATTTATGACCTGGAGAGTAATATCTTCACTGAACTCTGGCGCGGCGTTAAACTTGGTTTAACCAATCTCTGGCGTAACCGTTTACTTAGTCTGGCCACTATTTTGGTGATGGCGATCATGGTCTGCATTTTCAATTCCATCCTGGCCGTTAATTTGATTTCACGCCAGGCTCTAGCCACTCTCAATCAGAAAGTCGACCTAATCCTCTATTTGAAAGATGGCACTGATTACTACAATGCCCACCTTTTGGCTACGAATATCGGGGCTTTACCGGGAGTGAAAAACGTTCAATACATCACCAAAGAACAAGCCTTACAGTCAATTTCCAAAACTTATCCTGAAACAACCGATTTTTTAACCAAGTTCAACTTACGCAATCCCTTGCCGGCCAGTCTCAGTATCACCACTGAAAGTGCCGAGAACCAACAAGCCGTCTATACTTACTTGAGTAAATCACCACTCAACCAATATATCGAAGATCATACTGACCAAAACCGGGTCAGCGATCAGGACATTCTCTCTTCCACCACTAGAAACCTGATCAGTATCAATCACTTCATCAAGCAGTTAATCTTCTGGATTGTCTTTATTTTTGTTATTGGTGGAGCCTTGATTGTTATTAATGCCATTCAACTCACCATCTTTACTCGCCGTAATGAGGTTTTTATCATGCGTTTAGTCGGGGCGACTCCCAATTTTATTCGGTTACCATTTTTAACAGAGGGGGTTTGTTACGCCATAATTTCAGTCAGCCTGAGTTTTCTCCTGCTCTTCGTTGCCGGAAAAACGCTCGGCTTGGAAAACCTGGATTTATTGAAAGATTTAAGCAATCTAAACATCGCCAATATTTTCCTGGGAGAGCTAGGGTTAGCCATCCTACTGAGCCTGGTCAGCAGTTTAGTCACAGTGGAAAAGTACCTTCGTGGACAACTTAGCTACAATTAATAATGCGCTACTTCAACACCACCGGTTTAATTCTGAAAAAACAAACCAGCGGCGAAAATGATTGGTATCTGACTATCTTCAGCCCGGAATATGGCAAGATTCAAGCAGTCAGTCGTTCGTCCCGAAAAATTTCCAGTCACAAAGGCAGTCATTTGGAGCCACTCAACCTCTGTAGTTTCCAAATTTATCGTCAAGGCGACTGCTTACTGATTACTGAATGCAAAGTTGAAAAAGCCCATTTCTCCATCAAATCCGATCTGGCCAAAAGCATGGCGGCTTTCACGATCCTGGAAATGCTTTTACGCAGCATTCAAGCAGACAGTCAAAATCCGGAATTATTTTTACTGACTCTAAATACCCTAGACCAATTGGATCTGGAATTAAACCAGTTGAAGCTGGAAGAATATAAAATCCGCTTGCTCAAAGATGGTGGCAGTTGGCCAAATCTTTCTCAATGCACTTATTGCCACAAAACCTGGCAAAGTACCGACTTGATCGCTTGTGACCAACAGGGGCATTTGTCCTGCGAAGATTGTCTACCTTTAGCCAATCATAACTTGGAGAAACTGCCTTTCAATATCCTCAAATTAGCGAAATTCCTGGCCGAAAGAGGGACCAGTCAAACCAAAATAATCATCGATGCCAACCAGCTTTTTCAGCTGAAAAAGCTGGTTGGTTTATTTATGCAAAACTATCTGCAACAAGAATTAAAAAGTGAGCGACTTTATTTTTAGATTACATCCTGGAAACGGCTCCCACCCCTTTAATCGTATGTAGATTGGAAATAATCTCAGAGAGTTGTTTTTCATCAAAGATATCAATCACCACTTTTCTGACCAGCTTTTCACCTTCTCTTCGAATCAAATCAAAACTGAGAATATTTACTTTTTCCCGATTAAAATACTCAACAATTTCGCGGACATAACCGCTCTTTTCTTCAATTTCCAATAATAAAGAAACATAGTAACCGCTTGTGTTATTGGCCTCTAAAGAGCCTTCCAAATGTGCCTCCAATAATCTTTCAGCAGAAGCTTTGGCCACAAAAGTACATCCGACCCGATGTATGCTCACTCCTTTTGTTTTAGTAATATATCCGATTATCTTATCGGAAAGTTTAGGCTTACAACAGCTTGATAAACGATAAGGCATATTTTTCTCTCCCCCGATCAAAAGTCGAGAAGAAGGCATATCGACAATCCGCATATCCCGCTTTGGCAAGATATTATTCTTCCTAGTCTGTCGTTTAGACATTAAACGTGGAATCATTACTGATTCAGGTGACTTGCCAAAGGCATTTCTAAACACCACACTAGCCGTTACCGTACCTGCGCCCAACTCCTCCAATATCCCCTGTCTTTCTCTCAATGATTGATTCTTACCACGGTAAACCTTCAAAAAAGTTAAATTCTCATCTAATTTTTCCATCCCCAGTTTACCTAAAAGCATGTTAAATTCATCTTTTCCCTGATCCAATAAAGAATCTTTATCCAGAGTTCTAAAGTAATTTTTAATTCGATTACGGGCCTGCTTGGTAGTGACAAATTCCAACCAACTCAATCTGGTATTAATCTGGTTTGAAGTAATTATTTCGACAATGTCTCCATTTTTCAGCTGATAGTCAAGCGGCACAGCACTTCCATTGATCTTAGCCAAATGACAGCGATGACCAACTTCCGAATGTATGGCAAAAGCAAAATCAATCGGAGTCGCTCCCAAAGGCAATTCTTTGACCAGATTGTCCGGAGTCAAAACAAAAACCCGATCCGGGTATAAATTCATTTTCAAAACTGCCGTACTACTATCTGTGGTATCCAAATTATTCCGTAAATCACTTAACATTTTCAACAAATTATCATCCTGGGGAAGATGACGACTTTCTTTGTACAACCAATGTGCCGCATAACCATGTTCAGCAAATCTATGCATGGCAGCCGTCCGTATTTGCACTTCGGTAGGTTTATCAAAATCATCAGAATTCAAACCAATTAAAGTCGTATGCAAACTGCGATAACCATTACTTTTGGCATTGGCAATGTAATCCTTGAAACGCTCCGGCATATTTTCATACTTGGAATGTAGTACACTCAAAATCTTATATAATTTTTCCAAATCTTCATTACTGTCTTCGATAACATTTTCATCAGAATTCAGCACTATCCGTAATGCAAAAATATCGTAAATTTCATCCAGGGTAGCCGTTTTCTTCTTCAGCTTTTTATAAATACTAAAAAGGTTTTTGACGCGTCCAGAAACCTTTACATCAAAACCATTCTGCTTCATCAAATCCTCCAATTCACGGTGAATTTCTTCTATATTTTTCTGGGTTTTACTCAAATATTCCTCCATTTCCCTCTTCAAGGCACCATGCTCCTCCGGAAAAACATATTTGAAAGCCAAATCCTGTAAAACCAATTTGAATTCATAAAGCCCCAGTCGTGAGGCAATTGGTGCATATACATCCAGGATTTCCCTGGCATTGGCTTTCTGTTTTTCCGGACTCTTAAATTGCAAAGTTTCCATATTCTCGATGCGATCAGCCAAACGAATAATAATCACTCGAATATCTTTGGCTAAAGTCAAAAACATATTACTGATCACTTTGGTATCTGAACTGGAATAGCGGGATTTGATAGCATTAATTCGCCCCAAACTCTCGACCAATGATCGCACTTCCTGACCAAACAGTTGCTCGATCTTATTCATGTCAGAATGCGGCGAATAGTAGGCACTGATTAAAATCGAAGCCATGATGGTAGCCCGATCCGGGTTCAATTTCAAAATTTTGTCGCAAGTTAGGCGTAGCGCCCATAAGAAATAAGATTCTCCGGAATAACGATATAAGGAACGATATAAATAAGCCGCATGGTCCAGTAATTTTTCCAAAATTACTGAATCTTCGCCGGGAAAATAGGCTTCCAATTGTTTTCTATAAAATTCCTCTTTGATCAAACTATAGATCTTATGACCAGGATACTATACAACCTTTTACACCTTTTTGCAAAAGCATTCAGCAGGTCTTTCAGATTGGTTAAAATCGACCACTTTCATCATTGATTCACCAGGTCAATATCACTTCCCACTACCGGCGTAACCGTTACCCCGCTAATCAAGGCGTCGCGATTTTTTTCCATACCAATTATGCGCGCCTGCATTTTCAATAAATCATTATTATAATCTTCAGCCAATCTAGACATTGCCGCCATTTTTGCTTTCAATTCCACTTGTTTCTGACTGGTTTCGATGAAATTTTGAATCAAACGATTGGCCTTCTCAGGCTGAATCCGCTCCAAAGCGGCAAAAAAGTCCAGTTGATAACGATCATGATCCGCCGTCAAACTATTCAAGGAAATCCGTAAATCATCAACTTGCAAATTAATCTCCTTTCTCAGTTTATTGCCTTCATCAAAAATCGCTTGCGTATCAGCGATAAATTTATCCAAAACAACGTCCCGATGCACCTGGCTGCTCAACACATCCGCCACCTGAACCAGATTGGCCTGACGAATTCCCCCTAAATATTTAATATAATAAATAAATTTATTGGCAAAATATTGGCTATCTTGCCCAAAGCCATAGTAAATAGCCGCAGTAATTCCGGTTTCTCCATAAAAAATCGGATCTTTCAATTTACCGAAATAGTAGGCAACATAGAACACCTGATGGCTAAAATCCCTCGTATCACCGAGGTTTTTGGAAAACACTTGGGCGGTTTGGAACCCCCATTTTTGAATCATTTCAGTATCGACTACCACCTGACTATTGTCACCTTTAGCCAATCGTTCTGTCACAGGTTTGGCGGAAAACCAGCTACTGACCAGATCCGGTAAGTGCAAAGATGCTCCCAACCAAAAGGCTCCGACAATCAAGACCAAAGCCACTACAATCCCGGCGACCGTCTTCAATAAATTACCAATTATCCATTGTTTTTGAGGAATTTCATCCAAACTATCATGGTCACTCTCGTTCCCATGGAGTTCTTCCATAATTTGCTTGGCTTGATGCTTTTTGTCCGTCTCCAAATCCTCTTCCACACCTTCTTCAGCAATTAAAGTCGGCTCTTCTTCCTCCTGCTGATAAACCGGAGTTTCCACAAATATTTGTTGGGATTCTTCCAATTCAGGCTTGGCCTCCAACAACTCTTGCTCAGATTTAGCTTCTATCTCTGCTTGTTCCTCAGCCTTTTCCTCTTCATTTTCTTGCCTCTCCTCCACCATTGATTCTTCCTGACTTTCCTCCGAGGGTGCTTGCCTGGCGGGAAGTTCTGGCTCAGTGATTTCCGTTACTGGTTGATCTTCTTCAACCTCTGCTGGTTCTTCTTTAGTTTCCACTAATCCAGTATCAGGTGGAAGCTGCAAGTCGCCTCCAGAAATCTTGTTATCCATAAATGCAGGCACATCTTGGCCCGGCTCTAAACCCTGCTTTTTGAGACGGCGACGACGTCTTCTCGCTCTTTCTTTTTCACGCTGGGCCTCCGTTTTAGGTTTCTTTGTTCCTCCTGGTTGTGAAGTCTTTTGATCTTCTGCCATAAAATAGTGGATTCCTGCTATTATACCACATTTTAGCCCTATTTTTAAACCTCTATCTTTGCTAGAATAAGCTCTTAAACAAAATTAAAACCACCTAAATGTCCGAAATCAAGACAAAAAGCGATCTCTCTATTGATCCATCTCTTCCAGAAGCCAAAAAAGATCAAAAAGCACCATTAAAGGAAACACCAAAGTCCACAGATTTAGAATCTATCTATTGTCAAAATCTCGAGAATATTCTGAATTAGTCCGATACTAGTCTTCTTTCTGCTCTTCTTCTTTGGCAGACTTATCACCATCGGCAGTTTCGGCCTTAGCCGCTTCGCCACCTTCAGCAACCGGTTCAGCCTTCAGGGCATCTGGGAGTTCAGCGACCTCTTCTGTATATTCTTCAACAACATTCACTGAAACCAAAGTATCTTCCAAATCATCCAAAATTTCTACCTGGGCCCCCAATTGTAAATCCTTGATATGTACAGCATCACCAATGTTCTCCAGTTTTGACACATCAATCAATATTTGGTGAGGAATATCCATGGGCAAACAATTAACCTCAATTTCATGCTTAACGACAGTAACGACTCCATTAAAGTTCTTAACAGCAGGAGATAAACCGGTAACTTCCACAGGAACAGTTGCAGTAACCTTCTTTTTCATATCAATTTGCAGAAAATCCACATGATCAAAACGGTCAGTTATAGGGTTATAATTAACTTCTTGAATCAAAACCGGAATTTTCTCTCCAGCTACACTCAAATTAAACACTTGAGTCGAACCGGTTCGTTTAAATAGTTTTCTAAAATCCTGATAGGCTACCTCTAAAGTACGATTTTCAAAGCCTCGACCATAACAAACTGCCGGGATCAAGTTCTCTGCACGCAGAAACTTCAATTTGCCTTTTCTTGTTCTGATTTTAGCATCTAATTCAAGGATTTCCATGGTTTTACTATAAACTTTTAAATTACGCGGGCAGAGTCTAACCGAAAAAAAAGCACTCTGCAATATAATTTGTTGACGCTAGGCCAACTGGTCTTCTAGAATAGACCAGTAGTATCGTGAGGATATTTAGAAAAATTCATAAACCAGACAAAAGCATGATGGATCAAATGAAAGAATTAATGGCTCTCCAAAAGAAAGCCCAAGCTATTCAGGAAAAACTCGGAAATACCCATATCGAGGCCGATGAAGGCGAATTCACCGTAATTATCAATGGGAAACAAGAATGCGTAGATATACTGCAAAACGGTAAATCCATGCCAACTCTGGCTAAAGCCTTCAATAAAGCCCTCAAAAAATCTCAGGAAATCGCCGGTCATGAAATGAAAGATGTAATGGGGAATTTAGGGCTTCCGGGAATGCCTAAATAGACTTTCTGTTTAAAATAAATATTTTTCCAATTCTATGTATAGAAAAAGATCAGCTAAAAAGTTTAGTTGGGGCAAACTAATCGTCCTTATTCTAGTAATTGTAGTTATCTATGGCACTTACCGTTTCCAACAATATCAATACTTCATCACCACTCCGGTCAATACTGATTCTAGCACTGAACAGATCTTTTCCATTAAAAAAGGTGAAAACCTGAAAACCATCGCCCAAAACCTGGTTGACCAGAAATTACTGCTCGACGCCGATAGTTTCATCCTTTATGGCCGCTTCAATCATCTCGATAAACAATTAAAAACCGGCCGTTTTCCGCTCAATCAAAGCCTGGATACTAAAAATATTTTCGCCGTTATTACTTCCAATAAAACCCGTCAAGAAATCATCACCATTCCGGAAGGTTCAACCATTGAAGATATCGATATTATCCTCACCAATTTAAATTTGATCAATTCCGGTGAATTTACTCAAGCGGCAAGTCAATTTGAGGCTTACGGCAAATATCCTTTTTTGGATCAAAATAAATTATCCAAATTACCACATCCATTAGAAGGCTATCTGTTTCCGGATACCTACTATGTATCCGCCGATAATTTTTCCAGCAGTAATTTCATCACGCAACTACTAAATACATTCGTCAGTAAAGCCCTATCCGAAGCAAAAAAGTCCAGTTATCCTGTGGATCAGGTCATCAACGTCGCCGCCATGGTAGAAAAAGAAGCCAATCGTGATCAGGATCGCCCGATTATCGCCGGGATTATCTGGAAACGGTTGGAACAGGACTGGCCTCTGGGCATAGACGCTACTTTACTTTACTTAAAGGATGATCGGGAAATAGATTTCCAGGATTTACAGGCCAAAGGCCCCTATAACACTCGCCTGCAGACAGGACTTCCACCAGGACCGATCGCCAATCCGGGTTTAGCCAGCATCACTGCTGCCGCTACTCCACAAACTACCGATTATTTCTTCTATTTGACTTCCCGAGACGGCGATATGGTATATGCCAAAACTAACGCCGAACATAATTCCAACAAGCAAAAATACCTTTAATTTAAGAATTCAAAGGCCTCTCTGGACCAGCTTCAGCCGGCGGAGTAATTGGAGGAGTTGACGGAGTTGGAGTATCTTTCACGGCAGGCGTAACCGTTATCGGCTGAACAGCAGACTTATAATTGATATTCACAGTTAATGCTTCTGATTTATTCCCACTTTCCGATGCTCCATAAATTTTATAAATATTCAGACCGGGAACCAAATTCCCATAACTTGACTTCACATTATAAGTCCAATCCCGGTCTTTTGATTTGAATTTACTTAATTGGAAATCATCCACCCAAACCTGGTCAGCTCCGACGATAGTACCACTCAAAACAAAACCATCATGATCAATAGTCATTCCTGACTGATAAGGCTTTCCATCCACCGTGTTTAAAACAGGTTTGCTCAAAGTCGGCTTATCATTGACCAAATCAGGCTCAGTCGGTGCCTGATAGTCGATTTCGACATGTAAGGCTTCAGTTTCTCGAGCATTCTCATCAATTCCTACAAAATCATAAACATTTTTACCGGGTTTTAAATTTCCTTTCTGAGTGGAAACCTGGTAATCCCAGGTTAATTTACTGATATCCAATGTATTGATCAGTATTTTCTGAACCTCGGTGTCACCAGCCAAACTTTGTTTCAAAAGTAATCTTTTCGTCCCTTCAGCAACCTTACCGCTGAGAGACTGCGAATCTTTGGCCGCCAAAATAGTTGTAGATTTTGGCGAAATCATGATCGGGGCGGCCAAATCGCTTTTCGGCAGCTCTAGCGTATTTGAAGATGTATCAGCCGTTGTCGAAATATCAGGAGTACTTTCATTGTCCAGCAATGTTTCTCCAGAATGTTTACTGAAATCGGTAGGATTTTCATCTTCTTTATTATTCCACAAATACCAGTTTGAAGTCTGGAAAATCGGGTCCAATGCACTCAAAACAGATGGAGATTGTCGCTGATAAAATTCTTGCATAACCGCGTCACTGAGGACAATCTGTTGACCAATACCAACCGGAATAGACTCAATAGTTCTAGTTTTACCTTCAGCATTCTCCAAAATGTCAACCTGAACTTGTCCTTTCATAACATGAAGAATCTCATCATTCAATTTTTCCAAATCAAAAACAGTTCCGGTATCAGTGTAGGAAGCATAGTTAGTAGTGATCACAAAGTTCGTCTTACGCACTACATTCTGTTTAGGTTTGTTGATCCATGCTTTCCCTCCATTCAGGTACACCAAAATCTCCTGATAATCATTCTTGTCAGCAATATCTATCAAGGTAATCTGGGTATCTTCATCCAAACGCACAATAGTTCCATCATAGAACTGCAAGACCCCTTTAGCACCATGCAAAGTCTTTACCGAGTCTCCCAATTTAACTTTAGTACCATTGTAAATATTCCCCCACTCAGTAGTGCCAAATGAAAGTACTTTAGAACGGCCTTCCGGCAAATAATAGAGGGCGTCACCTTTGACTGTTGGGAAAAAGCTTCCCCACAATTGAAAAGCCAAAATTAAAAAGACCCCCAAACTGATCAAAATAATAAACGGCAGTAAATACTGGGAACGAGTGCGTCTTCTATATCTACGCATGTAAACTGGCACGAGCATTTTCGTTAAGAGATTCCTGGCAATTATAGCCGTTTTGCCAACGTAGTAAAGAAAAAAGAGTCAATAAAATTGACCTTGGAAATATCCTAAAAGCCTAATTCTTTTTTGAGCGCATTGATATCACGCTGTAGCTTCTGATCAATTCGCATCTGATTCTCTACTTTATTACAGGCATGCATAACCGTAGTATGGTTTCTTCCACCGAAACAATCTCCAATCGATTCATAGGATTGGTTCAAAATTTCCCGGATCAAATACATACTGATTTGTCTTGGCACCATTATCTGTTTTTTCCGATCTGCACCGATCAAATCACTTTTCGTCATACTGAAATACTTCGCGACGATTTCAACCACATCTTCCAAACCTCGAACTACCGTTTTATTTTGATCTTTCAAATCAATTTCGCTGACATTCTGATCACGCGACAATTTACGGATAACCTGGGCCACCGTCCGTATGGTTGGAGTAGCATTTTCCAATTGAGCTTCACCGATAGCAGTCACCAGTACTCCGATCATCTCACGCACGCTGTGAGTAACATTGAAAGCGATAAATTCAACTACTTCGGGATCCAGCAAAACTTGATATTCAGCACATTTTACTCGAAGAATCGCCAAGCGGGTTTCAAAACTGGGTTTCTCTACCTCGATCAACATCCCCATTCCGAAACGGCTCTTCAAACGGTCGTCAAAGCCTTGCAATTCACGCGGTGGGCGGTCCGCACTTAGGATAATCTGTTTACCATTATCATAAAGTTCATTGAACGTATGAAAAAATTCCTGCTCCGAAGTGGCCCGATTAGCAAAGAATTGGATATCATCAACAATCAAACAATCCAAATTGCGGTATTCATCTTTGAAAGGCTTAGTATGCCTTTTACCGATCGCTTCCACAATCTTACTGACAAAATTCTCTGAAGTCATGTAAACCACCTTTTTATTCGGGTGATTTTTCAAAATTTCGTGACCCGTAGCTTGCAATAAATGTGTTTTACCCAGACCCACTCCTCCGTATACGTAAAGGGGATTGTAAATACCGGCGGGCTTTGCTCCTACTGCCAAACAGGCGGCATGAACCAGTTTATTTTCACCACCGGAAATAAAATTCTGTAAAGTATAGCGTTTATTCAGAATCTTACTGCGCATTCCACCCTCTAAAACCACTTCTTGTTTATTTGGCACTTTACGCTGTTTTCTCTGCGTCCCAATAACTGACATAAAGGCATCAACCGAAAGTTTGTCCGGAAAATCAGCATCACTGAGGGCTGTACGCATCTCGTACTCGATATTCTGTAAATCCGGTAAAACTTCTTTGATTAAAGGCAGAATTTTATGATGGTATTTTTCTCGGACATAGTCCGGACCGATGATCGAAGCGAATCCAATTTTCAAAACGCCATCCTGATAATCAAGAATGGCGCTGTTCACAAAAATCGTCAGTAAATGGCCTCTGTCAATCTGTGCATAAATTCTAGAAAGAATGGCTTCCCAAGTGGCTTTTCGGTCTATTTGTTGGGTTTCATTGGCCATGCAGGGTGTTCCCAAAAAATTACGAGGCCTGCCGATACTAATGGTTTTAAATTTTCTCTTCAAGGGCAAACTTCGAATCAGAAAACACATTCAGATAAGTTTCAAGCTCAAGTGAAATTTCTCTAAAATCAATTATGAAAATAATCTCACTATATCATTAAAAGTAACCATCAAAATCAGCAACATTAGAATCAAAAAACCAAAAAGGTGAATCATGGCTTCCAGTTTGGGATTCAATTTTTTTCGTAGAATCAGAGGGATAACAATCAAGAAAAATCTCCCCCCATCCAAACCCGGAAAAGGTAAAATATTAATAATCCCTAAACTGAGCGAAAGTAAGGCCGCAAAACGGACTAATGACATGATCCCTTCCTGAACGAAAACAAAGGTCATTTGAGCAATCCCCACCGGCCCAGCCACTCCATCCGGCACGGCAAATTTGGTGAAAATACTTTCCAATACACTACCAAACATGGCAGCTGTCAATACAGACAGTTTCCCCATCTCCTGAATGGCCTGGCCCGGGGCTTCCCAAATCGGGAAATTAATATCATTAACTTTTAGTACGGAGTAAGGAACCATAATTGTATAAAAATCAGCTTGGTACTGATCGAAAGTTTGAACTTGAGATAATAAAACCCCGATCAAACCATCGCTGCCTTTATGAATAAAATATTCAATCGATGATCCATTGTGGATTACTTTATAGACTACCTTATCGGGGAGTTTTTCATTTTTTAAGGCTTTCTCCAAATCATCAACCGCTTTAACTTCCTGGTCATTTATGGCGATGATTTGATCGCCTGCTTGAAGTCCTACTTTTTCCGCGTTCGATCCCGGAATTACCAAACTGATGATTAAGGGATAGTCTTTCCAAGACGGGTGAAACTGGCCATTTTGAGCCTTCAACGATAAAGCCCGGCCATTTTCCAATTCAATGATCGGCTTAGTAGTCAGGGCTAGTTGTTTCTGTAAATCATCTGTACTGAAAACCTTCACACCATTGACATTTTTTAGAACCGCCCCTTTTTGCAAATTCAAAGCATTCCCAGGCTCAGCTCCTGCCACCACAACTTGAGGCAAAATCATCGGCGCATATAGACTGGCAAAAGGCTTTTTCAAGTCATTAATTCCTTTCAAAAGAACAATTTCTCCAGCCCGATCAACCTGAAATTCAACAATCTCCTGATCCTTTAATTGGTTCATTTCATCACCCAGGACGATCGGGGCCCCATTAATTGTGACAATTTTATCACCTGTCTGGAAACCAATCTTATTTGGACCTTCTTCTTTCACAATCAATCCCTGCTGTAATTCGATTGTACCATCACGAACAGCCTGAAAAGCCTCCTCTGGAGTTGCTATCAAAGGTTGCATCCCGATACTCAACCCAATCGTCAGTAAAATAAAAGCCAAAAGGAAATTCATTGCCACACCAGCCACAATAATAATCAATTTCTGCCAGACCGGTTTGGAGGCAAAACTATTTTTAGCTTTCAACGCCTTAGCGTCATGGCTATCTTCTCCATGCAGTCTGACAAACCCTCCAAAGGGAATGGCATTGATCGTATAGGTGGTCTCACTGTTTTTCGGCTTAAATTTCCAAAGTCTTGGCGGCATTCCAAATCCAAATTCTTCCACTTTAACTCCGAATTTCCTCGCTGCATAAAAATGCCCAAACTCATGAATCAAAATCAACACTGAGAAGATTACCAGGAAAGCCAATATAGATAGGAACCAAAGCATTAATTGTTGAGTTTAGGATTTAGACTTTCATAATATCTGCCTCTTTACTCTTGGCAGCATTTTCAATAGTTTCATTGACCTTATCTACTTTTTCTTGAATCATTTTCTCTCCATTTTTCTGTTGATCCTCAGTTATTTCCGAATTTGCTTTAGCTTTCTTTAACTCATCCATCGCTTTTTGACGGGTATTTCGAACTCCAATTTTCGCTTCTTCCGCCATTTTATAAACGATTTTAGTCAATTCTTTACGACGTTCTTCGGTCAGCGCGGGAATGTTCAAACGTATTACTATTCCATCATTCTGAGGATTGAGACCAATCTCCGCCAATTGAATCCCCTTTTCAATAGCCGCCAAAGTGCTGCGATCCCAAGGTTGAATTTGAATTGTTTTGGCATCTGGAACACTGATATTAGCCACAGCTTTCAAGGGCTGTGAAGAGCCATAAACTTCCACCATAACCCTTTCCACCAACGCCGCACCGGCTCTCCCGATTTGTAAACCGGCATAGTCATCGTGCAAATGATCGGTCGCTTTTTTCAAATTTTCTACCAGTCCATTTAAGATTTGTTCTACAGTCATATATTTAATAAATAATAGTTCCAATATTTTTGCCTCTCAATATTTCTAGCAAATTTTCCGGCTTATTCAAATTAAAGATAGCGATCGGCACCTTGGTTTCCTTGGCAATTGCGATAGATGACAGGTCCATCACACCCAGACGCCTGGCCAGAACATCATCATAACTGATCCTTTTAAGTGGTTTGGCATCTTTGAATTTATCCGGGTCGCGATCATAAGCATAATCAACATTAGTCGCTTTGACGATCAAATCACAGTTCAATTCACCGGCTCGGAGAGCCGCCGCCGAGTCGGTTGTACAAAAAGGGTTACCGGTCCCCCCAGCGCAGATCACCACCACCCCGGCTGACAACTGACGACGGGCCTCGGCGGCGTGGAAAGCGTCCACCAGACCTTCAACCGGTAAAGCCGATACAGCCAGGGCCTTTACTCCAACGGCCCTTAATTCATCCTGCAATGCTACCGAATTGATAATTGTCGCCAACATCCCCATATAATCTGAATTCACTCGATCCAGGTTGGCATCCTTGAAATCCCGATATCTCCAGTAATTACCACCGCCCAGAACAACTGCCAACTCAACTTTATAGGTTTTCAATTTCTTAATTTCAGCACACAATTGCCGCATAAATTTAAAATCAATCCCTTCTCCTTTCTTTCCACCCAGCACTTCTCCGGACAGTTTCAAAAGCACGCGTTGATATTTAAGCTTCACCACTTTTAGCGATTAATTAACAAATAAGTAACGATCACACCGATAGCCAGACCAACCAGGAAAATTACCGGCGATTTTTTCTCTCCTTTTTCTTCTACTGCGCTAGCCAGCTCAGTCAGTAAATTAGAGGACATCACGATATCCTCATTTTTATTTCTCTCCAGCACCGAGAAAAAATCCTTAGTCGCCACCAATTGGACAAATTTTTCAAATTTTACCTTGATCAATTCCTTTGGCTCAGCAGCAACATAGGAAGGTGTATTGCTATTTTCCTGAGGAGCTACTTTAATCACAGCTCTTTCCAATTTCTCAGCGAAACTCTCCATCCGTTTATGCAGCTCTTCCTGGTCAATCCCAGATCTTTCTGTTTCCGTCACTTCACTGCCAATCCCCACCTCTCTGGTTTCAATCGGCGCACGGGCAGTCCTATCCATAATCCCTTCACTTCGAACAGAATTGTCTTCGACTTGCCGCTCTTTGGATAACTCATTTATACGGTGAACATTGAAAGAGACCGGAATCTCATTACCTGTCTCAGCTTTTTCCTCTCGTTTCTTATGCTTCAGATTAAGGACCGTGTCATCAGCAATTTCCACTTTTTTAACGGCGCCGGAAACTATGTTAGGCGCGCGCCGAGAATCTTTGGCCTTTTTTGTCGCCATAAATGAAGCAGTTATTTGTTTTTCTTTGGCTACAATATACACAGAATAATTATTTGCTACAAGCAGTACAAAGCAACAAACAAAAATAGCTCGAGTCGTATATGTCATACTATCTTGAGCTATTTTTGTTTACTTAACGCAGTAGAATAAAGTATAAAACAATTTTTACATCATTCCGCCCATGCCTCCCATTCCACCCATGCCAGCCATTGGATTGGTCTTTTCCTTTTCTGGGATATCAATCACAGCAGCTTCAGTAGTGAGGAATATACCGGCAATCGAAGCAGCGTTCTGTAGTGCCGCACGAGTAACCATTTTCGGATCAATAATTCCTTCTTTGACCATATCAACCATAATGTCCTCCAATCCTTCCCCCATAATCATCTTCTTAGTTACTTTGGAGAAATCGAAACCGATTCCCACTTTGGCGTTGGCCACCAGGTGAATGACTACTTCATGTTTCAAACCGGCATTCATAGCCATATTAACCATTGGTGACAATAATGCCTGCCAAACAATTTCTACTCCCAATTGTTCATCAGCATTTTCCAATTTCATTCCGGATAATACTTTGGAAGCTTGAACCAGAGCCACCCCTCCACCGGGAATAATTCCCTCGGCTACAGCCGCTTTGGTAGCAGCAACAGCATCTTCTATCCGCAATTTCTTTTCTTTTAATTCCACCTCTGTGGCTGCACCAACTCGAATCACCCCAACTCCGCCAGCCAATTTAGCTAAACGTTCCGCTAGTTTCTCACGGTCAAAATCAGAAGACGTTTTCTCCATCAAAATTTTGATCTCTGAAATCCTTGCTTCAACATCTTTCTTATTACCTTTACCTTCAATAATGGTAGTTTTATCTTTATCGGCAACCACTTTGGCGGCTATTCCCAAATCTTCAAATTCCACCTTATCCAATTTCAAACCTAGCTCTTCAGTAATTACCTTTCCACCAGTCAGAGCAGCGATATCTTTGAGCATTTCTTTGCGACGATCACCATAGGCTGGGGCTTTTACCGCCAACACACTGAAGCGGCCCTGAATCTTATTCAGAATCAAAGTAGCTAGAGCCTCACCTTCCAAATCTTCAGCAATAATCACCAATTCTTTACGACCGGCAGCAGCCACCTTTTCGATCAATGGCACCAGTTCTTGTAAAGAAGAAATTTTCTTGTCAGTGATCAGCAAAGCGGCATTTTCATAAACCGCTTCCATTCGTTGGGTATCAGTCACCATGTAAGCGGAGATATACCCATTGTCAAATTGCATACCTTTGACCACTTCCTTTTCCAGGCCCATAGTTTGTGACTCCTCTACAGTAATCACGCCATCATGTCCTACCATTTCCAAAACATCGGCAATCAATTCTCCAACTTTTTCATCCTGAGAAGAAATAGTGGCGACCTGTTTGATTTTCTCTTTGGAATTACCGATATCAGTAGCCATATCATCCAATACAGCAACCGCTTTGGCTACCGCCCGGTCAATTCCTCGCTTCAAAGCATAAGAATCAGCCCCGGCAGAAACCAGTTTGAATCCACCCAGAATCATTGTTTCTGTGAGAATTGTCGAAGTGGTTGTCCCATCACCGGCCATATCATTTGTTTTGGTTGCCGCTTCTTTTACCAGCATTGCCCCCATATTTTCATAAGGATCTTCCAATTCGATTTCTTTGGCAATCGTTACACCGTCATTCGTAATCAAAGGTGATCCATATTTTCTTTCTAAAATAACATTACGACCTCGGGGACCCACGGTCAGTTTCACTGTATTGGCCAGTTTAACTACACCATCAATCATTTTTTTTCTGGCTTCATCGCCAAATTGAATATCTTTTGCCATAACTTTTTAAGTTAAAATTTTAATTAAATTAATGAATACGCCAGAGCGTAACAAAGCACAATGATTATCCAACCACAGCCAAAATACTGGATTGTCTAATAATATAATAATCATCACCATCTATTTTCACTTCGTCAGCAGCATATTTGGAAACCAACACTTTATCCCCTACCTTCACATCGAGAGGAATTCTCGACCCGTCCTTTTTCATAGCACCTGGGCCGACCGCCAGCACTTCCGCTTTTTGCGGACGATCTTTGGACGCTGTTTCCGGAATAATAATCCCCGAAGCAGTAGTATTCATCTCGCTGATGCCTTTGAGTAAAACACGGTCTTCCAAAGGTTTAATTTGCATTACCAAATTACTCATAATTTCAAATGATAAATTATATAAATTAGTCGCCCTCAAATTTAGCACAACTTCACAAAGAGTGCTAATGAAAATTTTTAGATCTTTATTTGGCCACGCCAGCCCCTAAAATCAACATGAATGTTAGGACCGTCCTCACTGACGTCTACCCCAACTTCATCGCGATAGCCGCTAAGCGCGACACCTTTCCTTCTTTTATCAACAGGAGTCTTTAGCCAGCTCCAACTATTTTGATCTAATCGATCTACAGCTTGAGCCGCTCGATATTCTTTTACACTTAATAATTCCACACTCATAACCGCAGCCAAATCTATCGCATTGCCACTGTAAATGTCGTTAGGATCAACTCTTTTTAATTGCTGCTCGGCCTCTCGATCATAAACGCAATTACGTCGGCCAGTTGGAGTTTCCGGAGAGCGGTCCTGGAAAACCAATTGCCCAGTTTTTTTATCTGCTCCTACTACATCGGGCTCCCCACCGGTTTTTTCCATTTCATTGAGTGACCAGAGTTTTTTTGGATCGGCTTCGCGGAGCCTTTGCTCGACTTGCTTCCAAGTAAGATTTTTATGACGATGCATATTTTGTTCAAAGCGTGGTTGGAGAAATCTGAGCATTTTCTGCAATTCCGGATTGAGTAATCCTAGCAACTCGCTACAAACTCCATCCAGCTCATCCAAATCTGTATGAAATTTATCTACATACTCTCCAATCTTTTCCAAAGTTATGCCTTCTAACCGCTTCTCAACAGCAGCTATCGAATCCTCAAGCTGCTCATAAACTTCCGCCACCAACCGGCACTTCTCCTCCGGCTTCGCTTCCCTGATTTTAGCCAATAATTCTTTCATTTAGCTATTATATCATAGAATTAAGCCAAATCTAACCATATGTTAATGAGTTTACGCTAATCTGAAAGTGCTGAACCAGGGTGGGGGCAGCTTGGAGCAGAGACGGTTTTGTCAAACATGTCTTTAGGGGTTCGATTCCCCTTGCCTCCACCACTGGTCAGCCTATATAATTTAGATGACAAAACCGTCTTTGCAGCCTAGCTGCTGAAATAGCCTTCCAGGAAACTGTAGGGCTATTTCTTTTTCGTTATCTGGACAATCTTCTTGCCCATCATCATGGCCAATCCTCCGCCCGGGACCAGGCTGGCGGCGATTTCTTTGGAAAATTCAAATAGATCGTCGGAAGTGAAATTCTTGCTGAGAGTATCGGAAACTTTAGTTGCCTTCAGGTTGATCTCCGCAGTCACACCGTCAAAGGCCACAGTCGCTTTTTTATCTTTCAATTTCCAATGATATTCAAAAGTATAAACCGGATAAAAATAGAGGTTCAAATCATGAATTGTAATCTCTTCATACAAAATTTCATCGGCCTTAATCGGTTTGACCAAATTTTGCAAAACTTGACGCACCAAAGTATGAGCTCTGGTTTCCAGGTAAGCGACTGGAGTCCCATCTTTGGTCAATTGATTCGTCGAAACAATCTTCCGATGAGGAAAACGCAAATACCTGACAAAATCACCCGGCAGGTCAGTATTGGCGTCAATCATCATTTCCTCACGATAATTTTCTTTACAATGCTCGATGCTCTCAATATTGAAAAGGTTACACTCACTATTTACCTGGAAATTCTTACCCAATATCTCCAAATCTACCACTTCCGGATTCACCGGCACACGGTATCTATTACGTTTTTTATACTCAAATTTCGAAGTTCCCACCACATGCCAAAAGGCTTCATAGCGCTTCTCTTCATAAATAATTTCTATGTCATCCGGATCGGGCTTACTGAGAAAGTTCATAATTGAACTAAAAACTTTAGCCTTATTGTCAACCGACATCAAACGAGCCTTATCCCACCCCAAACAGTCTTCCAATAAAAGCAATTTCTCGCTTTCCACACGAATCATATTGAGTCCTCCTTTACTTGTCATAGGAATTATTTAGCGACATCTTCAGCGCGTGTCTCACGAATCAAATGCAATTTAATCTGTCCCGGGTATTGGAGATCTTTCTCAATTTTACGGGCAATATCATGGCTTAATTTTATCGCGGCATATTCATCAACCACTTCCGGCTTCACAAAAATACGCACTTCGCTACCGGCCTGAACAGCATAGGTGTTGCGTACACCGGGGAAATCGTTGACGACATTTTCCAATTCTTCCATACGTTTGACAAAATTTTCCAGATTTCCACGCTGAGCGCCCGGACGGGTAATGGCAATTTGATTGGCCGCAGAAACTATCATAGCCTCCAAAGTTTTTGGTTCGATATCACCTTCATGTGATTCCACACAATGAATAACTTCTTCAGAAATATTAAATTTCTTCAGGATATCACGTCCAATCACAGCATGATGCCCCTGAATCTCATGGTCTGTAGCCTTGCCTATATCATGGAGTAAACCGCCTTTCTTACAAATATCGACATCAGCCCCCAATTCAGAAGCAATACCAACCGCCAAAAAAGCTACCTCCATCGAATGTTTCAAAACATTCTGGCCATGACTGGTACGAAATTTCAGTCGCCCCAATAGTTTAATCAAGTTGGGATTAAGTCCGGCCACACCGGTTTCATAGGCCGCTTTTTCTCCCAGCTCTTTGATCATTACATTAACTTCTTCTTGAGTCTTTTCTACAACTTCCTCGATTCGGGCAGGGTGGATACGTCCATCCAAAAGTAATTTTTCCAAAGAAATTTTAGCTATATAACGACGCACTAAATCAAATCCTGAAATCACTATTGATCCCGGAGTATCATCTATAATCACATCGACACCGGTAGCCTGTTCAAAAGCCATCACATTTCGGCCTTCCTTACCGATAATTCGACCTTTCATATCATCGCCCGGCAAGGTAACTACAGTAGCAGTCGACTCGGTAGCCACCTCAGCAGCATAGCGTTGAATCGCATCAGCAATAATAAATTTGGCCTTATCTTTGGCTTCCTTTTTAGTAGCTTCTTCCGCTTTCAGGATTTGTTCAGCCAAATCTTGGCGAGAAGCCTCCTCAACTTCTTTCATCAATTTAGCTTTGGCTTCCTCAGAAGAAAGACCGGCAATCTTCTCCAATTCCTTTTTCTGATTTTCCAGTAACAACTCCGTATCCGCTCGCAGCTGTTTAATCTTTTCCGCCTTTTCTTCCAGCTCGGTGCGCTGCTTTTCCGCCTGGTCAATTTTCTTTTCCAGAGCTTCTTCTTTATCGAGCAAACGTGCTTCGACCTTGTCTAATTGTTGACGTTTTTTTTCTTCGTCAGACTTGTATTGATCGAGGGTCTTCAGGGCTTCGTTTTTCGCTTCGAGAAGTATTTCCTTCGCTTTACTTTTCGCTTCAGTCAATAAATTCTCAGCTTTATTTTTCTCCGCCTCAGTTTTATCTTTTTGGGAATAAATCTTGGCGAGATAACCAACAACAGCACCTGCAAGACCAGCGATAATCAAAGCAACAATTACAGTAGTATTATCCATTGCCTTCTTGGTTATATTTATTTTGTCTGATTTATCAAAACATATGCGGGCCTAGGCTGTCAAAATTAAGCCGTTTTTAAGGATCAGTTCAAGAAAGACTGTTATGCTTTGTTTTCAGCTAACAAGTCATCAAACCACCTTAATGAAAAGATTAATTTCAGTATTAATTACCATCATTGTCAACTTAAATTGGCTAATTTCTGGATGCTTGGGCGCAACTCTATCCGACTCTGGTGTCACAGTCCCAAACTCCATGCTCCAAATCCCCGCTACTTCCATTACCTTAAAAGAAATCTCTTTCAAAAACACCGACCGGGACTTCTTTACTTTCCAAATCCAAACAGATCAGGAGAAAATCAATTTACGCGGCTTGGAATTTTATGATGATCAGATTTTCAAAACCATTAATGAGGACTTCTGGGTAAAAAACAATGACCTGATAAAATTAACCTTCGCTTCCGCCAGTGCCAACGATCAAACCGGACTGAATATATATAGTGATAAAAAGGGTTTAACTGCCACTACCGAGCAAATCATCATCAAACAAGGACAATATTATTTTGATTTTTTTTGCTGGAAAAAAGATCCTATCAGCAAAGCGGAAGCCAGTGAATTTAGCAAAATTTGGCAGAATGGCTTCTGGGACGATCAAGCGATTACCAGCTGTTTTGATAGTAGTAAACTAGAGAACAATCAAACCATCATCCGTCTAAATCACGACCATTCCAGTTCAGCCTGGAAAGTGAAAGAAGATCTTTCCAAGGTCAAAACCGCCATTACTAATGGTAACAAAACTCCTCCGAAAAAAACTTCCAGTAGCTCGATCATCAAGTTAAGTAATAATGAGCAATTACCTGCCAATCCCAGTATCTCGATCACAGAAATCTTCCCCGCCCCAATCGATAAGAACGACAGTGAATGGGTGGAATTTAAAAATCTAACCGCAGCTCCCATAAATCTACAGAATTGGATTATTGACGATGGCGATGGTGGCAGTAAACCGAAAAGCCTCGGTAAGTTGGATTTACCAGCTCTTGGTTATCTGGCCATCCAATTAAAAAGTCTAAAGATCAATCTGAACAACTCCGCCGATCAAATACGACTTTTTCGGCCAAACGGAAAACTGGAGGCCAGTCAAAGCTATGCTGAAGTAGAAAAAGGAAAATCATACAGCCTGGTCACTTTCGATGGACAGCCTGAATGGCAATACGTCGACTCTCCGACCCCTGGAGCAGCCAATCCGATTTTCAATACTATAGTCGGCCAAATCACGGCAGCTCCGGATTTCGGAGAAATTTATTCTTTTCCTTTACAAGTCCAAAATTCCGATAATCCTGCTAATTCCGAACAATACCTGGTTACTTTCAATGAAAAAATCATCAAGGGGCCCTTGGCCAAATCCAGTTTCATTCCCGGCGCCACTGGCAGTTTCACTGGTCAAATCTCCATTATCGGTAAAAACGCAGTATCCCAAAAAGTCCTCCAACTCAATCGCTTCCAAATTGATTTAACTCCAAATCCAGCAACTGATTCGCCACTACTGCCAATCATTGCTATAATATTCTTGGTCTGCCTGGCAGCCTACTTTATATTTCAAAAATATCACTCATGGGCGAGATCTCAGCCTGGCAATTACTCCTCACTTTCCTAGCCGGAATAGTTTCCATACTTTCTCCCTGCATTATTCCCATACTTCCAGGTTTCATCGCCTACTTTGCCGGGCTTAACTTGAAAGAAGCCAAAGATCAAAGCCACCAAAAAGTGGTTTTGATCGCCAGCCTCTACTTTAGCCTGGGTTTTACTGTAGTCTTCCTGGCTTTTGGCTTGATAGCAGGTGGGTTGAGTCTCTTTTTAGTCCAGAATCAACTTTTACTTCAACAAATCGCTGGAGTAATCCTGATTATTTTAGGCATTATTCAAACAGGATTTCTAAAATTAGGCTTCCTTCAGAAAGAATTCCATTTTGACCATCAAAAAATAGGTTTTAACAATCATCCTCATCTCAAATCCCTGATTATCGGCATGCTTTTTGCTTTCAGTTGGACTCCTTGTTATGGTCCAATTATCGGAGGGATATTTACCTTAAGCGCTTCAACTCAAACTATTGGCAGCAGTTTAATTTTATTTTTCATTTATAGTCTGGGATTCACCCTTCCGCTGATTTTACTTTCTCTGGGTATGGACAAGATCTCTCGTTGGCTTTCCAGACACAAAAAACTCTTTCATATAGTCAGCTTGTCGGCCGGTTTGCTGTTGATTTTGACCGGTTATCTGATCTTCACAAATCAGCTTTCCAGTATTGTCAATTGGCTCAGTTTCATCTACACTCGGAATCAGATCAGCTTCTTTTAAAAACAAAAACAGACCATGAACAACTCCAATAATCTCTCCAAATATTTCAGTGTTTTCCTACTGGGTATGATCCTGGGCTTTCTACTCAGAGGAATGAATTTTTCCGGAAACGCCGTTTCAGTAATAACCGAGGAAGGATCAGTAAAAGTAATCGGCAAGGACAATGCTCCGATCACCATGGTCGAGTATAGCGATTTCCAATGTCCACTTTGCGAAAAATATTTTACTGAAACCCTCCCTACAATCATGAAAGATTATGTGGAGACCGGGAAAGTAAAACTACTCTACAAACAATTCCCTTTAAGTATTCATCCTCAAGCTCCGGACGCCGCTTTGGCCTCTGAGTGCGCTTTAGAGCAAAACAAATTCTGGGAAATGCATGATTTACTGTTCCAAAACCAACAACAATGGTCCGGGAACGCCTCTCACAATGATGTCTTCAAAACTTTTGCCGGACAGTTGGGATTGGATCAACCCCAGTTCAACGAATGTCTGGATCAGAAAAAACATCTGGGCAATGTCAATAAAGATTACCAAGAAGGACTCAGTAAAGCGGTCCGAGGAACACCAACATTCTATTTAAACGATCAACTGATAGTCGGAGCCCAGCCTACTGAAGTCTTTACCGACGCTTTGGATAAATTGTTGCAATAAAATAAAAACTCCCAAATATTAACTTTGCAGTAGGGCCCGATAAATAATCTGCGCGGCATCACCTCTGGTAGCCGGATCATTCGGTTTGAAGTATTCCAAATTGGGATTTTCATCCAAAAGGTTTTTCTCCAAAGCAGTCTTGACATAATTATAGTACCAGGCGTCTTTATCCAAATCTGCATACAGGTTTAGTGGTGGTGTACTGTCAGGAGTTTCCTTGACCTCAAAAGCCTCCATGATCATCTTCAATGATTCAGCCTTGGTCAATACATCAATTGGGTGGAAAGAATTGTCACTATAGCCACTCACCCAGCCTTTCTCTTTGGCCAAACAGACTGAAGCGGCAAACCACTCCGTTTTCACATCCTTGAAACAATTATTGTAATTCAAAGCCAATGGATACTCTCTTTTGGCATTAACTATGGTTTTGACCAATTCACTTCTGGATAATTCCTGGTATGGGCGAAAAGTATTATCAGCATAACCGGTTATAATGCCGTTCCTTTTCAAATACGCCAATGAGTCAAAATATTTTGAATCAGCCTTAACATCAGCAAACAGAGGCTCGCTGGCAGCACTTTTCAATTGTTCATTTTGCTGAGGGAAAACACTCTCTATTCCCGATTTTACCAAATCCATCGCTTTTGGCACACCCATTACCGCTATGATAATCATCAAACATGATAGGATTACCGCCAATGGCAGGAAAATAAATATTTTCGAAGCCGCGTGTTTGTCAGTCTTTCCGGAGCCCAAATCATACTCTTTCTCAGCGGTCCAATTTACCCTCTTTTTATTAAACAGTTCTTTGAACTTCAAAATATTAACTTAATTGATATCCCCATATGATAGCATATTCGGAGCTTTTGTCAATTTAGTTAATCTAGTTTTTTATTAGTCTTTATTACTAAAGATCGGTTCATCTAAGCCTAATTCATGTTCCTTCCCCAACATCCCATCATATTCCAGCTGGTAAACATGTAAAAGCGTCATAAATAAGACCAGAATCATTGGTCCAAGGATTACCCCGATCAAACCAAAGGCCAACAAGCCTCCAAAGACTGAAATAAAGGTTAAAAGTGGGTTCAAACGGGCAGAACTGCCGATAAATACGACCCTCAGAACATTATCAACCGTACTAACCAGACCAGCCCCCCATATCAGGATAAACAAGCCCCACCAATTACCACTCAATAACATGAATAATCCAATCGGAGCCCAGACCAGCGAGGATCCCAAGGTCGGAATCAGTGAAAATACAGTTAAAGTTACGGCCCAAAAGAAACTATTAGGCACTCCGGCAATCAAAAAACCCAAATACCCCACCAGTCCCTGTGAAATATGAGTTAAAAATGTCCCAAATAAGGTAGCTCGACTAATTTCATCGAATTTTTTAAATAAATCCTTTTCATATTCGATGGGAATAGGACTTAGCATCATTAATTTACGTAAAAACAAACGACCATCTTTATAAAGATAATAAAGTGTAAATAACATCAAAAGCAGATTGAATAAGAAAATCCCCAATTGAGTCAAAAATTCAGCACTTTGTTTGGCCGCATAGCTGCTAACTATTTGGACCAACTGAGTGAGGCCGGAGCGCAGACTCTCCAAGTTTTGTTCCACCAAACTGCCAATCTCCCCACTATAGGGCCCAGCCAAATCATAAAAGAAATTACCATGTTTCCAACTCATCAAGCTGGCAAAATCCACTGCGTGCAAAGTATCATTAGCCGCTCTGACCAAATCCACCAATTGTCCCACCAGAACAATCAAAAACAATGTCAGCGGCACCACAATCACAAACGTTACCAGCAAACAAGTCAAAATGGCTGCCAAAGACTTTCTACCTTTTAATTTTTTTTCCAATCCGGCATAAACGGGAAAAGTCACAGTGGCAATAATGGCTGAGAAAATCAGCACCATTATAAATGGTTGAACGATCTTCAAAAGGTTCCAGGCCACCCAAAGCAACAGAGCAAAAAAGAAATAGGCGGGAAGTTTATTTATAAACATTGAATCCCTGGCGAATATTTCAGTTTTTTTCATGACAATATAATTATTTTAGACCTGGTCAGTATATCCATAGTCACTGCAAAAGGGAATCCCCGCTCGACTAAACACTGAACAATTTACCCACAAAAAATCCAAAAAGCGCAGATACAATACCTATTACCAACATTTGAAAGCCGCTTTTATACCACTTTCCAACCGTCAAACGAGATTTTATCGCCCCCACTATAAAGAGTACCAAGGCGCAGACAGCCAGGGAAATATAGATAGCGTTATTGATCGCTCCACTAAAGTTGATTTTGGCAAAATAAAATATCAGGAATGGAATTAGCGGGATAATCGCCCCAAAAAAGGACGATACACCAATTAGAATTGCTGAATTAATAGGCTGCTCATCTCTAATCGGGGTCATATTTAACTCCTCTCTCATCATTGTATTAAGCCAAACCCTCCGGTCAGAAGTTAAAACTTTCACAACAGCTTCCAATAAATCTCCCTTAAAGCCCTTTTTCTCATAAATATCCCGAATTTCCTGCTCCTCTTCCAGTGGCATATGTTCAATCTCATATTCTTCCCGCTGCATCTCCCGAATGTAAAAATCTCTTTGCGCCAATTTACTGGTGTAGCCAACCGCTCCCATCGAAATAGCCTCCGCTATCGCACCGGCCAAGCCACCGGCCACTACAATCCTAAAGTCGCTACTGGCAGCCGCAATTCCCAGAATTACCCCTAGCGTATTGACCAAACCATCTTGCCCACCGAGAATTACATCACTCAATTTTTCTCCGGTTTTATTTTTGCTTTCCGGATGAATCTGATTTGTTTCTTTTTTCTTCATAACCAACTTGTTGAAAACAAAAATATTAATCTACTTGTACTGATTAAATCGTGAAACTGCAATTAAGCCAAACTGAAATCGATAAAAGTAAGATTCGTAAAGTGATCTAGTCATCATATTCCCTCACCCTTTGCCATTTTTCAAAATTATGCTATAATATAAAGATTCTTAAGTTTTGAATCAGCGTTTATGAAAACTTTACATTCTCACGCACAAAATAAAAACACTTCGAGACGTCAAAGGTTTATGATCTTTTTACATCGTTCCATAGTGGTCTTGGTCCCAGTCTTTGCCATAATTATCTTTCAGATCAGCTTGGCAGCCTTTGGCGCTCCTCTTTCCTATAGCGTAGGCAACAATCCCCGCTCGGTCTTTTCTGCCGATTTTGACGGCGATGGCGATTTGGATCTGGCTGTTGCCAACTATAACAGTAATACCGTCTCAGTGCTTCTGAATAATGGCGACGGGACCTTTGTCGCTGCCGTTAATTACGGAGTGGGAAGTCGTCCATCTTCGGTTTTTGCGGCCGATCTCGACGGCGACGGCGATCAGGATCTCGCCGTGACAAATTATGTCGGTGACAACCTTTCTATTCTTTTGAACAATGGTGACGGCACTTTTGCCGCAGCCGTAAATTACGCAGCTGTAAATAATCCAATTGAGCTTTATGCCGCCGATCTCGACGGTGATGGCGATCAGGATCTCGCTATGGCGAATTATGACAATAGTAACACTTCAGTCATGCTCAACAATGGCGCTGGGACTTTCGCTGCGACTGTAGATTATGGAGTAGGCAGCCATCCTACTTCAGTCTTTGCCGCGGACCTCGATGGTGATGGAGATTAGGATCTGGTGGCCACAAATTATTCCAGTGGGACAGTTTCAGTTCTTTCTAACAATGGCGATGGAACCTTTGTTGCAGCCGTGAATTACGCAGCAGGCAATGGACCTTGGTCGGCCTTTGCCGCTGACCTTGACGCCGATGGCGATCTCGATCTGGCTGTAGCAAATTATAACAATGCCAAAGTATCCATACTCTTAAGCGATTTAGCACCCGCCCCAGCCACACTGCATATTGTCAAACAAGTAGTAAATGCTAGCGGTGGCATCGCCACCGCGTCTGACTTTAATCTGCATGTAACTCTGGCTGGAGTCGATGTTGCCGGCAGTCCGGCCGTCGGAGCCGACGCCCCTGGAACACTTTACACACTCTCTGCCGGTACCTATGTAGTAAGCGAAGACGCCAACCCCTCTTACCTATCCGGTTTCAGTGGCGACTGCGATGCCGGCGGCAGCATAACACTCATCCCAGGTGACGACAAAACCTGCACACTTACCAATGATGATATCGCCATACCCGGAGGTGGTGGCGGCGGAGGTGGTGGGGGTGGCGCTGGTGGAAGTGCACAGTTTGGAGCTCCTTCCTGTACTGGTCCATCCTGTATCAGTAATGATGATAGTATTCATCCGGTTAATAATACTCCCAACCCATCCACGCCCGCTCTGCCCGAGGATTCCCACTGTGATCGCACAGCAACCTCTATTATTCCTTTCCAGGATATTTCCCATCATTGGGGCAGATATTACATAGAAAATCTCTATCGCCAATGTATTATTGACGGTCGTACAGCAAATCTATTTGTACCTGATGGAGAATCGACACGCGCAGAGTTAGTGAAAATCGCCTCAAATACTCATCGATTTGGGAAGGCCAGCTTTGAAAGACTTTTCCGGGATGTGACAAAAAACAACTGGTTTGCCACCTATGTCATCAGCGCGGCAAAATTAAAGATTGTAGAAGGATATATCATCGACACAGGAATATTGCCATTTTTTAAGCCGAATCAAAGTATAACTCGCGCGGAGGCCCTGAAAATACTTTTAAAAGCCAAAGGGATTACAGATTTCGGAGATTTTGAAGCCGACTTTCTCGATGTCAGTAAAGACGATTGGTTCTACAGCATTGTCGCCTATGCTCAAGCAAACAATATCGTTGAAGGATACAGCAACACGGATGACTACGGGGCGTCAATATCGGATAAATATTTCCGACCAAATCAACATATAATTAGAGCAGAAGCAGCAAAACTAGCGGTATTGACTCAGAACTAAAGCAGCTTCCCGAACCTCGCTAATTACTACATTTTATGGTATACTCATATTAGTAATATATTTTAACCAATATAAATATGAAATGTTCAACCTGTGGAGTAGATATGGCCGGTGCTAACTGCAGCATGTGTCACAAGCCTATGGAATGCGATGGCAAACAATGTACATGTACAGCCTGTTCCAATACCATTGCGGAAAAAGACGCCAAATGCGATAGTTGTTTAGCTAAAGGCTTGTAAATAGGTCCCTTTATCAATTCAAAAGCCCTCATCAGCTGATGAGGGCTTTTATTGTTTTGATCGATTCCTTGGAAAGTTATTTGCTCGAATAGTCGTGACAGGTGTTTAATCTAGTCATAGGTTTTAATTTATTATAGTTCTGATTCGATGAAAAATTATCAAAATTTATTAAAACAGACAGTTGATCACCTCAAACAAAAAAACCAGATATTATTACTCACCACCTCTAATCGCTGGAGCGGAGAAGAGGGGGGCGAAATGCCTAAAAGCACGACTTTAGCTTACAAAATAGCCGAACAATTATCAGCTGATAGAGTGAAAATTATCGAGGTCCCAAAATTAAATATTTATCCTTGTGAAGGGAATGTCTCCACAAAGCGCGGAAATACTTGTGGGCCGAAGGAAGCTGCCTTGATTGATCAGCAGAAAAATCCCAGTGGGAATCATCGCTGTTGGGCCAGTATAAATAACCCGGATGATGAATTATGGAAAATCAGTAAAGAGCTTTTTACTTCAGATTGCGTGGTTTTCTTCGGCTCTATCCGGTGGGGTCAGGTAAATTCATTTTACCAAAAACTGATCGAAAGACTAACCTGGATAGAAAATCGGCATTCCACCCTGGGGGAAGATAATCTGGTTAAAAACATTGAAGCTGGAATCATTACTATCGGGCAAAATTGGCATGGAGAAAAGGCTATGCTCAGTCAAAAGCAGGTTTTAGGTTTTTATGGATTTAAAGTAATCGATGCTTTATCCTGGCATTGGCAATTTACTGATGATTCTGATGAAGAGAGCAATTCCAGTTACAGGGAAGCCGCTATTGAATTTAAAGATCTATTCCTGAAGTAATTAATCATTCACAATTGTTACTGGTTCAGCCGTAATATTTATTTAAAACCATAAACACATGAAAAAAGTCACCATTTATTCAACGCCCTATTGTAATTACTGCAAAATGGCCAAGAAATTATTAACCGATTTAAAAATCCCCTTTTCAGATATCGATGTGGCTGATGATCAACAATTAAGGGACGAATTGGTCGCCAAATATCATTGGCAAACCGTACCGATGATCATCATCGGTGAAAAATTCATCGGGGGATTTGATGATCTAAGCAAGCTGAATCAGGAAGGCAAACTGATCGAACTCCTGGAAAACGCCTAATTGTAAGGTAGCTAGGCTAATTCAATTGGCAGGGGATGAGGGATTCGAACCCCCGATGTCGCCTCCAGAGGGCGATGCCTTACCACTTGGCCAATCCCCTTAACTTATCAACCTCCTGCCAGTGCGCGGACAAATTACACTAAATCAAATAATTTTCCAATTGGCAAGTAATCATTAGGCCCGCTTCATATCCGTGGAAATTCCCATTTGCTCTGCTCTGCTGAAGATCACCCCCTCGATATCCAAATAGCAGGATTCCAGACGGTTTTCGTAGTTAGTAAATTGATAATTAAAATGGACCGCTTCAGCCATTTCTTTTTCAACACTTTCCAGTCGACGTTGAATCTCTTCCGGTGGTAACTCACTTCGCTTTTCAATATGATTCCTCAAAAAATCAAGATTTTCCGGTTTGATAAAAATAGTCATCAATTGATCAGGCGGAATCACCTTCTTTAGGTTGGCAATGCCTTGCACATCGACCTCTCTAACCACCACTTTGCCGTCACTCAAAGCCTCTTCCACCGGCTTTTTTAGCACTCCATAATAGTCCTTATCATGAACCTGGGCAGTCTCTAAAAACTCTCCAGCAGCCATTTTTGCCTCAAAATCTTCCCTGCTCACAAAATGATATTGCTCACCATCTTTCTCCCCTGGTCGAGGAGCTCTGGTAGTCAATGACAAAACGAATACCAAAGACTTTATTCTCTCTTTGAGTAAATTTATAATAGTCCCCTTTCCCACTCCTGATGGGCCCGAAATTGCCACAAACAAGCCTTTCATAAACACTCGTTAAAATATCAAGATAATTTTAGCAGATTCTCGCCCAATTACTATATCTGACCATCACTCAGTTTATCTGGTGAATGCCGGTCAGCTTTCTGTTTTATCAAGCTTTGATAGAGATAAACTGCCGACAAAACAGCAAAGAACAGGTTTAGCCAAAAGAATATCCAATTAACGGAAATATAACTAAATCCCGCCATCAAAGCGCTTCCCAAAGTCAGTGCGACATTACGTCGAACCGAACCTGTGTCAAAAGCAAAGCCAAATCCCAAGCCAGTTAAACCAAGAATAAAAATAATTGTCACATAACCCTGGAATAAATAGACAGACCAAACCGCAAAAGCCAAGCCGCTGATCGAAATCACCAAAGCGTCGATCCGGTCATCTGTATTCAGCATCATTAATAGACTCGATATCAAAACAAAAATCTCCATCATCACAAAGAAAATCGTTCCTCCCGCTAAATGCCCCAGTAAAGCATACAAAAACATCAAAAACCCACCAATCAAAAAAGCCCAATTTTTCATTGATCTGATCGGCTTGACCCCGACCTTCTCTGGCCAGGCCGCCCCAATCACTAAAACCGTCGCCCCAACTATGCCGGTCCAAAAGGTGAAGTCCATAATTCATGGTTAATTTTCCGCAATACTAACAGAACGAGCGGCTATTGCAAAAAATCAGTCAAGTTTAGCCAGTTTGCCAAATCTGCCTGATTCTGCACATACCCCTTATATTCGATGGAAGTACCCTTATGGATACCAAGATGAAGATGTTTACGATTACCGCCTGTATCAGGGCTATAAGCCGCACCAAGGCTAGCCAATTTCTGTCCCTTTTTCACTTTATCTCCAACTTGCACCAAAGATGTTCCAGCTGAAACATGTCCATACAAAACTGTAACTTCCTGATCTCCGACTACAGTATTTTCAATAACAACTCCACCATAACCACTTACCTTGCCGGCAAACAAGATTTTACCATCGCTAATGGCATAAACTGGTACATCCTGATTTTCCTCACCAGGTAAAATCTCCAAATCCAAACCCGTATGATAACCAGTAAAAACTTCCGGTTTAGGCAAAGGGCTGGTTTTAGGGCTGATATGTAACCCAAAAGTTATCATTTGCTGACGGTCAGCAAAATGATCCAATGGAGCAGCTAGAGAACTATTTTCAGTTGCCACAGAAGGAATTTCAACAGTTTTTTGTTCTCCAGAAAGCGTAGCTAAAGGGGCGGAAGTTGGTACTTGAGTGGGTATTGAACAATTGGAGAAAACTCCGGCTAAAACTATCCAAATCATTACCAGTAAGGCCATTCCTACTACTTTCGAACTCAATCTCCCGATATTGACGGAATGCTTCATTTGGTTTATAATAATTTGATTCTTGGAAATATTATTTAGATAAAACTCCTGGCACCTAAGATCTTAACAGATTTGATAGACAAGGCCAAAAGTGGTATAATTCCTGGATTCAAACAATCAGTACAGATCAGACAATTGTTCATTGAAAAACAGGTATCACCCCAAAAAAAGTAGCGAACAAAAGTTTCCCAGGCCTAAAAAACGGCTCCTTGAACCAAAACGAGCGATTTTATCAAATGCTCCCAACGAGGTCTAGCCTCTGGGAGACCTCTGCTCTCTACTTTTCGATGCGGTGTTCGGCTAACACCCGAAAGATTAACCTGCGTATTAACTCTGTTAATGTGCATGAAAAAATCAAAAATAAAACCAAACAAATAGTTGATTTCTGATCAGGGAATCGACAAAAACTAAACAAAAATAAAAAAGGACGATGGTGATCCTCGTCGTTAAACAAAACACCAAAGGACAGTAGAGAGATGGACTTGAGACAACCACAGCCGTAGTTTCGTCCAAGCGTTCCCTGGAATTCGCTTTTTCCTCTGCATTTATATAACGGTGCGGATAGGAGCGATCCACAACGCTCAATTGAGGCCTTAGAATCATTTACTTGATTCTAAGGCCTCTTTTCCGTGCATTATATAGAAGTCCTCGTTCTTAGAAAGGCAAGTCGTCAATAGCAACATCTCCTTCTGTAATAGGAGCTGCTTCGACATCACCACCCAGATCTGGTGATTGGGATTTGATTCCTCCACTATAGGAAGGTGCGCCTCCACCCGACATTTCACCCTTACGGTCAAGCATGATCATGTTATCGGCAACAATTTCTGTTCGATATCTCTTTACGCCATCTTCCCCTTCCCATTCACGGGTCTGTAAACGACCTTCAACAAACACTTTACTACCTTTACGCAGGTATTGCCCAACAATCTCCGCCAGCTTTCTCCAAGCTGTCACGTTGTGATATTCAGCCTTATCCTGGCGTTGACCGCTTTGATCGGTCCAGCTGAAGTTGGTAGCTATCGAAAATGACGCAACAGTCTGACCGCCTGGAACCTGTCGTAGTTCCGGATCACGAGTCAGATTACCGATTAACTGAACTCGATTGAGTGACATTGCCATATGTTTAAAGCTTAAAATATAAAAATTTAAGGTCACTATAATTAAACTTTATTTAATCTCCAATCAATGGCGGTAAAAACGCATTGCCAGTCCAGACAAAAAGACTCAGCGTGAGCAAATATGGGTCCAAATCTCAATAACAGGGATTGAGATCAGGGATCCGCTCTAAAGCAGATCGTAAAACCCATGATTCACGCCATCCACCCAACCACCAACCCAAGGCGAAAATTGCCACAAAGGATAAAATTAGTAGTAAGATCAACTTAAATTGACGGGTTTTAAAAACATTTCCCATTGCTTTTTCAGTCATTTTAGTAGAAAGATTTAGTCATAATATAAAAGTTATGGTCAAATACATCTTTTTCTTAGGTCGCAAGCCATTAATTTCCTTGGCTGAGCTAGCCGCTGTCCTTCCTTCCGATACTCAATATCTGAAACTCCAAAAGGAAATGCTTTTTGTCGAATTGCCTGAGCTTGGTAATCCTCAAATTTTTCTCAACCATCTCGGCGGTACCACCAAAATAGTTCAAGTTACCCAAGCTAATGTCTCCGGTGGAGGGCTGCCAAAAACCGTTAGTGACGCAGCTTTGGCGAAATTCCAGGGGCGGTCAGACAAAGTCCGCTATGCTGTTGCAGCCTACAATTTAAATGGGCCGGATGAACGGCAGGTGAAAAATTGTTTAATGGAAACTAAAAAGAAATTAAAAGCCGTCGGGTTATCCAGCCGTTTTATCAACAATAATTTCCACATAGCACCGACAGCACTTTTACTTGGTGAAAGGATTTTAGAAAAAGGAGCTGAATTTAATGTAATCCAAATCGATCGAGAATGGATGTTCGGAGAAACTGTCGCTATTCAGGATATCGACGCTTATTCCAAACGCGATTATGAAAGACCGGAACGCGATGCTCGGTTAGGAATGCTACCACCAAAATTGGCTCAGATTATGATTAATTTGTCCGGCGCTCAATCCGGTCAAACTATCTATGATCCTTTCTGCGGAGTCGGCACTATTCTGATGGAAGGTATTTTAATGGGTATTAATGTTGTTGGCTCTGACCTTTCCAGTGAAAATATCAACAAAGCCCGGCTCAACCTGGAATGGCTTTATAAAGATTATCCACATCCGGCCAAAATGAGATTGTTCAACAAGGACGCGACAAAGTTATCTGCACAAAATCTCCCAGAGTCCATAGCGGCAGTCGTCAGTGAAACCTTCCTCGGGCCCCCGATCAGCCATACTCCTTCATCGGATCAAATCGAAAGTAATCAAGCTATGGTCGGTGGATTAATCGCCAATTTTTTACGAACTATTCATCCCCTACTGGCTGAAAATTGTCAGGTTGTTCTAACTCTCATGGCTTATCGAAATGAACGTGGCTATATCACCATGGGACATTTACATCGCCAATTCCCGCAATTGGGGTTTCAGGAAGTTCCACTACTTCCGGCCGATTTGATAGAACAACTCCAGCTCGGCAAAGAAGCCCAAGCCAATCTGGTCTATGAACGGCCCGATCAGACAGTTTGCCGTGAAATTGTTAAACTAAAAAAAGTTTAAAGGCCTTCCCCCGCCATTCAGATTTATCTAAACAAATGCAATCGGGCTATCAAGTAAACAAAATAAAGCACTATTAACAGTAGTGCCTCTTTTTTGTGCAATTTTAAACCACTCCTAAAAAAGAAAATCATCGTTATCGAAATAATTAAGAGCGCCGGTATATCATATATGAGCACCCTGTCCGGAACAGTAAAACCTGAAATCACAGTTCCAGCTCCCAATGAAAACAACAGATCACAAATATTACTGCCGATCAGATTCGCTACCGACATTTCAACATTCTTTTTACGCAGCGCAGCCAAAGACACCGCCAATTCCGGTAATCCGGTCCCCAGCCCCACTATAAATATACCGATAAAAGTTTGTGTCACGCCCCAGCTTTCCGCCAATCCTTTGGCTCCCACCACAACATAATCACTGGCAAATAAGATCAATAGAAACCCGCCTATTAAACTTAGTAAATTCAAGGTTAAATGGCTTTCCGGCCTTCTCCCGGCAACTTTCACTTTTTCTTCTCTGGTTAATGTAAATAGATAGAACAAATATACCGCTATCATGGTCACTCCATCCATTCTGGAAAACTGCCCATCTATACCCATCAAAGCCAGTAACAGAATACTCCCTATCAACATCGCCCCATCTCTCCTCAAAGTCCTTTTCTTTATCCATAACAATCCAAACAGACCAACCACGCCCAAAATAAGCGTCAATTGATTTACAGCACTACCGATCACATTTCCAACTACAATGCCGGATGCATCGGTTCCCGCCAGTTTTTTCAGCCCGCCAGCGATGCCTACAGAAATCTCCGGGATAGAAGTACCGATCGACAAAACCGTCAAACCGATAAATCCGGAAGAAAGATTGAATCTGCGCGCTATGGCAATCGCTCCTTTAATAGTTAATTCAGACCCAAACCATAGGCCAGCCAGGGCGAAAAGCAATATCAGCAAATCATAATTCATCTAGCTTCGTTTATTACTGATTCAAAACAAGTAAACAATAATATTTTATTAACACATTCGCTACAGAAATCATAGCAGATAGATCTTTTCATTTCCAAGTTGTCAAAGTTCCCTTAACTCTATTTTTCTGTATAATGATTTAGAAGTTTCTATTAAATCCAAATGTTCAAGAAGTTTATAAACATAGTTATTCTCGCCGGTTTAGCCGGATTTACCTGGTTCATCAACATCTATTATCAAACCCTCGATCTAACCAAGATCACCTATAGTCTCATTGGGATTGCCGTTTCTTATGGTATTTTCAAGTTGATGTTGGAAGAAGGAGTAGCAAAACAAATCAAAGAATCGAAAACCAGATATTCCTTCCGTAAAACTACCTCCATCCTCTTTATCGCCATTTCTTTTATCATTGTTTTGAGAATATGGATCATCAATCCTCAGGCCCTTTTGGTCGCTTATGGTTTATTTGCAGCAGGTGTAGCTATCTCTTTGCAGGACGTCTTCAAAAATTTCGCCGGAGGTTTGGCAATTTTTATCACCAGCGTCTATCGGGTTGGTGATCGTATCGAAGTCAATTCCAAGCGTGGTGATGTAATTGACATAGGATTATTTTATACAACTTTATTGGAAATTGGAGAATGGGTTGGCGGTGATCAAGCTACCGGAAGAATCATTATGCTTCCCAACGGATCCGTCCTATCTGCTCCGATCAATAATTACTCCAAAGATCATCACTTTATCTGGGATGAATTATCCATACCGATTACCTATGACAGTAATTGGAAAAAAGCAGTTAAAGATATAGAGAAAATCGTCAAAAAGGAAACTCTGGAGGCCGCTGAAGTCGCCGAACGGGGAATCTATGAACTAACAGAAAAATATTTTTTTTCCAAACGCAATATTGACCCGTTGGTCTTCGTTCAACTGACCGACAATTGGATCATGTTATCAGTTAGATATGTCGTCGAAGTTAGAGACAGACGCCTCAAACACAATCAACTTTCCAAGCTGATTTTAGAATTAATCCAAAAATCTCCGGATATCACTATCTCTTCTCAAAACTTTTCCATCTCCAGCCTCCCGGATCCGGAAAACGCCGATGAATAACATTTTTACCTGCTAACCCTGATTTTAAACAGGATCTAGCAGAACTCCATTTTTCGATACTGACGTTTCAGTACATATTGAACGGTTAAAACAGCAGGGTCGGCGTTTTCCGGACTGTAGCTTTGAGAGCATTATCTCGATTCGTCGTTCACGCGTTTCCGGATTTTTGGTCGAGCGCACCCAGCGAAGCCAATCCCAGCGAGCCATTGGAGTGATCTCCAGCCAGAGATTGAGGGATTCTGGAGATTTCCTGAGAGCGGTTTTCAGATCAGTTGGCAGTTTTGGATTTGGCCACACTTTGATTGGCTCAATCGTCAAAGCGACAGAATCCCCTGCACCGACATTGACAGCTTTGCCCAGAGTTTTGTCTATTCTAAACCAATGACTACCTTTACCATCCGGCTCAAGCGGAACTTGGAAATGACCGCCATTAATAGTCCCCTCCACCATTACCATTCCTCGCGATGGTAGTTTGTCGCTGGCGGTCCTCGGTAAAATCAGTAAGTCCCATGAACCGATTTTAGCTATTTTGGTTTGAAAACGAATGTCCGACATATTTATTTCTTCATACTTTTCTATCCCCAGCTTTGTTTATGCTATACTATAGCCATATTAATAATTAAAACCCAAATGAAAAAATACTCATCAGTAGCTTTCCTTTCTTTGCTCGCACTAACACTAACTGCTTGTGCCACTACTTCTAATGTCCCGAATAATGAGTCACCGGAAGCTTCTGTTTCAGAAAACCTCAAGGGTGACTATATAAATATGCCCGTTAAGGAGGCTCAAACTCTAGCCGAGTCTCAGGGAGTCCCTTTCCGCGTAGTAATAGAAGATGGAGAAGGTCTTCCTGCCACCCTGGATTACCGCCCGGGCCGAATTAACGCTACGGTCGCAAACGGCCTGGTCGTCAGTTATGAAACAGAAGGCCGATAAACCTTCAATTCAGAACCCAACTCTCAAATGAAGAACACCAGCGTTTAACTGGCGTTCTTTTATTGATTTACTGCGGACCTCAGGAAGGCGAATTAGATTTTGATAGAGAAAATAAAGTTTACTTATTTGAAAGCTCTATTTTGTATTCCCCATCTGTACTCACCAGGGTTAGCATATTCCCCGCAATTTTATATTCAGAGATATTTGATAATGAATTAATCAAGACTTGTTCGCGAGTATTTTCTTCATCAGAACACAACATCTTTGTTGAACCGATATTCGAGGTTGAAATCTTTTCTCCAGCCATAGTATATGAACCCATTATAGAGTTACATGCTGATTTTCCGGAAAATGTGCCGTCAGTATTAAATATAAGAAATGTCCCTTTATCTACTGCTGAACTAGTAATTCCTGCTCCTTCTTTAATCGAAGAAATATTCCATTCAGTCCCGGTAAGAACAGCATCCTTCATCAAAGACAGCTCCAATGAAACACCTTCCCCTGTGAGAGTAAGTTTCTCCCCAGCAAGCTTATATTCTGTTGCTTTACTTAACACCTCCTTGAGATGGTTTTCAGCTTCTTCAAGATCGAGACAGGCCATAAGTGTAGACATACCAGCTTCAAACCTGATTGAATTGCCATTTTCAGTAAACGCACCGTTGATAATGTTACATCCTACAGTGGCTGAATACCGACCTTCATTAAATGAGAGCATTCCATTTTCACCAAATACCCAGGAAGTCCCTTCTAGAGAAACGTCCGAACTCTGAAGTGTTTTACTTACTTCTTTAATCAAACGATACGTATATTTGCTCGCATCGGCAGGCACATCTTCACGTTCTGTTCTTTCTACAAGTAACTGATATTTATAACCTTCTTCAAAATTAAAGCCTTCGATGGTGTCATAAAAATATTTATCATTTACAATCAGACACTCCATTGACCCCGCTCCCGTACATTCCATTTTTCTTGGACCAACAATGAAAGTAAGCAAGTTCTCATCTTGAGACACAATTGCTCCTTCAAGTGATTCCTTTGTATTAAGGTCTTTTTCTGTGTTATTTATTGCAAAAAGGGCATATCCGGCAACAATTGCCACTATGACCCCTATTGGAATTAATATTCTTTTCATATTCATAATCATTTTTTGTTAATAATATCACTTGTTTGTGTATTCGACTTAGTTTAGCACATTTGTCGTACTTACACCAAGACATCTTTAAAAAGGAAAGCAAAGATCCAAAATGGAAAATCCTAAAAAATCCAAATACACGGATGCCGAACATCAGAAAAAAACCAAAAAGGGTTTTTCTGGCGCTTATTTTTCTGAATGGCTCCGCATTCTGGAAGCCGTCAGCACATGCTTTGCCAGAGGGGAGGCGGGTTATTTCCCTTATCACGTAGTGGTTGAGCATATGAATGAGGTCATGGCGAAGGCGGGGTGATGGGCGTCCTTTATTTGTGCAATTTTTTGTTGAAAGAAGTGCCTGAAAGAGTAAAATGCAACTGACATACTAATGCTTTCATACTATGGAAGAAAATAACTCGAAAGAGGAGAAGACAATTGGGCAGAAAATTAAAGCTTGGAGGCTTAAAAAAGAGCTTACTCAAGAGGCATTGGCCAGAAAAGCTGATATTCCATACACCACTCTGGCCAAGATTGAGAGTGATGTGATAAAAAGCCCAACTTTGCCGACTGCTACCAAAATTGCGGAAGGTTTGGGAATTACTTTAGACGAATTAATCTCTTAAATTATGGCAGTAAAAAAATCAGAACTATATAGCTCACTTTGGAAAAGTTGCGATGAACTTCGCGGAGGCATGGATGCTTCCCAATATAAGGATTATGTGCTCGTACTTCTTTTTGTGAAATATGTTTCGGATAAATATGAGGGTAAAACCAATGCCCTCATTGAAATCCCCGAAGGTGGCGGATTTAAGGACATGATTGCGCTGAAAGGGCAGAAGGATATTGGCGATGGTATGAATAAAATCATTGCCAAATTGGCCGAGGCAAACGATTTGAAAGGTGTTATTGATCAGACCGATTTCAATGATGATACCAAGCTTGGGAAGGGAAAAGACATGGTAGATCGATTGACCAAGCTAATCGCTATTTTTGAGAATGAGGCACTTAATTTCAGTAAAAACCGAGCTGAAGGTGATGACCTTTTGGGTGATGCTTATGAGTATTTGATGCGCCACTTTGCGACGGAATCAGGAAAAAGTAAGGGACAATTTTACACGCCTGCTGAGGTTTCCCGCATTATGGCTAAGGTGATAGAGATCAATAAATCAAATCGACAAGATCAGACGATTTATGACCCGACCTGTGGAAGTGGTTCTCTGCTTTTGAAGGCTGCTGATGAGTCTGAAGCGGGTGTGACAATTTATGGGCAGGAAAATGACAATGCCACGGCGGCTTTGGCAAAAATGAACATGATTTTGCATGGCAATCCGACTGCTGAAATCCACAAGGATAACACCTTATCAAAGCCGTTTTTCAAAAATAATGATGGAAGTTTGAAGACATTTGACTATGTGGTTGCAAATCCTCCATTTTCCACCAAAGCATGGAGTAACGGTTTCGATCCTGCCAATGATGAATTTAACCGATTTGAGGATGGAATTCCGCCAGCAAAAAACGGAGATTATGCATTCTTTTTGCATATTATCCGTTCGCTGAAGTCTACTGGAAAAGGGGCGGTGATTTTGCCTCATGGAGTGCTGTTTCGAGGTAATGCCGAAGCAAACATTCGTCGAAATATTATCAAGAAAGGCTATATTAAAGGCATTATTGGTCTTCCTGCTAATTTGTTTTATGGCACTGGTATTCCTGCTTGCATTATCGTTATAGACAAAGAGCATGCTCAAAGTCGCAAAGGTGTTTTTATGATTGATGCCAGTAAGGGTTTTGTGAAAGATGGAAATAAGAATCGGCTACGTTATCAGGATCTGCACAAGATTGTGGATGTGTTTAACAAGCAAAGTGAAATACCAAAGTTTTCTCGGGTGGTGTCACTCGATGAAATTGAGAAAAATGACTATAATCTGAATATTCCTCGTTACATTGATACGCAGGAAGAAGAGGATATTCAGGATATTGAGGCGCATTTACACGGAGGAATTCCCAAGAGGGATGTTGAGAATTTTGCTAAATATTGGAGCGTTTTTCCAAGTATTCAGACTAAACTTTTTACAGACTCTTCAAGTGCTGAGTACTACAAAGCAAAAGTTGAACCAGAAAAAGTGAGGACAACCATTGTTGATCATCCTGAGTTTCAGTCATATTCGCAGGGTGTTCGTGGAGAATTTGCCAAGTGGAAAGAAAAAAATACTCAAAAACTGAAGAATATTGAGGTCGGCGTAAAACCAAAAGAACTGATCGTGGAGGTTTCAGAGGATATGCTCTGCGACTTTGGCAAAGACAGATTGATTGATAAATACGACGTTTATCAAAGTTTGATGAGTTATTGGGCGGATGTTATGCAAGATGATGTGTATATGATCGGTATGGATGGTTGGAAAGCGGAAGTTTATCAGGTGGTGGATGCTAATGGAAAAGCTAAGAAAGATGAGTGGAATTGTGACCTTGTGCCGAAAGACTTGGTGATTGACCGCTATTTTCAGGAAGATCAAAAAGCTATTGATGATTTAACTACGCAGTTAGAAGAGCTTGCTCGCAAAAAAGAAGAAATGGAAGAGGAGCATGGTGGTGATGAGGGGGTTTTCTCAACTTTGGAAAAGATTAACAAGGGAACGGTAAAAGCTCAGATGAAAGAGCTTAAAGATGAGGGGTTGCAGAATGATGAGGATTATCGTGTTTTGAGCGATTATATACAGCTTTTGGAAGAAGAATCAGAGCTGAAGAAGCAAATTAAAGAGGCTGAGAAGGACTTGGATACGAAACTGATCGGTAAATACAGAACACTCACCGAGGCAGAGATCAAGGCGCTGGTGATAGAAGATAAATGGATGGCTGCCTTGGCTTCAAACATTGAGGCGGAATTGGAACGAATTTCTCAAACTTTGTCGCAGCGAATCAAAGAGCTTACAGAAAGATATGCGGTTCCTTTGCCAATTTTGACAGCCCAAACAGAAGAATTGACCAAAAAGGTTGAGGCTCATTTGGCTGAGATGGGATTTAAAATTTAACTCTTTTAATTATGACTAAGAAAATTACCGTAAGAGATGAAATGACAGAGTTTCTACTTTACAAAACCCCAAATGGAGACGTGAAAGTAGAAATATTTTTTCATGATGAAAATGTATGGCTTACGCAAAAAAGAATGGCGGAATTGTTTGGAGTAGGTATTCCAGCAGTTTCAAAGCACCTTGCGAATATTTTTGCAGAGGGTGAGTTACAGGAAAATTCAGTTATTTCCATTTTGGAAACAACTGCCGATGATGGGAAAAAGTATCAGACAAAATATTACAATCTGGATGCCATTCTTTCGGTAGGTTACCGAGTTAATTCTGGCCAGGCGACACAATTTAGGATTTGGGCAACTGAGAGATTGAAAGAGTATATCATCAAAGGCTTTTCGATGGATGATGAAAGGCTTAAAAATGGAAAATATTTTGGGAAAGATTATTTTCAAGAGCTTTTGGAGAGGGTTCGTTCGATCCGTGCAAGTGAAAGGCGCATTTACCTGCAAATTACCGATATTTTCAAAGAATGCAGTATCGATTACGATCCAAACTCACAAATAACAAAGGATTTTTATGCGACTGTACAGAATAAGTTTCATTTTGCCATAACTGGTCAAACTGCCGCTGAGATTGTTTACACTAAAGCTGATAGGAAAAAAACTTATATGGGATTAATGACATGGAAGAATGCTCCAAAAGGTAGAATTTTAAAGTCTGATACTACTATTGCCAAAAATTATCTTTCTGAGACAGAAATTAAAAAGTTGGAAAGGGCTATTTCTGCATATTTTGATTACATTGAGCATCAGATTGAACAGCGGAAGGAATTGACTATGGAAAAGCTGGCTGAATCTGTGAATAAGTTTTTGGAATTTAACGATTACAAAGTATTGGATGGCAAAGGAGTTATTTCGGCTGAAAGGGCAGAGAAAAAGGCTTTTGCTGAATATGACGAATTTAACAAAACTCAAGTGATTGATTCAGACTTTGAGAAGTTTTCTAAAGCACTTATTAGTAAGAAAAAACATGACTAAAGGAATGAAAAATACGTGTATTAGATACCATTTCGCTGATGTGAGCGATATGGTTCAGTTTGTAATTAAAAATTGATAATGACAACAACTACCGTAAAAACAGGCTACAAAATGACCGAGATCGGGGTGCTACCTGAGGATTGGGAGGTGAAAGAGTTGAGGGATATTGCTGATTTTTCTAATGGTAAAGCGCATGAAAATCACATCTCTGATAGTGGTCGGTTTATTGTTGCGAATTCAAAATTTATTTCTACTGAAGGAAGGGTGTTTAAGCGTTCAAACGAATCTTTTTGTATCGCCAGTACTGGAACTATATTGATGGTTATGAGTGATATCCCTCATGGAAAAGCGATCGCTAAATGTTTTCTTGTTAACAGAGATAATACATACACTGTTAATCAACGAATTTGTGCGTTAAAGCCCAAAATAGATACGAAGTATTTATTTTATAAAATTAATAGAAACCCATTTTATTTGAGCTTTGATGATGGTGTTAAACAAACAAATCTTAAAAAAGAGGATGTTTTAAATTGTAAAATTAGTTTTCCAAGATCATTTGCCGAACAAAAAGCCATTGCCAACGTTCTTTCTGACACAGATGAGCTTATTGGTTCGCTTGATGATTTGATTGCTAAGAAACGAAGGATAAAAGAAGGGGCGATGCAGGAGTTATTGACTGGAAAAAAGCGGTTGGCTGGGTTTAGTGGGGCGTGGGAGGCGAAGAGGTTGGGACAATTACTAGATTATGAGCAACCTACAAAATATTTAGTGAGTAGTACAGAGTACGATGAAAATAATTTAGTACCAGTTTTAACTGCAGGAAAAAGTTTTTTTCTAGGTTTTACTGATGAAATAGATGGGATATTTGAAAATATTCCTGTTATCATTTTTGATGACTTCACAACAGATACTAAGTATGTGGATTTTCATTTTAAGGTAAAATCAACCGCTATGAAGATTCTAAAACATCGTAATCCAAAGGACAGTCTACGTTTTATTTTCGAAAAGATGCAATTGATAAAATTTCCTTTAGGTGATCATAAGAGATATTGGATTTCTGAGTATCAAGAGTTGGAAATTACTATCCCTAAACCTGAAGAACAACAAGTCATCGCTCAAATCCTTTCAGACTTGGATGCAGAAATCACCGATCTCGAACAAAAGAGGGAGAAATACAAGCTCGTGAAGCAAGGTATGATGCAGGTGCTTCTTACAGGCAAAATTCGCTTAATTTAAAATCAATTTTTACTATGACACACAATTTTCCCAAAGTAGGCCAACCAGAAAGATTAACTCAAGATCGTATTGTGCAGTTTTTTCAGAATTCGCTTGGTTATGAATATCTTGGAGATTGGGAAGAACGTGAAAATAATTCCTGTATTGAAGAAGAATATTTGCGGAAATTTTTGGTTGGGCAAGGATACAGCGAGTCATTGATCAAAAAGGCTCTTTATGAACTGAATAAGATCGCGGGAGATCAGGTGAAAAGCCTGTATGACATCAATAAAGCGGTTTATAGCATGCTTCGCTATGGAGTGAAGGTAAAGGAAGAGGTAGGCGAAAAAATACAAGGTGTGTGGCTTATTGACTGGAAAAACCCGCTCAAAAATAATTTTGCCATTGCAGAGGAAGTGACGGTGCGAGGGCAGCATGACAAGCGTCCTGACATTGTGCTGTATGTGAATGGGATTGCGCTTGGAGTGATCGAACTTAAGCGCAGTAAAATATCGGTTGCCGAAGGGATTCGTCAGAATTTGGACAATCAAAAGAAAATGTTTATTCAAAACTTCTTCGCCTGCATGCAATTTGTGATGGCGGGAAATGACACGGAAGGACTTCGATATGGCACAATTGAAACCTCCGAGAAATATTATCTTACTTGGAAGGAAGCGGGTACTGACGGGAATTTGCTGGATCGACACATAGGGCAGTTTTGCCGTAAGGAGAGATTTTTAGAAATGATTCATGACTTTATTGTTTTTGATAAGGGAGTGAAAAAGGTTTGCCGACATAACCAATATTTTGGCGTTAAAGCGGCGCAAGAATCGCTTCATAAACGCGAGGGTGGAATTATTTGGCATACACAGGGAAGCGGAAAGAGTTTGACCATGGTGTGGCTGACTAAATGGATTAAGGAGAATATTACCGATTCTCGTGTGCTGATTATCACTGATCGTGAGGAGTTGGATGACCAAATCGAAAAGGTGTTTTGGGGCGTAAGCGAGGAAATTTATCGAACCAAGAGTGGCAAAGATTTATTGAGCCAGCTGAATACCAAAGAAAAGTCGCTACTCTGCTCGTTGGTGCATAAATTCGGCGGGAAAGAGCAGGATGGCACTGATGATTACATCACCGAATTGAAACGCAATCTGCCGAAGGATTTCAAAGCCAAAGGCGATATTTATGTCTTTGTGGATGAATGTCACCGAACGCAGTCAGGGAAGCTTCACGGAGCCATGAAAGAGATTTTGCCAAATGCAGTATTTATCGGTTTTACGGGAACTCCATTGCTCAAAAAAGATAAGCAAAAAAGTATCGAGATTTTTGGAAAATATATTCATACCTACAAATTTGATGAGGCTGTTCGGGATGAAGTAGTTCTGGATTTACGCTATGAAGCCCGTGATATTGATCAAAAGATCACTTCGCAGGAAAAGGTGGATGCATGGTTTGAGGCAAAGACGCGCGGACTGACGGATTTTGCGAAGGTGGAGCTCAAGAAAAAATGGGGAACAATGCAAAAAGTTTTAAGCTCACTTTCTCGTTTGAACAAGATTGTCTCGGACATTTTGCTGGATTTTGAAACTAAGCCGCGCCTTCGTGATGGCAGTGGAAACGCTATGTTGGTAGCAGGAAGTATTTATGAGGCGTGCAAGTATTATGAGGTTTTTCAAAACCACGGTTTCAAAAAATGCGCGATTATTTCCTCCTATAATCCCACGGTTGCTTCGATTAAAGGCGAATCAACAGGTGAAGACGAAGAATCGGACAATTTGAAAAAATACGAGGTTTATAACCGCATGATTAAGCAGTGGTTCAGCCTCCCTGAAAGCCAAACGCTCAAGGACAAGGATATTGAAGATTTTGATGATCAGGTAAAAAAGAAATTCATTGACGAGCCTGGCCAAATGAAACTTTTGATCGTCGTGGATAAGCTTTTAACGGGTTTTGACGCGCCGTCGGCCAGTTATCTCTACATTGATAAGAATATGCAGGATCACGGGCTGTTTCAGGCGATTTGTCGGGTCAATCGTTTGGATGATGTGAGCAAGGAATATGGTTACATCGTGGATTACAAAGATCTGTTCAAAAAACTGGAGAATGCTGTTGGTGATTACACTTCGGAGGCTTTTGATGCGTTTGAAAAGGAAGATGTGGAAGGTTTGCTTAAAGATCGCCTAATAAAGGGAAAAGAGCGTCTTGATGAGGCTTTGGAGGTTGTAAGGGCTTTATGTGAAGGAGTGGCAGCACCAAAGGAGTTTCCACAATACATCGAGTATTTCTGTGGTGATGATTTGAAGGCCAATGAGCAAAAACGTGTACTGCTTTACAAAAAAACGGCTTCTCTTATACGGGCTTATGCCAATCTTGCCAGTGAAATGAAAGATGCTGGGTACGGTGATGAAGAAGCGATTCGAATCAAAAATGAAGTAGAGCACTACAGTGATGTGCGCGAAGAAATTCAACTTTCAAGCGGTGATTACATTGATTTGAAGGCTTATGAACCTGCGATGCGCCATTTGATCGATGCTTATATCAGCGCAGAGGAAAGCCAAAAGATTTCAGCGTTTGATGACTTGAGTCTTTTGCAGCTGATTGTGGAGCGAGGCGTCGATGAAGCGATTAAGGCTTTGCCCCGCAGTATTGGTAAACACAAGGAAGCGATTGCGGAAACAATTGAAAATAATATTCGAAAACTTATAACCGACGAACAGGCGGTGAATCCGAAATTTTATGAAAGGATGTCGCTACTTTTGGATGAGCTGATTGAGTCACGCCGTAAAAAAGCTATCAACTATCAGGAATATTTAAAGCGTGTTGTTGAGCTGACCAAGCTTGTGAGGGGCGATGAAAAGGAGTCGAGTTATCCAAAGACAATCGATTCAAAACCGAAGAAAGCATTGTATGACAACTTGGGACAAAATGAGGATTTAGCGCTTTCAATTGATAGTGCTATACGCAAAACTAAAAAGGATGATTGGCGTGGAAATCGTATCAAGGAGCGTGAAGTCCGGAATGTCCTTCGTGAGTTTGTTCCAGAGCAAGATCTGGAACGTGTATTTGAGCTTATTAAAAACCAAGATGAGTACTAAAGTCATTCATAGCGAAATGTTGGTGGGAAACTTGCAGGTGAGCGTCCTGAAAAAGGCCGTTAAAAACCTGCATCTTAATGTATTGCCACCACACGGGAGGGTACGGGTTTCCGTTCCGCCAAGTATGAATGATGATGCGGTTCGGATGTTCATAGCCAGTAAGCTTCCTTGGATAAAACGCCAGATTGAGAAATTTAAGAATCAGGCGCGTGAGAGTAAGAGAGAGTTTCTTGAAGGGGAAAGCCATTATTTTCAGGGAAGGCGCTATTTGTTGCACATTGTCGAGAGAGAAGGTCAAACGCGTATTGCGATTCGAAACAAAAAATTCCTAGATTTGCATGTTGGTAAAAACACTACGAAGGCACAGAAAGAAGATGTGCTGGTTGAGTGGTATCGGTCGGAACTTAAAAAACAGGTACCTGCTTTAATGTCCAAGTGGGAGAAAAAAATTGGGGTAAAAGCTGCCGATTGGCGCGTGAAACAGATGAAAACGAAGTGGGGAACCTGCAACAGTGCTGCTAAACGAATTTGGCTGAATTTGGAGTTAGCTAAAAAGCCTCTTCATTGCCTTGAATACATTGTTGTCCACGAACTTGTTCACTTGCGTGAAAGAAGCCACAATGAGCGTTTTGTGGCCTATATGGACAAATTTATGCCCCAATGGCGGGTTTATAAGGAGGAACTGAATAGGTTTATGCTGACTTATGAGGAGTGGGAAGAATAGATTTTTAATATTATTTTTTACAAATGACTGAAGAAAAACTACAAGAAATCAAAGAAATAATTCAAAGCTCACACATAAATTTTTTATTTGGTTCTGGTGTTTCAAGTCCTTTTTTGCCCTTACTGGGGAATATCGAGAGTGATATAAACGCTGCAATAGAAAATAATGATCTTAAAAAGCAGGTGGATGGATATAAAACATATTTAGAAAAAGTAATGCTTCCGAATAAGAATGTTGTTTTGAAAGATTTTTCAATATGTAAAAATTGGAAATGGGATAGTGCAAAAAGCGAATGGGTTGATAATACATCGGCTAAAGCCGATTGTGATCATGTCCAGCAGAATTACAAGGTATTTTTTGAAACACTAACGGACATTATCCTGAAAAGAAAAACGACAATTCTAAATAAACAAGTAAATATTTTTACTACAAATATTGATGTTTTCTTAGAAACTGCATTGGAAAACTTACAAATTAATTATAATGATGGTTTCCTTGGAAGGCTTAATCCTATTTATAATTTATCAAATTTTAAAAAATCTGTATTTCAAAGAAGCCTACATTATGATCATAAATCGGAAATTCCTATTTTTAATATTTTCAAAATTCATGGATCATTGACATGGAAATATAGCAACGATAAAAAGGATATTTTGTTATCAAAAAATCTTGAGCATATTGATGCTAAATTATCGTCTAAGTCCGATGTCGATTTTATAAAAGGATATAAAGAAGAAATTCTTGTTGTAAATCCAGAAAATGCAAAATTTTCTGAAACAGTTTTGAATTTATATTATTATGAATTACTAAGGTCTTATTCTTCAGAGTTAGAGAGAGAAAATTCGGTTCTCTTTATTATCGGGTTTTCGATGGATGATCTGCATATTAGAGAGATAACCCTTAGGGCGGCAAAATCAAATCCAACACTAAAAATATTTGTGTTTGTTTCAAAAGGGAAAAAACAGGAGAAAGAACAATTGTTAAAGGTCGATCTTTATAAAAATATTGAAGTATTAGAGCCAGAAGAAGGAGTAAAATATTCGTTAAATGTTGTCACAGAAGCTCTTTTTAAGAAAATTGTACTTAAAAAAAATGAGGATGAAGAATAGCCAAATACAAGAAGCACTAATTAAAGAGTCAATTTTTATTATTGGCTATGTTTCTTCTGTGGAGGGTAGATCTGTGAGGATTAAGGTTAATAAAAATAAAAATGCTTCTCATCTTTTATATAATGGTGAAATATTAAAAAACGTTTCGGTTGGAAGTTTTATAAAAATTATAAAAGGATTTACGGCAATAATTGGTAAAGTTGAAGGTGAATTTACAACTTCAGAAAAGATCGTAAATACCAAATATGACAAGACCAATGATCGTACTTATGAGAAGGAAGAAAACAAGATTGTAAGATATTTAGACGTTTCTTTATTCGGTCATTTTGATGGAGAACGGTTTGAACAGGGAATAAAAGAAATGCCGTTAATTGATAATGAATGTTATTTATTGGATAAAAAAGAATTTAATAAATTACACCAATTTTATAAAAATGGTGAAAAGACAGTTAAGGTAGGGCATTTGACGGAGGAACCGTCACAAAAAATAGAAATAAGCATTAATAAATTGTTTGCTAGTCATATTGGTATTTTTGGGAATACTGGAAGTGGGAAATCCAATACATTAGCAAGAATTTACTACGAATTATTTGAGAAAATGAAGTCAAATAAAAATTTTATGGAAAAGTCAAGATTTTTGATAATTGATTTTAATGGAGAGTATGGGAGGAAAACTCAGGGGACGGAAAAAGATGCAATTATTACAGACAATAAAAAAGTTTATTGTTTGAGTACTGGAAAGAATTCTGAGGATAAAATCCCGCTTAGTGAAAAAGATTTGATAGATGTTGAATTGATTTCGATTTTAGCTAATGCCACGGATAAGACTCAGAAGCCGTTTATTAGGCGTGCAATTGAGTTTTATAAGAAAGTTCAGAAGGAAGAAGACCAAGGAGCAATTGGTCAAATGGGGCTAACATATTTTAAGAACATATTGATGAGCAGATTAAAACTTGTTTTTCATATGTCCATGAAGGAAAAAGCCCAAATGTTATTGGATTATTTTAAGATCATTTTAGATTTTTCGGAAGAAGATAATGATTATGAGTGGAGCAACACGCTAAACTATTTTTTTCTAAAATCTGTTGGCCATTCTGGAGGGCAAATAACCACTGAACAAATAGAGAATATCAATATTTATAAAAAAATTGATACCTATTCTTTTCCCCAAAACGCAATAACTAAGTTAATTCATTTTCTATATCTGCAGTTAATTTTTGATGTTTACAATGACAAAGCTCAAAATGATCATATTGCACCTGCCGTTAATAAATTAAGAAGCAAGCAGAAAGATATTGAGAAAATTTTAGACACAGAAAGTAAGGAGAGTTTGTTTCCCGAAAATACGAACTTAGTTGTAATTAATCTGAAGAGTTCAAATTTAGAAATAAAAAAGACTTTGCCTCTGATTATTGCAAAAAAATTATATGATGAGCACAAGGATAAAGAGGATTTTAGAAATCAGTCCCTAAATATTATTATTGATGAAGCTCACAATATTCTTTCCAGCTCATCTGAGAGAGAAAGTGAAACTTGGAAAGATTATAGATTAGAAACTTTCGAGGAAATTATTAAAGAAGGACGGAAATTTAACGTATTCCTAACCATCGCCAGTCAAAGACCGTTTGATATTTCTTCCACAATTATTTCACAATTACATAACTATTTTATTCACAGATTAATAAACGATTTCGATATAAATGCAATTCATAAAACAGTAGCTTATTTGGATAAACTATCATTTGAATCAATTCCAGTTTTAACCGTTGGGAGCTGTTTTTTTGCAGGGTTAGCTTCTAATATCCCAGTTAAAGTAACAATTGATTATCTTGGTAAAGAAAATAGGCCAAATAGTGAGACTGTAGAGCTGGAAAGAATTTGGCAGGAATAAGCTTCTTTTGTAATTTTCTTGCATCCCTGTTCCGAATTAGTATAATTACCTCGTAAGATTTTGAGTCTCAAAGACCAGTTCGTCCACGATTTCGTGGGCAAAAAACTGGCCTTTTTTTGTGTCTCAAAATCCTACGAATGTTACAAATGTTATACGGACAGGCTATGTTGGGAAAACCGCATACAATAAAGGCAAAAAAGAAATTTCTTGAGGCGCTGAAAAAGCGTCGGGGAATTGTGACGCTTGCATGCAAAGAAGCGGATGTTTCGCCAATGACTTTTTATCGCTGGCAGAACGATGATACCGAATTTTACCAGTTGTCTGAGGAAATTCGGGATGTCGAGATTGGCATCATTGCCGAGGATAGGTTGGCGGAATACATAATTGTCCACAAAGACCCGAACATGATCCGCTTTTATCTGCAGTCCAGAAGCAGGAAGTACATTCAAAGACTTCAAATGCAGACTGAAGACCCGACCAAGGTTTTGGCCGATCTTTTGAAGTTGGACGAGTTTTGACCAGTACTCACAAAATAATGAATACACATGAAGAATTACAAACCGCAGGAACCCTTACAGACACGCAAAAGAACGAATTGCGTGGCCTTTTTGAGCCTAAATACGGGCATGAACTCAGCGATGAGGATTTGTTTGAAATTCATTTTAATCTGAAGCGCTTTTTTATGGCTGTCAGCAAAGTTTCTTAATTTTTTTCACATGAACAACACATTTTTTCACACCGCCGATTGGTACCTGTTTGTCTGGTTGTTAGCACACGGTTTCGTGGTTAAACAAATTGAGAGAAATAATCCGAGCAAGTGCCAATTTTATTTTGAAAGTTCAACTGAGCTTGAGGACGGCGTTCAGGCTTTTTGGAGGAATGAAACGGTGAATGTGCAGGATTTTATTCTGGCCATTAAAAAGGCAAAAGTGTTGCTTCATGCCGATAGTTTTTGAAAGTAGCAAATATGGCTAGTGATTCAAGGTTTAAGAGGGGAACAGGAGGTTGTTATCACAAGGAGAGAGGAGGGTGTTGAGGGATTATGGCTTATTCACTGGATATTTGTGTCGTTTAGAGCATTGTGTTGGTAACTAAAGATATATATGCAAAGAACAGTTCTATATTGTCGCAAGTCTTCGGACAGCGATGACAGGCAGGTACAATCACTTGATGATCAGGAAACTGAGCTGAAGGATTTTGTGAAGAGGGCTAATGGATTTGCACAAAACAGCAATGATAGAATGGAGATTGTGGAGATTATTAAAGAAAGTTGCTCGGCTAAGAACTCAGGAGAAAGGCCGCTTTTTAACCGAATGATCGAGGAGGCGCAAAGGGGAAAGTACGACGTTATTTTGATCTGGGCTCCTGATCGAATTTCGAGAAATCTTGGCGATATGGATAAGATAATCAGACTTTTGGAAGGACATAAGATCAAACATCTCCTTACTCAATCCAATCAAACTTACGGCAATAGAGCGATTGAAAAGGGTATGCTGCAGTACTGTGTGGTGAATGCAAAAATGGAAAATGACCAGAAAGGTGAGAACGTGGTGCGCGGACTGAAGCGAAAAATTCGTGATGGCAATTGGATCGGCAACGCCCGACTTGGCTATCTGAATTTTGGAAACAAGAAAGGCCAGCGTTGGGTGGATAAAGACCCCGAGCGCTGGGAAATTATCAAGCAATGCTGGGAAATGTTTGCAACTGGAGCTTATTCCGTGCCACAAATCAGGGATAAAGCCGAAGAGCTTGGACTTCGATCACGGCCAATGCGAAACAAGCCCGAAGGCGCACGTGTGGGAATTAATACTTATTACGACATGTTCTGGAATGTTTTTTATCTTGGCAAAATGCTGATCGGGAAAAAGGAAGATGTGAAGCTTTTGCCAGAGTTAAAAATAATGATTCTCAATGGTGAAATTGAGGGTGAAATTTTTGAAGACTACGTTATTGTGAGGGGCAAACATCCACCGATGATTTCTGAAGAAATGTTTAGGCGCGTTCAGGGGATTCTGAGAGAGCGTGGTCTCGCGAATCATTGCACGACTGCGAAGTTCAAGGACTTTGTATTTGCTGGACTGATTTTGTGTGGATCGTGCGGTCATGCGGTTGTGACCGAAGAAAAGACCAAATACAAATGTACCGACTGTGGTACATGGTTTACCTGCTCGTCCGCCCGACCAACGCCTACCGATTGCAAGCACTGCAAGAAGCCTTTAAGCAGGCAGGCATTGGAAAACAGCTCTTACTACTGCTATGCCCATTGTTCGGGCAAAAATAAAGAAAAGAAGTTTTGTCCGCAGACTTTTCACCCGAATGGCAGACCAAAACCGACAATTCCCGTGATTGAGTTGGAAAAGCAGGTTGATGACATGTTGAACAGGCTTTCGATGGATGAAGAGGTTTATGCCTACTGCATCGGTACTTTAAAAGACGAACATTTTCAGAATAAAATTGTCCAGAACCAGTCTTTGACGCTTTTGCAGAGAGATCACAAGCGTATCAAGGAGAAAGTTGATAAACTGGTGGATTTGAGGCTTGCTGGAGAGATTGATGCCGACTATTTCGCAAACAAAAAATCCGAACTGGAGACAAACCTCAAGGAAATTATGCAGCAGTTGGAGAAGTTTAACCAGAAAAATACCGATTGGGTCGAACAGACAGAAACCTTCCTGAATATGGCTTCCAGAGCCAGTCTTGCGTTTAAGAAGGGGGATAATCCTACAAAACGTGAAATCCTGAAAAGCATCAGCTCGCACATCTATTTGCAGGGTGGAAAACTACGCTTCGAATTTCGAAAACCTTTCGACATCTTACTGAAAGAACCGCCAACGCAAGCCTTAAACGCTGTATCGAAAAATCATGAGTTCGAACCAAAAGAACATCAGGAAAAAGCCAAAATTGTTGCTTTTGGCTCTCGTTTTTCTGAATGGCTCCCCCGATTGGGCTCGAACCAATGACCTACCGGTTAACAGCCGGTTGCTCTACCACTGAGCTACAGGGGATTATCTTCTTTCCAGGAACAATTTCATAGGAAGCAGTGGAAATATATAGAAATTGGTTGGCCTTTTCAATCCATTTTTCAGAAAGAGGTCAATATCGGCTAGCTTATCGTAATTCCAGGGTGTGAGTAATGCCCAGTTTCTGGATGAAATATTGATCGTGAGAAATCACCGCCATAGCGACATTTTGCTCCATCAAAAACCTTTCCAAGTCTTCACGCAGGAAAATGTCCAGATGATTGGTCGGCTCATCCAAAAACAAAACATCAGGCTTATTGGTGAGCAAAATAGCCAATTCTAGTCTTCGTTGTTGACCAAAACTCAAATGCTTGATCTTATTTTCAACTAATTCCGTTGGGAATAAATAAGACGACAAGATCTGTCTGCGTACACCGTATTCCACAGCCGTTTTCGCCCCAAATTCATCAATCACGGTTTTCTCCGGATCCAGCTGACAAAATTGCTTCAGATAACCAATTTTCTGAGGATTCCGCAGTTTCAAACTACCTTCAAAGTCTTTATCCTCTCCGGACATTATATTCAACAAAGTGCTCTTACCGGAGCCATTTGGCCCAATAACCAGTATTTTCTCGCTATCAGCCAGCTTAATCTCGATATTCTTCAGAATTTCTCTATGATCAAAACTTTTCTTAATAATTTTTAATGACAATACACTCCCCTTTTCCGTTGCCGCTAGCAGATGCATTTTCACTCTGGGGTCAGCCACCGGCTCCGGCGGCGCCACACGATCCATCCTCTCCAACGCTTTCTTCTTTTGCGCCACCGTCGCCGTAAACTTATATTTAGGATGGTTGGCGTTCTCCCTTAACCACTTTTCCAACTCTATTCTCTCTCGTTGGCTAAATTCATATAATTGCAGCGCTTTCTGATAGCGGCGAAACCGCTCTACCAAAAAATCATCGTAATTGGTTCCATAAACCTCTATACGTTGACCAGCGGTTATTTCCCAAATCTGATTGGCCACACTATTGATGAAATCCCGATCATGTGAAATAAAAGCCACCGTACCGGCAAATTGTCTGACAAAATCTTTCAACCATTCTATCGTCGCCCGATCCAGGTGATTGGTCGGCTCATCTAAAAGTAAAATAGTCGGTTCAGTTAACAGTAACTCTGCTAAAGCAACCTTCACTTTTTGTCCGCCACTGAGGTCTTTCAAATTTATTCCACTCAACTCCGAAGAAACCAGACCCACTTCATCCAAAACCATCTCTATTTTGTAAGTCATCCAGTCTTCCTCCAATTTACTTTCCAAAAACTTCTCCACAGTCAAATCATCGGAATCAGCCAATTCTTCAAAAGTAACGTTTTGGTTCAGGTAAGCCACGATTTCTCTGGAAATAGAAACCGTGCCAGCAGTCGGTTCGATCTGACCCTGCAAAATCCTTAGCAAAGTTGATTTTCCGCAACCATTCTTCCCGACAATCGCCACTCGTTTTTTGGCCGAACTATCCAAGGATAAATCAACATTCTCAAACAGCGGTCCACTATTTCCTTCAAAAGATAAATTTTTAGCAATTAGCATTTAGTTGGTTTCTGTAAATTAATAGTGAGATGTTAGGCCTCAATCAGTTGATGGAAATACCAGCGAATCACATTCCAATTACCGTTTAAAGGCTCCAGAATATAAGCACCTTTATCGACAGATTGACAAGCAGATTTGGCTTTGGCTAATTCCTCGGCACTCAAGTCTAGCTTTTTATTAAGCATTTCCAAGCACTTTTCAATATTTCCACTACCGGTAAAAGTGGATTCCAAAATATTACCGCTGGAAATAACATTGCCTCCTTCCAGCTCAAACCCCTGATAACGGAAATAATCAGGTAATGCTTCCGCCAAAGTAATGTCAGTTTCGAGACGACTCAACACTGCTTTGGCGATTTCAGTGAGTTTAGCCGCATCACCAAAACCAAAATTACGAGCCTTGGTTTGAATGGCTTTAATAATATTTTGCTGGCGCTCCGCCCGGGCAAAGTCGCTACTGGTGTGGCGCGTCCTGGCCAGGCGGAGCGCCTCCTTTCCCGAGAGATGATAGTCCCCCGCCCGATAATAAAGCGTCGACCACTTTCCGTTGTCATTCACACGATAAGTCGGATCAATGACGGCTTGATCCAAATGCAAATCAATTCCCCCAATCAGATCAATCACTTCGATAAAAGCATACATATCAACCAGCAGATATTTATCGATCTGATATCCAGAAATCTTCGATAAAATCCGCTTCACTTCGTCCATTCCATAAAGCGCATAATAACTATTAATCTTGCGGCCATTATAATATAAATCACGCGGTATGCTGACCAGAATTATTCGTCTTTTCTGAGGATTTATATTGGCAATTATAATCACATCCATCAGCCCACCATTTTTACCGGCAATCAACAAATTCAGCTGCCCTTCATCAACCTGGACCTTTTCACCATAATCAGGAATCTTTTCCGGCAAACTTAAAAGTTTTTTTTTGAGCCATCCAGATCCAAAAAATTCTTCACATCAATTTCTTGTCCATTCCGAATCAATTTAACCATTCCCGAAGAAATCTCCAAAGCTATCGAAACTTGCACTTTATTTTGAGCATCCAGCAGATCAAAAATATATTTATTGTTTTCTTCCCGGTTTTTTTCGGCCACTTTCCAACCCAGGGCAGCCAAACCATCCTGGAAAGCCGGCTCATGCAAGGCGTCAGCCAATTGTTGCTTTTGATCTTCTAAATCCTGCTTTAATTGTTTTTCAGTCTGCTCCTTGAGCTGATTTCCAGCGACTATATCAGCTATTTTCTTTGCACGTACCGCCTGAACATTTTGCCTCAGATAATTCAAAAGCTGGTCAGCAAAATCCGCTTGGGAGTAATCTGAGAACTCTTTTTCTCCCAAAGCACTTTGGACTTTGAAAAGATTTGTCTCTCCATCAAAGACCAGGGCAAAAAGAGCTTCTCCGACAATCGTATTCATAGACCCGTCTGGATTTTCAGCCAATGAATCATTAAATTTTACCAGTAAATCCGCCTGGTTTCCCAAAACCAGATTCAGAGGATCCAAAGCCTTTAGGAAATCAGGATTAGCCAATAAAGCCTCCTCGACTGGCTGTGCCACCGATTTATTTTGATTAACTTTTTGCTCTTTGGATAAAGTATCCAACATCGCGTATAGAGCTACGGTATTATCGGAATTATTTTCAGAAAGTGCGTTTTCGGCTGATCCTTGACCGGCATTATTTACTGAATATTGTTTTTGAGGTAATAACAAAAATCTGCGAATCTCATTCAGGTCATCGCTAAAAGCTTTAACATCACCTTTGACATCACCTATTTCATCGATCACACCCTGATTGTATTTGTCCACGCGGGAAACCACAGACTGCATTTGCCAGATCAAATAACTGTTCCCGGCCATTATTAACACCAAGACCAGCCAACCTGATATTCTCCAAAATCTCCCTTTTTTCCCAACCGGTTCCTGTTCTTTCATAGGTTTAAACTAAGCCTAATTATTTAAGCCCATATTTCACTTACAAGCAAATTTTTTTACTTTATTTGAAACTGCTGGTAAAATCCAGAAAAATTATATGAAACTCAATTTTTCCAAGCTCCTCCCAAGTCTTTTTCTCCCCATCGCTGTCGGGCTAACCAGTGGCTATTTAACTTTCAGCGGAATTGGTGATTGGTATGTCCAGTTAAACCATCCACCTTTAACCCCGCCCAATTGGTTGTTTGGACCAGCCTGGATGTCACTATATATAATGATCGGACTTTCCTTCTACCTCTTTTGGGACAATCATAAAAAGATTGATAAAGGCAAAGGCTATCTGGTCTTTATCCTCGGACTGATCGCCAACTTTTCCTGGTCAATGTTCTTTTTCGGGCTTCACTCATCGATCATAGCTCTCATCGATATAGTGATATTGGTCATACTTATTTTACTCAATATCGCCTACTTTTACCCGGTCAGCAAATACAGCGCTTACTTGCTGATACCTTATTTACTCTGGGTCTGCTTCGCCACCTATTTAAATATAGGCTTTCTACTTCTAAACTAAATCGGTTCACAGGAGAAATAAGCGGAGATCATTCTCCGGTTATTTCTTACTGATCTTGATTCGATCATCGACAAAATCGACCATCACTTTATCACCTTCCTTGATCTTATTTTCAATCAATTCCAAAGCCAGTTCATCGAGGATTTTTGTTTGAATCAAACGCTTCAGTGGACGAGCTCCAAACTGATCGTCATAGCCCGCAGTAGCCAAATACATCGCCGCCATTTTGGATATTTCCAGATCAATTCCTTTTTTCTTCAAACGCTTCTTCACTTCAGCGACTTGAAGTTCAACAATTTTGGCCAATTCTTCTTTGGTCAATCTTTGGAAAACAATAATATCATCGATACGGTTCAAAAATTCTGGGCGGAAAAACCCTTGTAAAACTTTCATCAAAATTTCTTCCTGTTGTTCAGGCTTCTTGGCTGCCAAAATTTCCGCAGAACCAATATTGGAAGTCATGATAATTACCGTATTGCGGAAGTCAACCGTGCGTCCTTTGGAGTCAGTCAGGCGTCCATCGTCCAGAACCTGCAGTAAAATATTAAAGACATCGGGATGAGCTTTTTCAATTTCATCCAAGAGAATCACCGAATAAGGATGACGATGAATAGCTTCAGTCAATTGACCTCCTTCTTCATAACCGACGTAGCCGGGGGGCGAGCCGACCAGGCGAGCCACCGAATGTTTCTCCATATATTCACTCATATCGATACGCGTAATCATTCGTTCATCATTGAACATTACTTGTGCCAATGCTTTAGCCAGTTCTGTTTTACCTACGCCGGTCGGGCCGACAAACATAAATGATCCCACTGGGCGATTTTCTTCGGAAATTCCCGCTCGATTACGGCGAATCGCCTTTGACACAGCCTCGATCGCTTTCTTTTGGCCGATCACTCTTTTTCCCAGAGAATTTTCCATTTCCACTAATTTTTGGGATTCTTCCTTGAGCATTTTGGCCACTGGAATCCCGGTCCAACGTGAAACCACCGCAGCGATATCTTCCTCTGTCACTTCTTCTTTCAAAATTTTTCGATCTTTCTGCAGTTTAGCCAATTTGGTCTGCATTTCTTTGATCGATTTCTCCAATCCGGGGATTAAACCATAGTTAATTTCAGCCACCCGCTGATAATTTCCCACGCGTTCCACCTGACCGGCCTCCAAACGCAATGCATCAATCTGTTTGGTATATTCTTTGATCTTATTGATCGCTTCTTTTTCATTATTCCAATGGATTTCCACTTCCTGATTTTTTTCCTGTAATTCAGCCAATTCCTTTTCCAATTCTTGCAAACGTCCTTTGGCCGATTTATCATCTTTCTCAGCTTTCAGAGCTTCTCGCTCAATTTCCAATTGGCGAATCTGGCGATGCATCACATCCAGTTCAGTAGGCTTGGATTCAATTTCAATTTTCAAAACCGCCGCCGCCTCATCCATCAAATCGATCGCCTTGTCAGGCAAAAAGCGATCGGTAATATACCGCGAAGACAAGTTCACTGCCGCCACAATGGCATTATCACGAATACGCACACCATGATGCACTTCATATTTTTCTTTAATTCCACGCAGTATGGAAATAGCGTCTTTGAGATTCGGTTCACTGACCATTACCGGCTGAAATCGTCTTTCCAAAGCCGCATCTTTCTCGACATGTTTACGATATTCCTTCAAAGTAGTTGCCCCAATTGTCCGCAGTTTCCCGCGAGCCAAGGCCGGTTTCAATAAATTTCCCGCGTCAGTTCCGCCTTCCCCGGTCGCTCCCGCTCCAACTATCGTATGAAGTTCATCAATAAATAGGATCAACCCGCCATCCGACGCTTCAATCTCGGAAATTATCGCTTTCAACCTTTCTTCAAATTGACCGCGATACTGAGTCCCAGCTAGTAGAGAGCCCATATCCAAGGCCAGAATTTTTTTATTTTTCAAAGCTTCCGGCACATCACCATTAATAATTTTATTAGCCAAACCTTCCGCAATCGCTGTTTTACCTGTACCGGGTTCACCGATCAGCACCGGATTATTTTTGGTACGACGGGATAAAATCTGCATTACTCGACGAATTTCATCATCACGTCCGATCACCGGATCAATCTTTCCCTTGGCCGCCAAATCAGTGTAATCGATCGTATACTTTTTCAGCACTTGATATTTCTCCTCCGGATCCTTGGAAGTCACTCGTTGGTTGGAACGCAGCTCAGCCAGCACTTTCAAAACTTCGTCCTTTTTCACATCCAACATTTCTCGCACGGATGCATCATCCAAAAGGGCCAAGAATAAATGTTCGGTGGAAATATATTCATCGTGTAGTTTTTTTGCTTCATCTTCAGCTGAATCCAACACCTTCTTTAGTTTTGGATCAAAATACGTTTGTCCACCTCCGGCCACTGAAGGCAAACCGGCAAATTGGCTTTCCAAACGATTGAGGATTTCTTCAGGAGATTTCTCCAGTTTTTGCAAAATACTGGGTACTATTCCACCTTTCTGATCGACCAAAACGGCCAATAAATGTGCTACAGTCAAAGTTTGGTGGGATTTTTTTGCCGCTAAATCCAACATCGCCTGGATCGATTCAGCCGCCTTGGTTGTATAATTCTCGAAATTCATAAAAATAGATTTAAAGACATTCACAACGATTCAAACAGTAGTATAATACCACTTAGCACTCAACGCAAGTGACTGCTAGAGATTAACGCCCCCTTCGAGCCGGCTTTTTCCCCCTTGGATCAGGACAACCTTCAGAAATAGCCAACTGGCGCACTTCTTCCAATCTATCGCGCAAGTTTTCAATCCTCAGTTGAACTCTTTCCTTTTCCAAAGTCTTCACCTGGTCAGCTGTCTCTTGTTGACCATGTTGGATAACTTTTACAGCCTGCTCAGCTTCCTTTTGAATCTGTTTTGGCAGTTCCCCAATCTTCTGTTTTTTCTCATGGTGCCTACCACTTTCGTGCATTTGATTTACCATGTCAGTAAATTTTAAAAATTAATTATTACTTAAAATATCTTTAACTAAATGGGCAACTTTGTCTGCTCGTTCCGGGACAGACAGGTCAGCCAACACTTCGGCTTCTTGTTGGGTAATTACAGCAGTTTTCTGCAATAGCTGCAACAATTCTTCCAGATAGAGATTCACCTTACCTTCAAATTCCTCCATAGTCATAGTCCTGACGGTCGCTAAATTATTCACTTGATAAATATCCGGCAAACTGGCCAGTCTTTTCATTTCATCAGTAATTTCTTTCAAAACAGCCGGTTGGCCGGATCTAGAAGTTTTCTCCAAAGCAAAAACTATTTTCAGTAACTCGACTCCGTTTTTGCCAGTGGTGTTTTCAATAATCTCACTCATCTTGGGCAGTAATTCAGTAATTTTCTCCAAATCAGAGTCCTGGTTTAATCCCTTCATTTCGTCAGCCATTTCTTGATATTCAGCCAAACGACGAGGCGGCAATAGGCCATACATCAATTGCATGGTTTCTAAAGTCGTAAAGTACCGATAAGCCAATTTTTCAGTGGATTTGGTTTTACCGGTCGGAATTTTCATGAAACTAAAATGATCACCGTTCATCTGCACATCGGTATATTTCGAAACCTTCAAGGGATCAAAACCACTAATCATGGAAGCAAAAGCCTGGGCATTTTCACGAGTTGAAGCGGACTTGGGTTGAGTGATCAAAAATTCATCAGGGTTAGGCCAACCGTCAGCTTCACGGAAAAACCCATTGGCTTGAAACTCTTTGTAAACAATTACCAATTCTTCCGGTCGTTCAGCCATAGCCTGGACAAATCTGAAACTGTAATACTCTAAATCCAATATCATCCCTTCATTCTTGAAACGTCCGACGATGCGATCGATTAGGGCTCTCATGGTCAAGTTGGTTTTCTGCAAGGTTTTGGTTATTTCTGGTGCGGTCGCCGAACCACCAATCATTGTTTTCAAATTATTATTGCCGATCAAACTACCCCGATATTTTCCTTCAAAAATATCCATCACATTGCGCGCTACCATTCCCAATTTATATAATTCTTTGAAAACCGAGTAGGGTTCCTCTTCACGCACTATCAGCATCGATCCCAAACGACGGTTAAGCAGTTTACACAGTAATACTTGAAAAATCTGATCCTGCTTTGCTCTTTTTTTAAGCTCCTCATAAGTAAGTGGTCCACTATTCCCAATCAACCCGGTTACATCCGGCCCTTGAGGCCCATCTTTCAAAACCGCATCAGCTATACTTTCGCCACCTTGTTCCAAAGTAATTCTCTCCATCAAAGCAGCCTGGGCGGAAGACTCTTTACTATTGGGTAAATATTCCATTCTGATTCCTTCCACTCTGGAGAAAGCCGCCGGGTCCAATTCATATCTGGCCTGGTTTTTATAACGCTCACCGGTATTACCGGTCCAGATTATACAATAACCTTCCTTCTGTTCAATATCACCAAAATGCGTGCGAGTAGAGACAATGTCTCCATGTTTTTTGGTCAATAAATCATTGAAGGCAATCAAAACATCCGGTGTGATGGCATTGGCTTCATCGATAATTAATGGTCGTCCTTCGCGTTTAGCCTGATACATCGCCCCCAACACATATTGACCCTCCACTTTATTATCAAAAATACCCTCTACATGAGCCACAATACGTTTCTTCTCTGCTGCAGTTAGCCCCTTTGCTTCATCTTTCTCCCGCTTCTGAATAATTTTTTCAGCAATTTGTTCTTTGGCTCTTTCAACCTTGGCATTTACAGAAACCATGTCCTCAGACTGGCTGATTTTTTCTTCAAGTTCATATTTACGGAAAATCAGATCGTAGAAATCTCTTTCATCAGCTTTCTTGATACGAAATTCCTCGGTAAAACGATCCGGTTCCAAGTATTTATTACCGGAAACGATAATTGGTTCCTTGCCTAATTTAGTTTTGCAAATATGAATGGCTAAAGCCGTTTTTCCAGAACCGAAATCACCATGGAGATATAGTACTCCGGGCGGATCTTGGCGTATAATTGGCATAGCTCTATTTATAATGTCGCGAATATAGTCAGTCTCAACAATGCGTCCTTTTTCCAACATCCGATACATATTCACCATTTCACGGTGATAATTAACATAAGCGGATAAGAAATCCGTATTAACCAGATTTCCTTCTTCTTCAAAAGCGCCTCTGGCTTCCAACAAATGCAGTGATCTCTCAGCGTTCAATCCCAGAATCTGTTCAGCAGCATCAGCCATTAACAAATCCAATTCCTCTACACTTTCTTCGGTTACACCGGTTAAAGTCGCCGTCTCACCGGAAGTCCTCAGTAAAGCGGCTTCACGAGTAGCGTTAGCCAATTCAATCGGCGCTTTTACATTGGTTAAACGCTTTACTTTTTGTTTCAACTTTCTTCTGGTATGCGCTCGCAATATTTCCACTTGCTGCATTCTGGTTGGGTCTATTTTCAAGTCTGCCAATTCAGCTTCTCGCTTTCTAATCATCAGAATAACCTCCCGTAATCCAACCAATTTAGCCCAGGCCAAACGGTTTACTTGAAGTTCAATTTTTGTTCCACGACCTTCTGGACCTAGTAAATTTTCTTCCAGAACACCGGCAAAAACCTTATGATAATGAGACAGTAATGCTTTAAGCAGAGACGAAATCCCCTCTTTATCCTTCATCAAAGCTTTAATATCGGCAATCAATAATCGGTTTTCACCATTCTCTGACCGATGTTTCAGCAAATTTTGGCGTAGACTTTCATCAATATTTTGATCAGTGAGTAAGCCGGTATCTTCCAAATCGATATAATCCAGACCTTCCGCAACAGTATCGTAAAGAGAACGAATTTCTTCTTCCAAAAAAGCGATTCCCCCCATCAATTGTTCAGTTTCCTGAACTTCCTCCAACTTTTTTACCTCGCCGGCAGAAAATTTTTGTCGCAGAGCAGCCGGCAAAGTTTCTTCGTGCTTAATCAGAGGGATTTTTCGTTTAACCATAGGTTTTATTAGTTATCCTGATATTATATCATAATTATTGGTTCAATCCATGTCGTTTTATTCACCGTCCTCTTCTTCTGCAGAGAGTGACGAGTTGGACTTTATCGCCTCAATATAAGGTTTCTCAATCTGATCTTTAACGACATTGGTCAGAAAACTGGCTAAATTACTGACAATTTCTTCGGGAGTATGGGCGCTGATTACATTATCTGCACCATGACGCTTTCCCAAAGCCACCATGGCCGACCGATAATCATCACCAATGGCAAAACCACCTATCTTCAAATGAAAATCATCCTTCAATTCTTCCACAATTTCAGCGACCTCTTCAGCCGAATTGGGAATTTCACCATCTGAAACCTGGATCAGAACATCGGTCAGCGCATTATCTCGCAATAGTTTTTTCAAATCTGCATTACCTGCATATTCCCTCAACAATGCCGGCCAAAAATCACTATCATCAGTACCCTCTGAAGCATTGATTAATGAAAAGGTTTTGAGCATTTCCACCTTTTCTATCTCCAAATCAGTTGGCGCCGGTTTTTCAGCAAATCTTCCCGGCTCCAAAAAACTCAAATCCTCAAAGTCAAAAGGCTTAATCGTTCTGGAACTAGATCCAAATAAACTAATCCTCACATCGGTCATCAAACCAAATTTTTCTTCCGCTTCACTGGCACCGATATTCAAAGTTTCCTGCATCTGCCTGACAAACAGATTTCTCAAAGAAGACATTGATCCATAAAGCATCATCAAAGCCATTTTCACACTCGGCAGTAAACTATCCATCGAGCCAGAATTATCGATCAAAATATGCAGACGCAACATTTTTGGTTTCAAATCCAGGATCAATCTCTCTACGATTTTCTCTTTGACTAAACGAGTTTCAATTTCCTGTCCATATTCTATTTCCGGAAAATATTTTTGCATCCTCTTGATATTGACCTTACCTTCGCGATAAAAACGATCTTTAAACACATGGACTTCAGCAGCTACATTTTCCACGACCGTAAGCCATTCTTTAGCCATCACATCCATATATGGTCGCAGCATTCTTTCCAATTCATACATTTCCTTGATACTGGCAGCGATTTCTTGATTGGTTAATCTTTGCTGGTTTTTCACCGGCACACCTATATCTTTGGGAACCTTTTTTCCTTTATTTTTTTTCAAAGCCTTTTTCAAATTTTCCATTTCTGTTTGTTCATCTCTTTTCTTTCGATAATCAAGGCCAGCCATAGTTTCCTCCAGATTCTTTTTATTTTGATCTTTCTCCTGTTCTTCCAAAGCTTCCCGCACCTGTTCGGCGAAGTCCTTCATTTCTTTGGGTAAATCGGCTGTTTGACCTTTATCAGCACTACCTTGACCTCCTTCTTGACCACCTTCTTGATCATTTTCTTGATCCTGATCATCCTGATCGTCCTTTTCTAAAGCTTTGGTTTTGACCTTCTTGGGATTTTTATCCTGACTATCACCCGCTTTACTATTTTTAGAAATCACAATCAGCTTTTTCAGAAAATCCGGAAATTCTTCCTTCTCCCCAGTCAGTTCAACTTCACGACCATTAATTACGGTAGCCATTTTTGCAGCCTCCAATTCTTCAAAATAGTCTATCTCTACGGAAATCACTTCCTCACCACTACGAACGACTTTGCTGATAATTCCGCGCCGACCATGATTCGGATTCCCCGGGTCATCTACTTCCACTTCTCGACCTTCCGTAAAGATCGTATTAGGGTCAAGCTCATCTCCTTCTTCGTCATCTCCTTCTTCGTCACTCTCTTCACCTGCTTCTCCCCCATGCTCCATCGTTTGGTCCGGCAATTTCAAATCGAAACTATCATCCAATAAACAAAGTAAAGAAAAGATCGGTTCGATTACTTTACGGATTATATGGGTCCTTTCCACAAAAGTATGACTGAAAGGGATAGTATTGCTACTGGTTTGCCCCGTTTTCAATCTTTTGAATTCCGCAAATAATTCCGGCAAAGTCATCTTCTCTATACCAGGAATAGAAAGTCTGGAGATATTTTGTTTGAAAATGTTCAGAGCCAGGAAAAAATCACCTCTGGCAACGCTGTCTTTAGCATTGGGCGAAATGACATTATAGTAAATTTCCGGGTCAGCCTCAACCACTTTCCCACCGGTAATTTGATAAGTTTTGGCTTTAGTAGGCTGACCCATAAAGTCCAAATAGCGTTTTTTCTTTATCAGGTCGCCCATATTATTTTTCATCACCTCTTTCAATAATCGTTCATACAATTTCGCGATCGGTTCACGAAAACAGGCAGCTATCTCCAGATCAACCTTATACTTTGGGCCATCGCTTTCGGAGAACTCTCGGCCATCATAAAAACCGGCTGCCGGCATCACTCCCATCTGCGATTTGATAAAATAAGTGAGAAAATTCCCGGCCAGATTTTTGGTCTTAGGCTGGCCTTTTTCAACTGGCTCATAAAGATCTTTTTGATCAAAACCTTTTTGATAATCAGCCGCCGACAGCGCATTCAGATTACCCGTACCAGGCTTCACTTTTTTAATCACCAGTTTGGGCGGTTTCCCGGGCACTACCTCCATCATTTCCTGATGTGTCCCACCTTTTGGTCCGGCCAGTCGATATAATTCAAAAAACGGACCAACATAAAGCCCTTTGATACTCTGCTGCAATTTGGCATCAGCGTACCAGGGCGTATTCAGCACCATCCGATTAACGATGCAATCCTCGAGAATATTATAAAATTGAAAATATGTCCCCATGAGCGCAACATATTTCCCGGGTTGATCGGCACTTTCAATTTTTTTGGAGGGCAAATATTTTTTAAAATGTTCCAGAATAAAATTCAGACCGGCTCGATCACCTTCACGCGTTGTTTTCATATGGGCCAATTCATGCAGCAGCGCGAACATAATCTGATCCAAACTCAACATTCCTTCGGCCAATTCATCCTTAAATAAATCCAGAGCCTGTTTGAAAGCCAAAACTCCCATGCAAATTTGATTCTTCCGACCAGGCTTATACCAGAACCAATCGCCATAAATTATTTCGAAATCCTGATCATTCCTGTCCATGAAATAGCCCATCAAACTGCGGTGATTCTCGACCCATTCTTCCAATTGCAACTTATAAGGTTCCAGTTCCGGTGGATACAGCTGTTTCCGTTTTTTATTCAATCGACTGGGTTTAGTTGGGCCCATCGACATATCAACCGACATAGTAGCAGCTTGTGCTCCCCACGTATCATCACGTAAATTCTCTACTTCAGCGGAATTAACTACATCCAGCTGAGCAGTCTCACTTTGCTCCGATATTTCCTCTGGAACTTCCGAGTTTAACCGTCTCTCTTTTTTCATTATTCCTAGAAAATATAATTCCCTTTATTTTAACACAATTTTAGCTCAAAATACAGCCACTTAAGCCTTATTTATGGAGTTAATCGCCACTTGTGCCTTTGGACTGGAAAAATTACTGTATCAGGAAATCAAAAAGCTTGGTCTCTGGGTCGTCAAAACCGAGGACGGCAGAGTGATTTTCAAAGGTGAAAATGAAGATCTTGCTAGAGCAAACCTATGGCTTCGCACAGCGGAAAGAGTTTATATCAAATTGGCCGAATTCGAGGCTAAAACCTTTGATCAATTGTTTGACGCCACCTTTGCCCTGGATTGGCTGGAAATCCTTCCTCCAGCCGCCAGCTTTCCGGTACTCTGTTCCACCAGCCATTCTTTGCTACACAATGAACCGGCTATTCAGAGCATTGTCAAAAAAGCCATCGTCAAAAAACTTCAAACTAAACGACTTGACCAGCCTCTACCCGAAACCGGACCAACTTATTCCATCTTGATCCGCTTCCATAAAGACGTTTGTACGCTCTCACTGGATACTACCGGTGACAGTCTCCATAAACGCGGCTATCGCCCCCAAGCCACCTTGGCGCCCATCAAAGAAACTTTGGCCGCTGCCCTAGTCTTACTGTCCGACTGGAAAGCGGAGGAAATATTAGTTGACCCATTCTGCGGCAGCGGCACGATTCTGATCGAAGCCGCTATGATCGCTCAAAACATCGCTCCTGGCCTAAATCGCAACTTTTCCTTTCAAAAATGGGCGGATTTCGATTCAAAAATAATGCCCAAATTAATCGAAGAAGCGACTGAGCAGAAACAGCATATCGATCTAAAAATATATGGTTATGATCTCGACCCCCAGGCCATCAAAATTGCCCGTGACAATGGTCATCACGCCGGAGTAAAAATCTACTTCGAGCAATCTGATGTTCATGATCTGGAATTTGAGAAAATGAATCAGGTGACCATTATCACCAATCCTCCTTATGGTGAACGTCTTTCAGAAATTACCGAAGTGGAAAAACTATATGCAGACCTGGGGCAATCATTTAGCAAAACCAAAAACAGTTCACTCTACCTGATTACTTCCTTTCCGGATTTTCAAAAAGCTTTTGGTCGGCAAGCAATCAAAAACCGTAAGCTTTTCAATGGCAAAATCAAATGTTACTTGTATCAGTACCCCAAACAAACACCATGAAAGAATTGTTATTTTATAGTTGGAATGTCAACGGCATTCGCGCCCAGGAGAAGAAAGGTTTTGTCGAATGGCTGCTAAACTCCGGAGCCGATGTAGTGGGCATACAAGAAACCAAATCACATCCGGAGCAACTCAGTGAAAACCTACTTCATCCAAATGGCTATCAGAGTTATTGGAAATCGGGCGAACGCAAAGGGTATTCCGGAGTGGCTTTTTATTCACGACTCAAGCCGCTTCAAGTAATCACTGAATTTCAGGATGAAATACTGAATGCCGAAGGAAGGTTAATCGGTTTGGAATTCGAAAATTTTTTTCTTTTCAATGGTTATTTCCCCAATGGTGGCCAAGGCACGTCTCGCGTCGAGTATAAGCTGGATTTCTACAACCGTTTTGAAAAGTATCTGGACTCCCTCCCCAAACCCAGTATTTTTTGTGGAGATGTTAATACCGCCCACCGTGAAATCGACCTGGCCAGACCGGCAGAAAATCGTCATAATTCCGGCTTTATGGACGTCGAAAGAGCCTGGTTGGATCATCTGATCGACCAACGCGGCTTTATCGATACCTTCCGTCATTTCCATCAAGAGCCTCACAACTACACTTGGTGGGACATGAAAACCAAAGCCAGGGCTAGAAACGTCGGGTGGAGAATCGATTATTTTATCGCTGATCCACGTTTAAAGTCCAAACTGATCGGAGCTCAGATCGACGCCCAAACCATGGGCTCCGACCACGCTCCGATCAGTTTACGCATAAAAATCTAGCGAGCTTTTTTAGCAGCCGGCTTAACTTTAAAAGTATGGATTTTAATTACTTTTTTTTTAGCTTTATAGGCTTTGGAAGCTTTAGTAGCTTTGGTAGTTTTAGGAGTTTTTTTCTTTTTAGGAATTACGCAGCGAGTTCCCTTACATTCGATCTTTCTCAAACCATGTTCCAGCTGGTTTAATTTATGGAATTCTTTAATCATTGCCATGGCTTCACGGTTATTTTTGGCAATATAGATAAAATCGAAATCTTCCGGACTGACTAAATGCTCGGGGAGAGTCGTCTTTTTCATCCATTTAATCAAATCTTCCCACATTGAACCGATCAAAATAATCGGCTTGTATTCGACCAAATTAACCTGCAAATGTTGCCACATATAATATAATTCCAGAAGTGATCCGATCCCTCCTTTATTCACGACCATAATGTCGCTCAAGGCCAAGAAGGCATCCAGACGCCTGGAAAAATGTGTATAGCGGTGAGCGATTTCCAAATATTCATTACCTTTATTTTCCCAGGGTAATTTGATCACCAACCCGATTGAATCATGTAGGTCTTTTGTGTCACCGGCTTTATGACCGGCATTGGCGGCTTCCATCAAACCCGGACCACCACCGGTAACTACGTCAAATCCAGCCTCTCCGATCAGCTTCGCTAATTGAAACACTTGTTTATAAACCCTATCTCCGGCTTGAATTCTGGCCGATCCAAAAATAGCGATCCGGAAATGATTCTTTTTTTTCAGTTCAAGCCGTAAATCCAGGGTTTTGGCTTTAGCATGTTTTCCGACTAACTCAATAATCTTTTTCATTTTTAATAGATAAACAATATATATTTACAAATTATCTATGTATTCTACTATATTTTTACAATAAATGCCAGCGTTAGCATACAATTCCTCAGCTTTGCCGGAAGACTGATATACCTTTACTCCTAAGCTCTGGAAACTAGTGACTGACAAATTATTCTCTACTATCAAAGCAGCTATTTGTGCAGACAAACCGGATTTTAAGTTATGATCTTCTATCGTCAAAACCTTCCCGGTCTTTTTGATCGCCTCAATTAAGTTTTGATCAAACTGTTTGATCGAACTGACCGCCACCAGTTCAAAAGCTTTGCCTCGAGCAGACAATTCTCGCCAGGCTTCTAAAGATTCAAAAACAGTCGCCCCACTGGCAATTACTGTTAAAAGCTTCCCACTTCGAATTACATCACTTCGGCCATAAACATATTGATAGTCTAAACCGTAAAAGGGCCGCCCATCGATGTCTGTAATTATAGGAAATTTGTGTCTCCCCATTCTCACATAGAAGTTACCATTATGAGTCGCGATATAGCGGATAATTCGATCGGTTTGATTGGGGTCAGCCGGTTCAATCACCTTGGTATGGAGTAGCCCGAGCATCGACCCCATATCATCAATAGTTTGATGAGTAGGCCCATCTTCACCAACTGAAAGACCACAGTGCGTAGCCACCATTTTGACATTGGTCAGATTGATATCATTAACTCTGGCCTGATCCTTTGCGCGCGATGTCATAAATGCCCCAAATGTCGAAACAAATGGCACATAACCCGATAAACTCAGTCCGCCTCCGGCAGACACCATCTGCTGTTCGGCGATACCACATTCCAGATGTTGGTCAGGAAGTTTTTCAGCCAAAAATTTGGTCATCACCGATCCTCGCAAGTCAGCATCCAACGCCACTACATTGGCATTCAATTCTGCCAATTCTTTCAAAGCCAATCCATAGGCGGAACGACAGTCGGTTAATTCATCAATTGTATATAGATGAGGCTGTCCTGGATTTAGTTCATTCAATTCCGGCCATTGTAACGTTGGCTGCTCCATCTTCCAGCGAATTTGCTTTTGAAATTCTTCCAAGACAGTCTTTTCTTCGGCTGTAAGTGCAAATTGTTCAATCACCGCAGCCGTTTGTTGGACAGACGCCGCTTTCCCGTGCCAAGTAGCTTTATGGGCCAATCCATCTATTTCCATAAAATCAACCCCTTTACCCATTACTGTTTTCGCCAGAATCAAGATTGGGCGGCCTTTGATCTGATCAGCCTGATCGATAGCAGCCCAAATCTGCTGATAATCATGGCCATCAATCTCGATTACTTCCCAGCCGGCCGCCCGGAAATGTCCCGGTATGTTCAAGGGCATAATATCGGCTGTAGAACCACTCAGTTGGACTCCATTATAATCACAAAACACAATCAAATTATCCAGAGCATATTTAGCCGCAAAATTCATCATTTCATAAATCTCTCCTTCGTCCGCTTCACCATCACCAATAGTCACAAATACCCTTCTCCCCACTTGAGCATGTTTTTCCGCCCAGGCCATACCACTGGCCACAGCTGCCCCAATTCCCAGAGGACCGGTCCCATACCAGATTCCCGGAACCAGCCTGGTTACATGGCCTTCAAAAACACTTCCAAATTTACGGAAATTCTTCACCAAATCGTCCCGGTCCACAAGCTCCAACTCCGCCAAAATACTGTAGGCAGCAGGGGAAATATGACCATTAGAGAAAACCACTTTCTCCCCGGTCTGAGAAATTACCCCCAGATACAGTACAGTCAAAAAATCAATTGATGAGAGCGATCCACCCGGGTGTCCGCTCTGCGCATTTTTTGTCATTTCCAAGATCATCCAGCGGCAATCTTTGGCAAATACTCTCATTAGATCCAACTGTTCAGAACTGAGTGGTTTGCCTAATTGAGGTAAATCCATATTATTTTTTTAACAATTTTTTAGTCAATTTTTTAGAAAGCTCTACCCCGGGTTGATCAAAAGCATCAACGTTCAGCAACTCGCCCAAAAAAGCGATTGATCCTTCAAAAAACAGTAAAAGCTCACCCAAATTCTCCGCATCCAAGCTTTCCATGATAATCCTTACTATCGGGCGATCCTTAGTCAACAAAGCGTCAATAGTACCCTCCATTTCAGTTTTCAACAATTTCCCAAAAGTCACCCCTTGCAGATATTCCAGACCATTACCAAAGGTCTGTGGATTAGGAATATTCAAATCAGCAGAAGGATTGGCCACATTCATAAAAATATAAAACTTATCATTTGGACCTTCCTGGTAAAGTTGATTTTGAGAATGTTGATCCGTGACTCCCAGAGAAATTACCGGAGTAATCCCTACATTCACTTTCTGACCGGCACGATCATTTTCTTTACCAATACTCTCAGCCAAAAGTTGTCTATACCAATCGGCCAGTTTCAACAATTTCTGCGCATAAGGAAACATTACCGTAATATTTTTGCCTCTTTGATATAAAGAATGTTGAACAATTGCCAGCTGAAAAGCCATATTCTTTTTAAAATCTGTCGTTAGGAAATATTCTCGTTGTGTTTTCGCACCCTTAATCAATTTTTCTATATCAATGCCAATCAAAGCTGCCGGCAACAGGCCAACTACAGTCAAAACTGAAAACCTTCCACCAACATTTTCAGGTATATCAAAAATAGGAAGGTTTGGGTTTTTAGCGGCAACTTGTCTCAACAAACCTTTACCCGGACCTGTCACAAAAACAAAATGTTCCAGCCAATTTAATTTCCATGAATCAATTCTATTCCTGAAATATAAATATTGAGCCAAAGTTTCTGGAGTCTCACCGGATTTGGTTATCACCAGAAAAAGAGTAGAGCTTAAATCCACATTTTTTTCAAATTCGAAAATCAATACCGGGTCAATATTGTCCAATACTGTTAGACGGGGCCAATCACCAACTCTCTCACCAAACAAATCCCCCAGAGTCTGATGCAAGCAAATTGCTCCCAAAGCCGACCCACCGATACCCAATATCACCACATCCCGATATTTTCCCTGCACTCCGATCGCATAATTCTTAATACTATCTATTACCTGTTGATCATCCAAAGTCTCATAAAACCCTTGCCCACGACTTTTCACCAGATCCAATACTCCGGGCAATTCCTGAGCGTATCTTTTAGCTTCTGATTTCAAAAAACCATGAGCTGGATCCACTTTTTGTAATGCTTCAAAGTCGAATTCAATCATTTTTGCAGTTTTTTAACTTTTTCCCAATCTGCCAAGAAAGTCACCAAACCCTTGTCTGTTAAAGGATGTTTAAACATCAAGTCCAATACCGCCGGCGGAATTGTCGCAATGTCTGCCCCAGCCAGGGCAGCCTCCGTTACATGACGAGGATGGCGAATGGAGGCAGCCAGAATTTCGGTATCAAATTGATAATTAGACATCATGATGACCAGATCCTCGACCACTGTCATACCATTCTCAGAAATATCATCCAGTCTACCCACAAAAGGGCTGATCAGTTTGGCGCCTGCCTTGGCCGCTATCAAACCTTGATTCGCTGAAAAAATTAAAGTTACGTTTACATTGACACCTTCATTAGTGAGTTTCTGGCAGGCTTTTATCCCATCAGTGGTCATGGGGGTTTTCACATAAACATTCTTGGCCCATTTGGCGTATTTCAATCCCTCCTTAACCATTCCTTCATAATCAGTGGCTATTACTTCTGAACTAACCGGTCCATTCACCACTTCACAAATTTCTTTAATTCTTTTTTCCAAAGAAACTCCTTCTTTGGCAATCAAAGTCGGATTCGTCGTTATTCCATCAACTATCCCAAAAGCCGCATATTTTTTGATGTCAGCCAAATTCGCCGTATCTAAAAAGAATTTCATTATTTGTCAGTTATTTGTTTTCAACTCCTATTTTACGCAGAAAAGCCCAAAAAAGGAAATTTACCAAAAAACTACAGACATTGACATATGTATAATAAATGTTAGAATCGCAGCTAATAAACCCCGCAAATGACCAATATTTACACATATCAGGATCGTGAATTACTTGTCATAGATGACGAGCCGGCGATCATAAGAGTTGTCAAAAGAATCACCAACAAAGACTTCAAAAATATCAGCTCAGCCATCAATTTCCAGGAAGGAAAGCAGGCTATCAACAATTTCAATGTACCTCAAAGTGTAATTCTAAGCGATTACCACATGCCTGGAGGCCTGGGACTGGATTTGGCCAAGATTAGTTATGAAACCAGAAAATCTCTCCAAATCGGTATGATTATAATGAGTGCCGCAGCAGACTCAGAAGATCTCAATCAGATCAAAGCAGCCGAGGCGGAACAAATTATCGATGGATTTATCGAAAAACCATTTTCTCCGGCCGATATTAAAAACGCCGTTCAAAATTTCTATCAAAAAATCGGTTTACAGATTTAGTTCTCCCATGTCCAATTAACAACCTCCGGCATATCCACTCCATTAGCAATTATGTAAGGTTTATGCCTAGCCAGTTTTTTCCTGTATTTGGATATTATGAATTTAGCCTTACGGGCATACTTTTTATTGGTTAATCCGGCTTTTTCCATTGCTTCAATCAGCAACTGAAATCTCGATGTCCCATTGCGATATTGCATATCAAAAGGCGTGGTGGTCGACCCTTCTTCATTGTACCCATGTATACTGAAACGATCAGCATGAGGGTGTCCAAACAGCAGTTTTTTTACAGTGATCGGATAGCCATGGAAGTTGAAAATGATTGGCTGAGTATGTCCGAAATATTTTTCAAATTCCTTCACATTTTCTCCACCCAAATGCTTCTTCACGGTTCCAAAGCCTTTGGAAGTCATTTCACTGACATAGACCATTCTGGTTTTAAATTCAGGAATTTCATGACGTAAGATTTCAATGGCAGCCATCACTTCTTCCAACATATAGTCGCCGGCACATCCAAATATCAAATCCGGATTTTTGGCCGCCACAGGATCTATCCAGTCCCAAATCATGACACCGTTTTTATCTTGCTGGCGAGCCTCCTTGATTGACAACCATTGAGACATGGCTGTTTTACCGGCCACCACTACATTGACTTTGTCCCTGGATTTGAAATTACTTTCCCAAGTCACCATTAAACCATTGGCGCATGAAGGGAAATAAACTGAAAATATATCTGGATGTTTCTCCAATGAATTACTGATAAAACCGACATTCTGATGGGAAAATCCATTATGTTCCTGGCGCCAACAATTGGAGGTGAGTAAATAATTCAGTGAGGGTATCGGTTTACGCCACTTGATCCTTTTGGCTTGTTTAATAAACTTGCAATGTTGGTCGACCATACTGACATTAATCATCGAAAAAGCTTCATAAGTAGCAAACATTCCATGCCGTCCGGTCAAGTTATATCCTAAAAGATGTCCCAATAAAGTATGTTCAGAGAGCATTTCAATCACTCGGCCAGATGTAACGATACACTCATCTTCAGGTTTAACTGGCCAGACATATTCTCGTCCTGGGCCATACAATAGTTTAGTCATTTTATTGGACTCAGTTTCATCAGGACAGAAAAAGCGGAGCATCTTATTCTTTTTCTTATCCATCATAAAGACATCATTCAACCATTCTGTGGCAATCAGTGTCGCTTCACCCATAGCTTCCCCATGATTTCCTTTAAATTCATATTTATCCAATTTAGGCATTGGTAAATTTTTTACCAATTCTCCACCATAAGCATGTTTACATTTTGCCATCCGCAAATTACCGGTTGGCAAATATTTCAGGATTTTTGCCAATGGACGGCCTTTTTGATCGACTTTGTCAATCATACGATATGATTCAAGCCATTCACAAAGTGCTTTAAACTCAACCGGGTTGGTTTTGGGTTCCTTCAATGGAATGCCATGGGATCGATAATTATCTTCGATCTTTTTATCACCGATTTTTTCTGTTCCGGTCCAACCCTTTTTAGATTTGAAAAGAATCACCGGCCAGGCAGTTTTGGTCACACATTTTTCTTCACGGGCTTTTCGCCAAATCTCTTTAATTTCCAGGTAAGCGGCGTCCATCTGCTTGGCCATATCTTCGTGCAGCATTTCTTCTTGATCTTCGACAAAATATGGCTTGTAACCGTAACCTTTAAACAAATTTTCCAATTCTTTGTCACTCATCGTCGCATAGATCGAAGGTCCGGAAATTTTATACCCGTTAATATGCACAATCGGTAGAACCGCCCCGGATTCCAAAGGGTTCAAGAATTTATTGGAATGCCAAGCTGCCGCCAAAGGACCAGTCTCGGCTTCACCATCACCAATCACACAAACTACCAGTAAATCACGATTATCCATGGCTGCTCCGAAAGCAGTTGCCAAACTATATCCCAATTCACCTCCTTCCAAAATAGAGCCGGGAACATCGGGCGTCACATGGCTTGGGAATTTATATGGCCAAGAAAAACCTTTTAACAGTTTACCCAATCCTACTTCATCACGGGTGATGTCTTTATAATATTCGGTTAAAGTCCCGTCGGCATAGACATTGGCCAAAATAGCTGGAGCACCATGACCGGGGCCAGTAATAAACATCGCTTCTTGTCGATACTTTTTAACCAAAAAACTGGCATGTGCATAAATAAAATTCAAGCCGGGAACAGTTCCCCAATGCCCCAAAATTCTCTCCTTGATATCATCCTTCGCCAAAGGTCGACGCAGCAAAAAATTATCTTTCAGATAAAGCATTGCCGCCCCCATATAATTGGTATAGGCATGATAGTCTTTAAACCATTGCAATTCCTCAGCATTTAAAAAATCTCCGGCTTTACGTTCCGCGGCTCTCCTGATCGATTTTTTAACTTTGCCAAATTTTGCTTTCGCTAATCTTGCCATAATATATTTTTTAATTTTTGTCTTATTTATAATTAATCATCTTTTATCAACTAAATCAAACCTCTAATTGACGAAACGCATATTTTAATGCTAAATATTAGGCTCAAAAATAATAAATACTATGCAGCGCGGATTTTGGGAAAATTTAACAAAACCGATTATCGGACTTTCACCTATGGACGGTGTGTCTGATGCTGCTTTTCGTTTTATTACAGCCAAATACGGTCGACCTAGTCTGCATATCACAGAATTTACCAATGTCGAAGCTCTGCATCACGGGGCAGTAAAAGCCTTGGCTGCTTTTCTCTATGATGAAGTCGAACGCCCAGTGGTTGCACAGATTTATGGAGCCACTCCGCAAGCCTTTTACAAGGCTTGTTTTGTAGTCTGTGAACTGGGTTTTGATGGTATCGACATCAATATGGGCTGCCCGTCCAAATCGGTTTCCGGAAATGGTGCCGGGGCAGGCTTGATCCGCACTCCCGAATTAGCCGTGGAAATCATCAAGTCTTGTCAGCGGGCAGCCCAAGACTGGGCCAACGGTAAAACTTTAGAATCCGCTAACCTTCACCCGGATATTGCGCAATATGTGCGAGAAAAACAGGTCAAATCCGGTTTAAAACCATCACGCCTGGAATTACCGATTTCCATCAAAACCCGGATCGGTTTCGATCAAATCGTCACTACTGACTGGATCAAGGTAATTCTACAAACCGAGCCGGCCAATATTTCTCTCCATGGGCGGACTTTACGCCAAATGTATTCAGGCGAGGCCAATTGGGAAGAAATCGCCAAAGCCGCTCAATTGGTACATTCCTCAGGACTAACCACAACCTTGCTCGGCAATGGTGATGTCAAATCATTACCGGAAGCCCATCAGAAAATTGTAGATTATGGAGTAGATGGAGTATTAATCGGCCGTGGTTCATTTGGCGAACCCTGGGTTTTTCAGGGCGAAACACGCAACATTGAAGAAAAATTACAAGTCGCCATCGAACATTGCCAAAAATACGAACAAATCTTCGGTGTAGGAGATAAATCTTTCGCTCCCATGAAAAAGCATCTCGGCTGGTATTGCACAGATTTCCCCAGAGCCAAAGAATTACGCTTAAAATTAATGGCTTGTAATTCCGCAGAAGCGGTAGAAAGCGTTATCAAAACGGATTTCTCATAAAGGGGAAATGACCTTTTCAATGAGCTTTTAATTTTTGTCGTAATTTGGCATCCATATAGATCATCTGTTGGTCATTATAGCCGAAATAATGGGCGATCTCGTGCATTAAAACCTCCAGAATTAACCTGTCCAATTCACTCCAGCTTTTCACCGAAGCCTCAATGTTCGCCTGATAAAGTGTAATTTTACCTGGCTGTACTCCCCAACTTGAGGAATACCAGGCCGTTTTCGGCACACCCTCAAATAAGCCAAGTAACAGCTCTCCTTCTCGTACATACTGTTGTCGCGGCAAGTCTTCCACCGTTATATCGACATTTTCCATCTGATCTTTGAAATAAGCGGGAATTTTCTGGTAAGCCCGCTTCACTAATTGATCAAAATCACTATTAATTAATTTCATCTAAAACTTTAAGTGTTTTTCTATTTTCAACCATTCCACAAAGTCCTCCGGAACAGACATTGTCGAAAGCCTCCCTTGACGTACCAAACGAAAATCTGCAAATTTCCCGGTCTCCTTTATTTCCCTCAAAGTAATCAAGTAATCAAAGCTGGTTAGAAATTTCAAATCAACCTTCCAGGATTTCTTTATTTTTGGATCGGGTTCAGGATCAGAAATGACCTCCGCCAATCCAGCTATTCCTGTCTGTCCTCCAGAATGATAAATAAATACACGGTCGCCCGGCCGCATCTCCTTGATAAATTTAATAGCTTGGGGGTTCTTCACGCCATTCCAGGTGGCAACCTGTTCTGCCTCTAAATCATCAATCGAATAACTGGAAGGCTCGGTTTTTGCTAAAAAATAGTTCATAGTCTATATATAAATCTTAAAGAGATCATCGAGCATAAGTTACATCAAATAGAAACTGACATGAAAAAGATCATCTATCAAGGCAAAGACCTTTTCCTACAAATAGGTTATCACCCTTTGAAAAGATCTAGATTGGAAATTAGAGATCACTTTGCCTTGGCCACACTTTGTGCTGACCTAAGTTCCAAGCAGCAAAAAGTTCAGTTGGAAAACCTGATCCACAAACTCTATCGCCGCTCCACCGAGAAAGTAACCAAAGAAACCCTAGAACTGCTTCGCCAATTTGCTCCTCGTAAAATCCAAGCCATCCGTTACAAAAAAATGACTTCACGCTGGGGCTCGGCTTCCGCCAATCACAACCTCAACTTCAATATCGATCTGGCCAAACTTCCGCTCGACGTTCAACAATATATCGTCATCCATGAATACAGCCATCTTTTTCAGATGAATCATTCAAGACAGTTTTGGGCGACAGTCAGTCAATTTGATCCGAATTACAAAAAGCATCGCCAACATCTCCGTCTGTTAGAGAAAAAATGGCATCGGGAAACTAAGCTCGATCTTCCCAAAGCTTGATGTTATATTCTTTCGGCTATCTCTAGCAAAATCGCATTAGCCTCATCTACCACATCTTCTCGGCCCAAATTGGCAGCTAAAGTGCGTAAATCAAATAAATCACGCCAAGCTTCATCGAACTCACCTGCCGAAAAGAGCAGTTTAGCCTTTTTTAGTAAAAAAAACAGATTGGCTTGTGGAATTTCATCTTTTTCACATTCACCCAAATTCCGATTCACCCAGGCCACAAAAGTCATTTTGAGCCCCGGATCATTTTCCAAATCCCCCAGCTTGATTTTCTGAATCAGAACCAATTCCTTTCCACTGAATTCAGTAGAAAAGTCCATCGTCTCAGCCTCTGTTTTTAGATCTAATTTATCCATTTGAGTAAAACACTGCTCTTTGAATTATAGCACAAAACGCTAAAAAATCACCTTTTGAAGAAATTTAACTCAGTTTTAGTTGCGTATCGGCTTGCCTTGGGCTACCATGCGCTGGTCTGAAGGGGTAAACTATTTTACAATCCACTTATGAAAACTCTGTCAATCGCGATAATCGCGCACGTAGATCACGGTAAAACTACTTTAACCGACCACCTACTTAAACAGGGTGGTGCTTTCAATTCTCACGAAAAAGTGGGTGAATTGATCATGGACTCAAATGACCAAGAAAGAGAACGCGGCATCACCATTTTAGCGAAAAACTGCTCTGCCGTTTACAATGGCGTCAAAATCAACATTGTCGATACTCCCGGCCATGCCGATTTCAGTTCAGAAGTAGAACGCGTTCTAAAAATGGTCGATTGTGTAATCCTTTTAGTTGATGCCAAAGAAGGACCAATGCCTCAGACTAAATTCGTTCTTTCCAAATCCCTCAAACTCGGGCACAAGCCAATCGTAGTCATAAATAAGATTGATCGCCAAGACCAACGAGCCGAAGCCGTTGTCGATATGGTTTTCGATCTATTCGTCAAACTGGGCGCTAGCAATGAACAATTGGATTTTCCGATCGTTTATGCCATTGGCCGCGAAGGCGTCGCCAAATACAATTTCTCCGATGAAAGCAAAGATCTCACTCCACTTTTTGAAACTATTCTCAAACACGTTCCACTCTATGATGAGAGTCTGGAAAAAGAACCTTTGCAAATGCAGGCTACCAACCTGGCCTATGACGACTATATCGGTCGCATCGCCATTGGTCGCGTCCTAAAAGGTTCAATTAAACTCGGACAAAATGTCACTATCTGCAAAGTAGATGGCTCCAAAAAGCCCGGCAAAGTTACTAAAATCTATATTTATGAAGGTGTCCGCCAGGTTGAAGTAACTGAAGCCAGAGCCGGTGAAATCGTCTGTGTTGCCGGTTTCCCCGATATTACTATCGGTGAAACTATTGCTGACCCGGCCAATCCGATCGCCCTTCCCCTCATCCAAATCGACGAGCCGACCTTATCCATGAACTTCCTGGTGAACAATTCACCTTTCGCCGGAAAGGAAGGTAAATTTGTCACTACTCGTCACATTAAGGATCGTTTAGACAAAGAATTACAAACCAATGTCGGTATGCGTGTCGAGCAAATGGACGGAACCGATGGTTATAAAGTTTCCGGACGTGGCGAATTACACCTCTCTGTTTTACTGGAAAATATGCGCCGTGAAGGCTTTGAACTACAGGTTTCCCAACCGGAAGTAATCATGAAAATGATTGATGGTAAAAAAATGGAACCAATCGAACAGGCCATCATCACTGTTCCGGAAAATTTTGCCGGCACGGTCATCGAAAAATTGGGACGACGCAAAGGTGAAATGAAGGATTTGAAAACTGAAAACGCCATCACCAGATTGGAGTATGAAATCCCCACTCGTGGTTTACTGGGCTTCCGTTCAGAATTCATTATGGATACTAGAGGCGAAGGCCTTTTAGATCATAGCTTTATCAAATACGACGACTACAAGGGCGAAATTCCTCAACGTCAAAATGGAGTTTTGATTTCCGGCGAACAAGGTACCGCTGTGGCCTTTTCTCTCTACAATTTACAAGAACGGGGAATTATTTTCATTCCTCCCGTAACCCCGGTTTATGAAGGGATGATTATTGGTGAAAATGCTCGCTCTGAAGACATGGTAGTTAATCCAACCAAAGAAAAGAAAATGAGTAATATGCGTAGTAGTGGAGCCGACGAAGCCATCAAGCTCACCCCACATCGTCCCGTCACACTGGAAACCGCTTTGGAATTCATCCAACACGATGAATTGGTGGAAATCACCCCTCTATCAGTCCGTCTGCGTAAAAAATTCCTCAGAGAGGTGGATCGCAAGCGTGGAGGAAAGTTTTAAATCTGCTTCGACGAAATTGATTAATTTGACTTTTGGCTCCAGCTCGGTTTTAATAGTCCCGCTTCATCAGAAACCCTAATTCCCCTTTTATGTCTAATAAGCACGTCAATCACCAACATGGCCTCCATACCATGAACGCCACCAGACCCAAATCAAAACTCAGTAAAAGAGCCAATAAGGCTAAAGCTAAAATCAGAAAAGCTCCACTGTTAGCCGCCTTGTTTGAAGCTCGTTACGGTAAAAAAGTGGAAAAGGTCAAACTTCCCCCACGACAAAGAAACGCGGTCGAAAAAACTGCTAAAAAAGTAGCAAAGCCTCGCATGACAAAAGCTTAGGCTGCCTAATAATTCATTTTCTTTCCAAGCATCTACTTTTCCAACCCTTGGTAGATGCTTTTTTAAATGTAAACCGGTCTTCAGGGCTTACCTTCTAGAGAAAATTATGGTATAATCCAGGGATTTGATACCAAAATATGATATTAGATATTAATACCGCGATTTTCCGACTTTTTATCGGGGCAGTAATCGGCGCCATAGTTGGGTTGGAACGTGAGAAGTCCATCCAGATTAACAAAGAGAAAAGCCCCATCGGCATTCGTACCGACATTCTCGGTGGAATCTTGGGAGGAGTGGCCGTTTATCTCAGTCAACTGATCTCGCCTTGGGTGTTTCTAATCATTCTAATTGCAGTGATTATGATCGGCTTGTTACCGATCGTCCAAAACCATGGTAAAGAAAAAGTCATTAGTTATAAGACTTCTATCAGTTTTCTCTTGGTCTTTTTGATGGGCGGCCTAGCCTTTTATGGAGAGATTCAAGTAGCTTTGGCCGTTGCCATCATCGCCACACTGGTTCTTTCCCTCAAATATACGCTGCATAAGTTCGTTTATGTTATCAACTACGCCGAGATAATTGATGCCGCCAAATTTGTCATGATTGCTTTTATCATCTTACCCTTTCTGCCAAATCACGCTTATGATCAACAGGTTCTCAATTACCTGATACCGACCACCCAGCAAGTACAACTGGTAGAAACTCCTGCTTTTCCGTCATCAAAAAACCTGCCCGGATCAAACAGACTGAGCACCGACACCAGAAATATTCAGACCGACATTCTCAATCCATACCGCCTCTGGTTATTGATAGTAATCATCAGTGGCCTCAATTTTTTGGGTTATATTCTAGTCAAATTATATGATCGCAACAAAGCCTACAGTTTAACCGGATTGATTGGCGGCTTTTATTCCAGCACTATTACTTCATTAAATTTAGCTACAGCCAGTAAAAAATCACCAAATCTGGTTTATCCTTTTGTCGCCGGGATATTTTTGGCTTGTGGAAGCAGTTTTTTAAAGATGTTTATTTTAATACGAACAATTAACGCGCAATTATTCGACCTGGTCTTCCCCGGCATGCTCGCCATGTGTATTTATTTACTTTTGGCCGGAGCATTTTTCCATTTCTATAGTCAACGTGTCAAAAAAAAGCCCATCAGAAAAGCTGATAAATCTACAGACATGGTTCAGGTAGAATCTCCGTTAAACCTGAAAAATGCTGTTCAACTAACGGTATTCATCACTATCACTATTGTCGCCGCAAATCTGATCTTGCATTTTACCGACATCAGAATTTACTATATTTTGTCAGGTCTAATGGCTTTTCTCGCTGTCGATGACCCAATTATTATCTCTACCGCTGACATCGCCGGTAAAACAATTTCACTGGAAGTAGCCAAAAATATCGTTCTGGGAATCCTTTTTCTCAATTTTATTCAAAAACTTCCGACAGCCTACTTCTTTGGAAACCGTAAACTTCTCAAACCATTAGCCATCGGATTTACCGGTCTTCTACTTGTCACTATCACCGGCATACTATATCTTTAGGAGGCGAAAATTTTAAGCTTCCAGAATGGCACTTTTCGGCCGTCGAAAGAAAAAAAGCCTTTTCGATAAACCCAACCGCCCAGAAATCAAAAGTAAACGTCGGGTTTTCGGTCGTGCCTCAATTTCCCAAACCAAATCACCTTATGCCAACACTCATCAGGCTGGACTTTCTCCCAAATTAAAAATCCGCAAAAAAGTCCGTAAGACTCCCGTCAGCGCTTTAGCCAGACCACCCGGCCGTCTGACCGGACACAAGAATCCTCGTTGGAAAAAGATTTTGATAGTAATATTGTCTCTATTTATCATCGGAGGTCTCACCTATGTGGTTTATTTCACTGACTATTTTCAGATTAATGATTTCCAAATTTATGATGAAGGCACAGTTATCACCAATAATTTGAAATTAAACGAACTGGTCACTCAAAGCTTACTTAATCAAAATATTCTCCTTTTTAATGAGACTGCCCTTTCCGCTCAAATACTCAAAGACAATCCCCAGTACAAATTTGCTCAAGTAAAAAAAGTATTTCCCAAAAGCATTGAAATAGATCTGGAAGAATTTCCTGTAGCAGCCAACATTATCAATACAATGGATGGAGCCGATGGGCTCAAAGTAGAAAAAAAATTCGAGGTCAACACCAATGGAATGACTATTGTGGAAAACGATGAAAACCCGGATTTACCTTATATCCGTATTTCTTCCAAAGAAGCTTTGAGCATAAATTCTTATCCGTTGGATCATGAGAAACTAGACTATATCATCAAGTTAGTTAATCTATTTGAAGAAAAATTTGGTCTGAAGGTTGTCGAAGCCAATTACCTCAAACCGGCCCGTGAAGTTCATTTGAGGACCGAAAAGGGGTTTGATGTCTGGTTTGACCTTACCAAGAACATGCTTCCCCAAATTGACAAGTTAAAAAGGGCTCTGCCCAAATTAGACATTTACAATACTCCTCTTCAATATATAGACTTAAGAATAACCAGTGCCAATGCGGAAAAAGTCATTTATAAGAAAAAATAACCTCCTTAAACTATGACCTGGGCTTTCCTCGGAATATTAATCGGAACTATTATTGGTTTAACTCTTAATTTCTCCATACCGATCGAGTTAACCAAATACTCGGCAGTAATAATTATGGGTATTCTGGACGCCCTTTTCGGGGCCATCCGAGCCGAGGCTACCAATGATCAATTTGACGGAATAATCTTTATCAGCGGGCTGATTTTCAACATTATCCTTTCGGTATTGATCACTATTCTGGGTGATAAATTAGGATTGGACCTTTATTTGGCCGCCGCTTTCGTCTTCACCTTTCGTATTTTTACCAATATGGGAGCAACCAGACGCTATCTTCTGGACAAATATTTGTCAAAAACCAAAAAAACATCCTGATTTAGAGTTCAAAAATAGACTTGGCAAAATCGAAAGTTTTGGCTTTTCTAATTGTTTAAAAGCGCCTATTTTGGTATAATTAAACGAACTAAAATAAAAACTTAAAAAAAAGTCATGGCTAAGTCTTCAAAAATAGCTTTAATAAAAGAGATCCTGGAAAGCGCCGAAGCTTCTATCCGTTCGGCCAAACAAATGGTCTCGGAAATGGATGGTGAATCGGCAAACAGCCAATTGGCCAAAATGGCCGAGAAAATCGGAACACACAAAATGGTCGGCGACGCTCATATCATCGAAGGTTCTTTCGATGGTCAAAATATGATTGGGCCAGATGGACGAATTTACTCTGTTCCGGCCAATTATGCCTCCAAATCCAAACTCATTCCCGGAGATATCCTAAAACTTACCATCACTGATGACGGTACTTTTCTCTATAAGCAAATCGGACCGGTTGATCGAAAGAAAATTGTTGGCACGCTTACTTATGATGAAGGTCAATATCGGGTCATAGCCACCGGAAAATCCTATAAAGTCTTATTGGCATCAGTTACTTATTTCAAAGCCGAGATTGGTGACAAAGTCACTATTATAGTCCCGGAAAGCGGAGATACCGATTGGGCTGCCATTGAAAATGTGCTTCCCCGATTTGAAGATGGTATCACACCTGATGATTTCAAGATCTAGGCGAGCGAGCCCTCCGTGGGCGCTTGTCAAATATGAATCAAAACTTCAGTCTTAATCAGAAATTTAAAAACAAAAAACTAAAAAGACCACTATGGCACAACTAGATAAAATCTTTAGAACAGCAGTTCAGTACAAAGCTTCGGATGTCTATATCACTAGTGGTTCCAAGCCAATCCTCCGCATCAACGGCGATTTGGTAGCGATCGAAGAGCATCCCATCCTCTCCAAAAAAATGGCTGAGGATTACATCCTGGAAGTCCTTACCGATAAACAGAAAGAAGAATTTGCTACTTCCCTGGACATGGATTTCTCCCTGGAAGTCCCTTCTATTTCTCGTTTCCGAGGAAATGTCTTTGTCCAGAGAAAAGGTATCGGGGCCGCCTTTCGCGTCATTCCCGAAAACATCCATACGCTGGAGGAATTGGGTTTACCGGACAAATTAAAAGATATCGCTCTTTCTTCCGCCGGGCTGGTCCTGGTTACCGGCGCAACCGGTTCAGGTAAGTCGACTACATTGGCGGCGATGATCAATGAAGTCAATCAGAATGATGCTCGACATATTATCACCATCGAAGACCCGATCGAGTTCGTCCATGAAAATGTTAAGTCTATTATCGAACAGCGCGAAGTTGGTACTCACACCTTGAGTTTCCAAAAAGCTTTACGATCCGCTTTGCGTGAAGACCCGGACGTAATCATGGTTGGCGAAATGCGTGATCTGGAAACAATTGCTTTGGCCCTCACAGCCGCTGAAACCGGCCATTTGGTATTTGCCTCTCTACACACCAATGGAGCCGCTGAATCCATCGATAGAATTATCGACGCCTTCCCCACCAATCAGCAAAACCAAATTCGCATGCAGTTGGCTTCCACACTCCAGGCAGTAATCTGGCAAACCTTAATGAAAACCAAAGATGGTAATGGCCGCGTTGCCGGTCTGGAAATCATGATCAAGAATAATGCCGTCGCCAATATGATTCGCAAGGACAAAACTCATCAACTCAATTCTGCCATCGAAACCGGCTACAAAGAAGGTATGCAGACCATGAAAAAGTCCGTCACTGAATTATTGGAAGCCGGAATTATCGATGAAGAAACAGCTTTAGCCAATATCCCTGAAGATATCTTAGAAACAACCGCTCATAATGCTTAATAAGTTAACAAATAATTGGAGGATCTTTCTGAAAATTTTCCTGACCAGTTTATTATTGTTGGGCAATTTACAGTTGGCGATAGGAGGGGAGACTTCACCATCTGCCTATGATCGAAATCAATATAAGCAGTTTGATGTCGGAAAATACTTATCTGTAGATAGTGAGTCTCCTGGCGCCGACAAAACCGGAACTCAAAAGCAAGCTTATCTGCAGACAGAGAATCCTGTTGCCGCTTTCATTTTACAAATGATCAATCTAATTTCACTGACAGCCGCCTCACTCAGTTTCCTAGCCGTGGTAGTCGCGGGCTTTATGATGATGAGCTCTGTTGGTAATGAAAGCCAAATCAACCGAGGAAAAGAAATCCTCACTCGCGCTTTGGTAGGATTAGTGCTGACTTTATCCGCCTACTTTATCGTTTCCTTTGTCCAGAGTTTATTTTTTGAAACAGCACCTAAATAAAGCCGGATGAAAAAATTTCTCACCAATTTAATTCTCCTCACCACCCTGGCCACACTTTGTGTCTGGGCTGCTCCTGTCACCTGGGCCGAGACCTGCGAAGCCATCAATTCCACATCGCAATTCACCGATGGCGCTACCAAACCCGACCCGTCATTGGCCGGCAAATTGGTTGTTATCACCGAAGAACCACTGGGAGTCGCCGACGAGAAAACCACCTTTCGCTGTGCCCGTCAAATTATTTGTACTGTTAAAAAACAAGATGAAACCAGCACACAATCACCCTTGGTTCGCAAATGTACGAGTAAATATGTTGTCGCAACTGATTGTCAGTCCGATTCTCCCGAGGAAATAACTAATAAGCTTGGCATGCCTTTAAATGTCGGCGACACATATAAAGTTTGTGAGCCCGTCATGGTTTATGTCACTGACCCCGGGAATAGTTTATTGTTTTTTTACATTGGACAGGTTTACCGCTATATGGCGACTCTTGGCGGCATCATCGCCGTACTCGTTCTAATCATCGCCGGCATTATGCGGGCCACTGCTGGCGACAGTCCGGATCGTGTCAGTAAAGCCAACGCTCTGGTTTACAAAAGTATCAGTGGTCTGGTTTTACTCTTCCTCTCTGCTGTAATCCTCTATACCATCAATCCTAATTTCTTCGTTAAATGATCCATCAATCTTTAATCAAAACTTGGCGGACAGTCCTGATCAGTATAGGCTTATCATTAATAATAATTTTCTTTACCAATAGTTTAGCCTTTGCCCAGGGTGCCCCACCACCGGCCACACCCAGTGGTGGTGAGTCAGGAGGGATTGTCACCCAACCCCCCATTATTCCCAAAGGGGCCATACCATCCGGGACGAAACTTTATTTGCCACATGACACCACCAATACCGGCAATAAAACTTATCTGCAAAACACCCTTTTACCCGGTATTGCCAGCACTATTATCGGTATCACCGGTGGTCTCGCCTTGGTCTTCGTCGTCATTAGTGGCATCCAATATTTGACCGCCTACGGCGACTCAACTGTGGCCGACAAAGCCAAAAAAACTCTCACCTATGCCTTAATCGGCGTCGTTGTAGCCGGACTGTCTTATGCCATAGTTGCTATCCTCTCTACCATTAACGTCAATAACGTCAGTTAAAGTTGTGAATAAATTTATCCGTACAACTAGAGTAATATTAATAACACTGGCATTGCTGGGAGCAACTCTACCAGTCCTGACTTTGGCAGCCGACGCGCCACCACCAGCCAGCGGAAGCCCAGGCTCTTCATCCTCCAGCGATAATTCACTCAATGCCATAGCTACTCCTGACGAATTATTCTATCAATTCACCTATAAAAATGCTGACACCAGCAAAACCAATATCGGTGCTGTAAACGCGATTGCTACAACTAATTCATGGCAAGTTGTATTGGCCAATGTGGTGAAAAACCTCCTCAATATCAGTGGCGGGTTGGCCTTAATCGCTTTAACCGCCGGTGGCGTCATGTTTGTAACTGCAAGGGGCAAATCCGACCAGGTTGAAAAGGGCAAAAAAATCGTCATCTACTCAATTATTGGTTTAATCATCATTGCCGTATCTTATGCGATAGTAATCGGCGTATCCAGCCTGCAATTCTTTACACCGGGAGCAGGTGGTGGAGCGACTGGAGGTAGCGCAGCGCCAGCAGGAGCCCCGGCTGCACCAGCTCCTGGCAGCGCCTCAGCACCAGGGGGAACATCTAGTAACACCGGCGGTTAAATAATATTTATAAAATGATTAATTTTTGGAAAAAATTCGCCACATTAATTTTTTTGGGATTAACCATCCTCATGATGAATTTGTCCATTTGTAATGCCAGGATTACTCTCGATACCTCGCTTAAACCGGATAATTCTCCCGGAGTTTTTATTTCCCAAGACACGCTCAAACAGCAAGGCAGTGAAGCCTATTTCGGCAATTATCTTTTACAGGTTTTAGCAGGAGCATTGATTACGGTTGCGGCACCAGTAGCCATCATCGTCATCGCCATTGCCGGTCTAATTGCCGTAGTTTCACATGGAGACCAAGCTCTCATTGGTAAAGCCAAAAAAACCGTGCAATGGGCTGTTATAGGACTTTTAATTATCATCTTCTCCTGGGTAATTATCAGAACTACCATCAGCATTGTCTTTACCACCAATTCCAATCAACCTGCTACCAATTCAAGCACTTCTGGAAGCCCGGGAAGCGGAGCAGCCACTCCACCAAAAAGTACTTCATCAACAGGTGGCTAAATTATTTTCGGAAACAATATCGGCAAATCATGCAAAGCCGTGCCAGTTTTAAGTTGGCCAAAATCTCTTTGATTTTTCCAAACAAATCCTCCAACTGAAAAATTCCCATCATAAACCTTCAGGATTTTTTCAGCAGTGTCAGGAATAAATATTAATAGCATCAGTCCTATCACCCTAATCACCTCCAATAAATTATAAATTACCTGTGCTAACTTTTGTTGATCCTCCTTGGCCAAAACCCAGGGTTTGCTGTCTTCGACGTATTTATTGGCGGCGTACCCCAATTCCAAAACCGCCTCAGCCGCTTTTTTTAAATCAAAGCTCGAGACTTCCAGATCGATCCTGGACCAAATCACCTCGACCACTCCGGCAAAACCGTCATCAGCTCCAGCCTCCGGAACCTTTCCCTCAAAATACTTTTTATTCATTGCCAAAACTCTACTGACCAGATTGCCGAATGTATTGGCCAACTCATCATTGTAGACGATATTAAATCTCTCCTGGCTGAAATCGCCGTCGCCCAGTGTGGGGATTTCCCGAAGCAAGAAATAGCGAAGTGCATCACGGCCGTATTTTTCCAGATATTCAAATGGATCCTTCACATTACCTAGGGATTTACTCATTTTCTCACCCTCTGAAGTGATGAATCCGTGAACCATGATAGTCTTTGGCAAGTCCATTCCAGCCGACATCAACATGCCAATCCAATACACCGCGTGGAAGCGCAAAATATCTTTGCCGATCAATTGTACGTCTGCCGGCCAATAGCGCTCTCGATCTATAACTGAAATATAATTAGTCAGGGCGTCGCACCAAACATACATCAATTGTTCCTCATCACCAGGCACTTCAATCCCCCATTTGACCGACTCGCGCGGGCGGGAAAAACTCACGTCATTTACTCCCTCTTCGATAAAACTCAGTATTTCATTTTTACGTGACTCTGGCACTATCAAAATTTCATCGCTGGCAATTTTATCGCGAATTTGATCGGCATATTTGGACAGCCTGAAAAAATAATTTTCCTCTTTTACTTTAATAACCGGTTTTTTGTGAATCGGGCAAAGTAGGTCCGGCAATAATTCCTTTTCCAGATAAAACCGCTCGCATCCCACACAATATAAACCTTCATAATGGGATTTATATAAGTCACCGGCATCAGCTAATTTTTTCCACATTACTTTGGCAAATTCCACATGCTTATCCTCCGTAGTTCGTACAAAATAGTCATTGGAAAGCCCCAGCTTTTCAGTGAGATCACGAAACAAAGCTGAATTTTCATTGGCTAATTCCTGTGGCCAAACTCCCCTTTCTTCGGCCACTTGGGCAATTTTCAAACCATGTTCATCAGTTCCAGTCATAAAAAACACGTCATCACCCTGCAAACGGTGATAGCGGGACAAAGCATCTCCCTGCAGTAGTTCCATAGCAAAACCGACATGCGGCCCGGCATTAACATAGGCAATTGAAGTAGTCAGGTAAAATTTTCCGGACCCGGACTTCGACTGAGTCTTAATTTTTTTCGGCATTAAAAAAGGGGTAATTGCTTACCCCTAAAATTTACAAACATTGTGGTCAACAGTCAACTTTTAAGCTGGCTTGTTCAATGCCGCAAACTCTTTGAATGTAGGTTGCAAAATTGTCCCTGATTTTAAATCAAGCTTGAATTGTTCCACGGTTGTGTATGCAGCCGGCAGCTTCAAATCGAGAATATTGAATTTATCCATAGTCTGGCCTATTTTTACCTGTGTATCGCCATCAATCAATCCGTGAGTTTGAGCTATTGTATCCAATATCACTGATTTAGCCTGTTTGGCATCCTTGGTTGCTTCCAAGTTTTCTATCAATTTAGAGCTTTTTGGTACAATTTCATTAGATACAAGGAAATTTGAAACTACATCTGCCGTCACATTTCCCGCTTTCAAATCTTTAATAAATGTTTCTTTGTCGGCATACCCCTTCGGTACTTTCATATTCTGTAAATTTCCTTTTTCAATTAAGTCAGCTAATTTTACCTGTAATGCCTTAAATTTCTCAGGCTTATTGAGATCGGGCTCATCCAATAAATTACCCATTGCTATTTTTGTGGCTTTATCATCCAATTTGTCAGTGCCCGTCTCTGGCCCTTTCGGCACATCTGGAGTTACTTTTGGTTAAATGGGGCATAACTCCTTTCAAGCTCTGGCCCTTTCGGCACATCTGGAGTTACTTTTGGTACATCCGTTACTATCGGCATAGACATGCGTTCATTTACGCCCAGAGCCACTACATCATCAACTAGATCTTTGACCGGATCAGGTCCAGCATCTGCCCCCTTGGAAGCTTCATAATTCAAATTATTCCACCCATTGGCCGCTCCTACTTTCAGCACCCCATTTTGTTTGAAGATTGCTACAGTGATAGGAATTTGATCGGGAGCCTGGCCAGCAGTGACATTAAATCGAATTACATTTTGATTAACTGGTGTATTACCCGGTGTACGTGCCAGATAAACCTTGCTCATATCCAGAGATTTGTTTTGTTGCATTATCCTCAAAGCATCCGGACCAACGCCAGCCATAGTTTCTTTACTAAAGTCGGCAAAGGACATCAGGTGAGGATTATTTTTGGCTGTGTCAAAATCTTTTTGTTCTGCATCTAGTCCCTTCTGATCCTGTTGATATTTGTCCCAAACAACTTTTTTATCTTCATTGATGCCATAATCCTTGATGAAATTCTCAGGTAACCTAATTCCACTCCAAACTGCAGTTCTTATCCTCTGGTCATAAGTGGCATTCAATTCACCAGGTTTTTTGGCATAATCTTTGGCGGCAAAGATATCCTGTATCAATTTAGCCAAACCGTCGATATAAGCCTGTTTAGCTTTGGCAAATTGCTCAGGTTTATTTGCCATGCCAGTATCGAAAATGGAAACATTATCCAAATTATCGATTAATCCTTTAACAAAAGATTTAGTGCCAGGTAAGTCTTTAATCTTGTCATATCCCGGCAAATCTTGGAGTTTTGTTTCAACCTCCTTCTGGAAGTTATTACCGTTAACCTTATCGATTATTCTCTTTTGAACTGCTTTTGAATCGACATCTTCGCTAATTTCAATTTTGACATTGGCATAATCCGCCAATGCTTTCCAGGCATACTTGCTATATTCTTTAATCTTTGTTTCACTGTCACCTTCAATTTTCAAAGTCAACATCCTTGTTTCAAGATATTGTTTTGCCAAATCTAGATGGGCGGGATAAATATTTTTTATAATTGCGTCAACGGCCTTACCCTTCTCCAACCTATCTATAGGCAATTCTTCCGGCGGCCTTTCAGTAGCACCAGGAGCCAAGGTCAATCTCGGAGATACATTATCAAGCGGTTTTTCAGGCGGTTGAGGTTTTTCTCCAGGTTTATCTAAAGCTGAAAGTGCCTTACCTTTCGCTACCAAATAACCTTCATTGGCAGCCTGGTCTATCCCCGGTGCAAAGTTAAAATCAAACTTCCGCGCCGCCATACCTTCACGGGCCAAATAAACTATCCCCCCAGATTCAGCTGCAATTTTCACTCCGGCTGCGAATTCCAGTTTACCTTTCGTACCATTATAAACATCAAGTAATTTCTGTACCCTTTCTCCCATCAACTTTTCTCCGCCTTGAGTAGTCATGTACTCCCTCTGAGAAGCCACCATTTTCATTGCTTCACCAAAATTCTGTTCCAAAGGAGGTTTAACATAACCAATATCCTGATTGGACGGCTGCAAATTCAACGCATAAGAATCACCGACTTTGTAAATTCTGAGATTCTGGGGTGGCTGCAGTTTTTGCATCCAGTCAAAGTCCAATTTATACCCCTGCTTCATATTCGTCTCAGAGAATTTAGCATCGACATTAAAGGCTTTTACTGAGTCGATACGCAATATTTTGCCAGCATTGGCCGGTGTAGCTGCTAACTGCAAAACATCCTTGCCCTGGGCCAGGAACCTACGATCAGCTTCATCACTTTTCATATTGGCTTTCTCCGTATCCGGAGCTTCAGCATACTTTTGCAAGGTTTTTAAAGTTCTGGTCATGTCCTGGAAGCCGCCAGCGACGAATTCATATTTTTTGGATCCATCCAGAGCGACATCACTTTGTTCCACTAATACTGACAAAGCTCCATGCGGCAAAGGACGTATTGTTACATCAGGGTCACCTCCCAAACCGGTCGCCCAATCAAATTCATATTTAACTGCACCTCCGGGAAGAATTTTGGGACCGTCATCGACCACCATACCCTTTTCTTCAAATTTGCCTTTCGCCTTAATGTTATTGGCTTGAATTTGCTGAAGCAATTGACCGCTGTTGATAGTATTTACAAAATATTTTTGAGCCTCTTTGAGTCCGGCCGGACCTTTTTCTTTGGGATTATATTCGGTAAAACGATCATTTTTCCCGCCTTCCCAAGCTAAGACATAAGTGCCACGTCCCGTCTTGTAAAATTGACAGTCTAAAGGACTATCATTAAATGGGATTGAAAGGTTAACCGGCCCTCCATCATTGTAAGATAAAATGTTTTGTAAAGCCGGCAAGTAACGCTGGTCTACATTAGCCAAATCTTTATCTGTCGGGGCTTCCTTGCCACTGATCAGTTTGGCGACGTCAGCTTCTGTCCCATCCAAAGGAGTCGGTTTTGGACTCTTGGCAACAGCTTCAGTTTTTTCCGCTGTCTGCTTCTTTTCCAAAGCCCTTCCTTGGAGAGATTCATGCGCCCAGGTTTCGCGGGGTTCCGTACCTCCACCTTCTTTCGGTTTTTGTAAATTGCTGGGATTGCTGGATTCGATGCCTGGACCTTTGAATACGATTTTACCATTAACTATGGAAGCTTCAGTATATTTATTATCTATCAATAACTTCATGAAATCACTGAACTGCTTCGGAGTGATCTGTGGATTGGCACTATTGTCGCCGAGACTTTCAGCGATGTATTTGGACAAGGCCTTTTGAATTTCCGCTGAAGTTATTCTTGGTTTTTTATTGGTATCCAAAGTCGACTGTTCCAGCGGTTTGGTCAAATCGGCAATAGTCATTTTCGCATCCAAGGGTACCGGCTTATCAGAATTTACTTTCTCCAGATTATCTGGTTTTACTCGTTCAACTTCTGCTTTTGCTGCTGCGTCAGCATCAGCTTTTTCCTGATCTTTCAATTTCTTCACTCCAGTACTCAAAACCGCATTTTCCGCTTTGGCACCAGGTTGACCTTTATCTTTAGCATCCTGATCATCCAATTTGTAATCATCTTGTACGGCTTTTGGAGGATTGCCATTATCGTAAAAAGCCCAAAAACCATCTTTAATCGCGAATTGTGCCACCTTTTTATCTTTCAACCACTTGGTTAATTCAGTATTTTCCTTCGGATCAATCTTGGTCGGCACCGCATCGGCCTTACCCAAATTCTCCAATAATCCATTCATCAGGTAGACGTCCAGGTTTTTGACATTGAGAGTTTTTTCCAGACTCTTATCGCCACCTTCCTGAAGCTTGGCCTTCAAAGCCTGTTTGAATTGGTAAACGTCGACGTTTTTCCCATCGCCAATTTTAGTTCGCGCAATATCAAGTGTTTTGATCCGACCAGCAATTTCATCCATCTTTGCGGCGTCCAGCTTCTCTTTAGCAGCATCGATTTTCTCAGGTGGCTTTTGTACATCAGTTGGAGTTTCTCCCCCAGCCATCCAAATCACCCTTCTTTCGAGCCAATTGTCTTTTAATTTTATTTTAAACATGGGAACTTTTTATTTTTTTTATTTTTAAACATCTACAGAACCTCCACCCTGGATAACCTCACCAGGTGGGACATATGTTTCAGCAGGATTTTCTGTTGGCGCCGCAGCTGGTACTCCAACAAAAGTTGTAAACTCACTTTGTTGAAAATTAGCTCTTAATGCAGCGATTTCGGCACGTGCTCGATCCCTGACTGCCTGTTTCTCCTTTTCACGAAATTCCAAAATTGCAGGTAATGCAGAGATTTTTAAGTCCTTATTGTCCTCAGATAAAATTTCCTCTCCTTTGAAAAAATGGAAAACACCATCCAAAACTCCGACATAATTAGCACCTGCAGAAATTTTCTCTGCCCAAATTTCTTCCATTGAACGCCCCTGTTTATCACGACGTTCCAAAGACGACCGCACCATCGCAGCTAAATTTTCATGCACAGGACGAACATTTTCAGATAGCGTTTTCAGGGTTGCAACCGGATCAGGAGAAATTGGACAACCACCATTAATGCGTTTCCAATCATTTTTCTCTAGCCAGTAATTGTCAACACGCTGTCCTAGTGCCAACTTTGGTTGGACCTCTGGCTGTTGTCCCGGATTTTCAGGAATATTTGCCATAAATATTAAGGTGTAGAAGCTGCTTCAGCAGCAGTTTTATACAAAGAAAAATTAAACACTGGTAAAAACCCAGGGGCTTTGTAATGCACATCTAAACTTTTCACCACATTGTTATTGGCAGCAAAGCCCAAACTCTTAATCTCAGCATAGTCCTTTACCAATTTAGGAGCTTTGGTAGAAGAAGTTGGATCATCCCGTCGTGCAATCACTCTGTAATAAATATCGGCACGAGCCAATTGTGATGGGTCATTAACATTAGCGGCTCCCACAACATTAGGATTAACCATATTGGTTAAAATCAAATAGTTCTGTTTATGATTATCAATAAAATCTCGCATCTGACAACCTGTAGTGTCTCCTATCGTAGTACCCTTAATAAGTTTTCCACCTGTAACAGCAACTCCAGCATCTGTCTGATAACATTCACGAGCTGCTGACCATAAAGTCACATCGGTCAGATCAGCACCTCCAGCCAAATCAGCTTCAGTTGGAGTATGTTTACTTAAACTTGGAAAGATACATGTTTCTGATTGTTTACCAGCAGTAGGTTTAACTGCACGAATATTGGCATCTGTGCCAATACAAACCGGTCTATCCGCAGAGTTATTTGTAACTCCAGGATAAAAATCAGCAATTGATTCTGTACGCTGTACACCATTGTCAACCAGAGGTTGTCCATAAATCTTCCATCGTAGAACGTCAAAGTTTTCTAATTTAATTCCATTGAATGGAGGATAGAGAGCACTACCATCTTTAACATTAAGGTAGTATTCAACCAAAAAATCATTAACACTAGTTGGTGTTCCTGAAGAATCAGTACTGTAAAGCGGAATAATAGCTGTTTCATTTAGACCTAGTTTACGATAAGTAGCTCTAGGACAGTCTTGATATAGCTGGTCTTTGGTATAAGCAAAAGCAAAAGGATTACTACTGTTGGAAAGCACGCAATCAGCCACAGTCTCTCCAGATGAATCTGTAAAGGCTGCTTTATCCACAAAGATCGGTGAATCATCTGAAAAGCTTGGTACTGAATCAGTTTGATTGGAAGTACTGAAATCATAAGAATAACTAGGATCGTATTTATTCAGGAACGGGTCTGCTTCAGCATCTGCTTTTTCGAATTTTCCCGCAGGTTCATAACCCGCCAAGTTTTTAGTTAATCCCAACAACGCATGCTCAACTCCAGCTTCTGAAGCATAATAAGCTTTATTGGCATCAACAATCGATTGAGTAACTTTAATTTCTCTAATCACCAATGTACTTATTCCCAAAGTAAAAGTCATTAACACTCCCATCATTAAAATGGTTATCAGCAAAGCTGATCCTTTTTTAACCCCAGATTGTTTTAATAATTTTTTCATTTAATTATTTCTGGCCGTTAATGATGTCTGAAAATGTAAATCAAAATTTACAGTCTGTAGTTTAGATCCCACATCCAAGTACATACGAACCATTGGCTGTATCTGAGTATTTAATTCCTTTTGAGCTTCCGCACTCTTAGGATCTTTCTTTGGATAAATTTCAAAACGTAAACTATTTATTTTTAGATTGGTAAATGCAACAGGTTGATAATCACCACAATCACCACTGCCACCTTCGTACCCCACCTCTCTTTGCCAGCTACCATTCACGTTGCGGAATTTCAATTGGCAAAGTCCGCCGCCTGAACCATCGCTAGCAGGTGGTATAAATTTAATTATGCTGCTAGATAAACCATCCTTAGAAATTGTTCTGAGATTATCACCAGAGTCGACCGTCAAAGTCGCGGAATCGTAGCATCTGGTAAGAGCTACTGATTGAAAATCGATATTATTAATCTTATCTGGGCTATAGCAGAAATAATCAATTCCACCCTCTCGCATTTGATTATCTACTGAATCAACAAAATCACGTAATTCTGAATAAATTAAACGTGTTTCATTAGCAGTTTTTTGAGCACGAATTATTTCCAAATAAGCGTTTGAGGCAACCATCATAAAGCCCATAAAAATACTGATAGCTATTAGCAGCTCAATCAATGTAAAACCCTTTTTGTATTGGGTATTTTTCATTATTTCCAATCAGTTAATTCAGTAGTTAATACGACTTTTTTATCAATTGCGCCGGCCGTCCAGAAAACCATTGAGCTGACGCGCATGACATTGTAGGCCGGCGCGTCAGCTGGATCCTTGAGAGGTTGTATAACTATTAATCGATGATATTGAGTAGGAGTACTATTACTTGGAGCAATACCTGAATCAGTTTGTAAATATTGGAATTCACCAGGAAGACTCGGATCGGCGCTTGGATCCTGAACTAAGTAAATCAAAGTTGAAGAGTCATTCGCCAAAGAATCAATTGTACCGCTAACATTTTTCAACGCAACAGGCATACAATCTGGCAAATTAGACTTCGTACAACTTGCAACAGCAGGAGTTTTATCTAAAAGAATGAAATTCTGAGCTTGCCCCCCAACACTATCCATTAATTTTTCTCTCCACACTAAATTGGAAGCACTCTTAATTGATCCATCAAAATCTAAACCAAGAACTGAATCAGAATCCCTTATAAAACGTACGCTTTCCAAACCTTCCTGAGCCAGACCATAAGCAACCATACTATTCACGTTATCAGCATTGGTCCTCATCACTACTGCCAAGACATTTGAGGCAGTAACAATCACCAAAGTTAGCACGCTAAAAGACACTATCACTTCGGGGAGAGTGAACCCCTTGTGTGAGCCATTCTTCTGAGTTTTTTGGAAGGCAAATCTCATCAGCAGTGCGAAATGATTAATTAATCCCTTAATTATACCAAAAAAACGACCTATCCGCCAGCTGGAAAGAGCTCTCTAAAAGCCATTGGTTACGGTAACCTGGCCACATTCCCAGTCGTCAAATCAAACTCGATTTTTTGCTGGCTATCAGCATTATCAAGCGCCCCAACGCTAAACCGGACTTTTTCAGCAGCTGCTTTGGCCAAAACCTCTCCAACCTCTCGATAAATCTGCCCAAAGGGTGGTTTAAAATAAAAAGTCTGTCCATTTCCATTTCCATCTTCATTACCATCATCAATAATTATTATTCTGTCATTAAATATATCGTTCTTTCTCCAATCCAAGTCGCCCACTGGCTTACAGCTATCCACGGCCTTTCCGGCAGCTCCCTCTTCTGGCAAACCTATATAATTGCTTTGGCCCATATACAAGCCACTATCTTCTCCAGCCCCTCTGATAATTTTAACCGCCTGACATTGGAGAATCGGCTTTCCCGAATTATCTGTAATTCGACGACCACTTTTGGCCAGAACCTCTGCTTCACGCAATGAAGAAACCAGAGTATCAGCGGCAAAGCCAATCCGGGCCGACTGCTCGATAAACGAATAATTAGCCACTGCCAAAATCGTCAAGAGCATGATAATCGATAGTACGATCAAAATTTCTATCAGAGTAAATCCCGGCTTCAGAGATGGCTCTCGTAGCCTGATTGTCGGCATTTGCTTCATGATAATTAAACTAAAGAGGTCAGCTTGAAGATCGGAGTCATGATAGCCAAGGCCAACAACGCTACAGTTGCCCCCACAAAAACAATCATAATTGGCTCAAACAAGCTCATCAAACGCTTCAAACTATTATCGATTTCACGATCATAATGTTCGGAAATCTTTTCTGAAATCTTCCCGATTGAAGCAGTCTGTTCTCCTACCGCCAACATTTGAGTAATTGTTTCCGGGAACAGAAAAGGTGTATCCATCATGGATAGAGAAATTTTTTGACCATTTTTTACTTTGGCGATTATTTCCCAGGTTTTCAGAGAATACATTTGTGAGGACAAACTTTGGGCAATTATTTCCAATGATTTGATCACCGGTAATCCGGATTCAATCAATATGCCCAGTGTCGAAACAAATTGTAATACATAAACTTTCCTCAATAGATTGCCTAAAATCGGCAATTCTAATTTAAAAATATCCCAACGATATTTACCGGATTCAGACTCTTTCCAGATCTTGAAAAGGAAATACAGTACCAATGCTCCAATAATCACCGCCCACCAATAAAAAACCAAAAAGTTGGAAATCCCAATCAGCATTTTGGTCATCAGAGGGAAATCGGCATCTTTCAATCCACCTTGGCGCAGTAGGCCCACCAGTGAAGGAATGACAAAAACCATCATTCCACCGGCAGCCACAATCAAAACCGTCAAAACCGCCAGCGGATAAATCGATGCTGTCACCAATTTTATTTGTAAATCATTGGACTTATCCAATTGATCAGAAAGCTTAAAAAGCATTTTATCCAAATTGCCGGCCGCTTCACCTGAACGAATTACTCCCAATTCCATATCCCCAAACAAATCCGGGAAATGCGACATGGCCGTGGACAAATTGGTCCCCTGTTTGAGATTATAAGAGATTGTGTTCAGGATACGGGCAAACCTCACACTATCGCTTTTACTAGCCAAAATATTGATAGCAGTTATCACAGAAATCCCAGCGTCAATCATCACCGCCAATAAATGGAAAAAATAGGCCTTTTCTTGTAATGAAATTTTACTGTGATCGATCAGGAAATCGTCCAAACGAGTGAAAAGTCCCTCTGAACTATTATCATAGATACCGTAAATAATCTCACGGCGAGGATCGGTTTTTACCGATTTTTTGAGCAAATCCACATATTTATTTTCTTGGTTTTCCATGGCCGGCGGGAGGCGGGTTAAATAGTCTAAATAGATTTCTGGAAATATGTTTCCAAAGCAATATTGAAATTAATTCTGGTTAATCCTTCAGTTTGACCATATTGAACAGTAACATTCTTTATCACCATTTTTCTGGAATTATTCTCCAATCCTTTCAACAATCGCAGTAAAGCGTTTTGATCTCCGGTCATGCTAATGTTAATCGTGGCTTTCTTCACAGGATCTTCAGAATTTATCGGTACTGAAAAGCTGATACTGCCTATATTCACATCATTATTTTTGGCGATATTATTGATTTCAGTAATCAATTGATCCTGCTGAAAATTCTCAGGAATGGCTGTTAAGACCGTTTCTTGAGCAATCTCGCTACTATCGGCTAAATTGGCTTGAGCCTGTTTCAAAGTAGCCAAGGTTTGATCAGCCTGGTCGAGATCATTCTGGCGGGCTTGCTCGGTCACTCTCAAGGCGTTTACCTGATCCAGATTTGGTTTAAACCAAAATACACCGACCCCAATGAGTGCCAGGAGCAAGAACAGGCTGACCACCGATGATGAACTTTTTTTCTTATCCATGGTTTTATTTAATTATTGGTAGGTACTGAAGGAGTAGTTTTCGGAACCGCTACCTTATCAGCATCATTAGTATGATTTACAATTACATTGAGGTTTTCCGAACCGGTTTCAGGTTTCTGATAATCCATATTCAAAACAAAACTCAGGGTCACTGAGCCATCCTCGTTTTGACCCTTAGAAATCGCCGGAACATAAGCGTTTTTGAAAAACACACTATTGTTGAAAACCGCGATTACATTGGCGACATCATCAAAAGCCGGTAGTGATGTAGGCTGTGTCACCGTATTCAGTGAAACGCGACCATTTCCTGAACCGGAATAAGAAAGAATTTCAATTTTATTTCTTCCCGAGGCATCTTTGGGAACCAGTTGAGAAACATTATCAATCACTTCTGACCAACGAATTTCCTCTGCATTAATCTTTTTCAAAGCCTCTGAAGCATTTTGGCTGACTTCTACTTTGCTGCCACGCAATTCATCTATTTCAATCTGAACAGCTTTACTCTGATTTTCCAATTCACCGGTATGATTGAGCACTTCCCCTTTTTGGAAGTTTAGCAGAGTGCCATAGGCCGCCAAACCAATTACCAGGAATAACAGAATAAAATTCAGGGGGTTGCCGCCTTTTCTGATTTTTTGTTCAGTTTGGCTCTCCTCTGAGGGTGGAACATTATTTACATCAGAATCATTAATTGCCATATTTGCCTTTTTAGAATTTTAATCATAATATTTTACCACAAATTAAGAGCTTATGCAAAAGCCTCAAAGCAAAAAAACCGGAGTAAAAGCAGTTATTGGTAAACCAATTACTATTAATGAAGGATTTATTTGTCAGCATTGCGGTCGCCAGAATCCACCAGCCAGCCATACCTGTCGAAATCACTGCCGTGAATGTCTTTATAGTCTGCATGTCGATCAAGACGTTCCTGGCGACCGCGCTTCAAATTGTCACAATCAAATGGAAGCAGTCGGACTGGATCAAAATAGCAAAAAGGGCTTTATCATTCTGCATAAATGTCTAAAATGTGGGTATGAAAACCGTAATTTCCAAGCCGAAGACGATAATTTTGACGCCCTTATCAAACTTTCTCAGAGGCAAAATCTCGGCGGCCTTTGAGTCAAAGTCAAAAAAGATGCCTATTTTAATTGTTGGGATTTCCGGTGGGCCGGATTCTCTGGCCTTGGTCAGTCTATTGGTCGAGGCCGGATATAAGCCGATCTTAGCACATGTTAATTATCATTTACGGGGAAGAGCCAGTAATGCCGATCAAAAATTGGTGGAGAAATTCAGCCAACGACATCAGTTAAAATTGGAAATCCTTTCAGCCTATCCAACCAAATTGTCGGGGAATCTGGAAAACAATTGTCGAAAAATTCGTTACGAATTTTTCGAGCAGTTGCGCCAAAAAAACAAAGCCGCCGCTATTGTCATCGCCCACAATTTGAACGACCAAATTGAGACTTTCCTGCTCAACCTTACTCGCGGCGCTCGGCTACGCGGCTTTCAGGCGATGAAAGAATGGGACGCCGATCGTCACCTCTTTCGCCCCCTGCTTACCATTGAAAAAAAAGTCCTCCTCAAATATCTCCATACCAAGAAAATCTCTTTCCGTAAAGACAAATCGAACGATGACCTGAAATTTTCCCGCAATCTCATTCGTCACAAAATCATTCCACTTTTTCAGAAACTCAATCCCAATTTTTACCAAACCCTTAACTCAACCATCGAAAACCTCTCCCTCAACTGGGAAATCATTGACCGGCAAACCGAGCTCTGGATCGCCCAAAATTTCCGAGATAATTCTTTTCCCTTAAAAACATTCCTCACTTTACCGGTCGCTTTACAAAATCAAATCCTCAGCCGGCTATATCAACAGATCACCGGAGAGCACCTCCTCTCTCCCACCCTCACTGAAATTCGCCTTACATTAGCCAAAAATCGCGCCGGCCTATATAAAGAATTCGGCTCGCAGCACTTCCTGAAAATTATTAAAAAGGACGCTGCTCGCCTCTGTCAAATACAGCCAATATAAATCAAGCAAGTCAACTTTCTCTCAAGTACAATCTATTCATTGTACATTAAATCAAACTCGACTAAAATAAGCGGGTATCAAATTGCGTAGTTTTACTAATTTTTTTTCATGGCAATTTCCAAATCATCAGGGCAAAAACCGGGTCCCAATAATCTTTATGCTTTAATTGCGATAATTTTGGCAGTGTCTGCTTTAGCGGTCATCTGGAATGGTGGCGACAGCGTCAGCAAGAAAATCACCATGAACCAGTTCCTGGAGGAGGTTCAAGGACGAAAAGTAGCCAAAATTAATCTGGATACCGAATCCGACCGCATCAACATCACACTGGTCGATGGATCAGAAAATTATACTTACAAAGAACCCTCCGCCACGCTCGATGGGATCTTAGCCAAAATCCCCGACGACATTAAAAATAAGATCGAAACTGACATCATTCCTATTTCCAACAATGGCTTTTGGCTGACACTCTTAATCAATGTTTTACCGATATTACTAATCGTGGGGTTCTTCATGTTTATGATGAGACAGGCTCAAAGTAGTAATAACCAGGCTCTTTCTTTCGGTAAAAGCAAAGCCAAACTCTATGATGGTGCCAAAAAGAAAACCCTCTTTACCGACGTCGCTGGAGCCGTAGAAGCGAAACAAGAATTGATCGAAATAGTGGACTTTCTCAAAAATCCCGGCAAATATGTTCAAATGGGAGCGAAAATCCCCAAAGGAGTACTCCTGGTTGGAGCCCCCGGAACCGGTAAGACTTTATTGGCTCGCGCTGTGGCTGGAGAAGCCAATGTTCCCTTTTTCAATATCTCCGGTTCTGAATTCGTGGAAATGTTTGTCGGTGTAGGCGCATCTCGCGTCCGCGACCTCTTCCGTAAAGCTCAAAAAAACGCCCCCTGTATCATTTTCATTGATGAAATTGATGCTGTCGGACGCCAAAGAGGCACTGGTCTCGGCGGTGGACATGATGAAAGAGAGCAAACTCTCAATCAAATCCTCACTGAAATGGATGGCTTCGAGGGAGATACCGGAATTATCGTTATGGCCGCCACCAATCGACCCGATGTTTTGGACCCGGCCTTACTTCGTCCCGGACGTTTTGATCGTCGCGTTATGGTTGACTTACCTGACTTGAACGACCGTGAAGCAATTTTGAAAGTTCATGGCCGTAATAAGCCAATGGACAAAGAAATTGACGTTCATGTTATCGCCATGCATACTCCCGGCTTCTCAGGTGCCGACTTGGAAAATCTGATGAATGAAGCCGCCATCATGGCCGCCAAAGAAGATCGCAAACAAATTGTTCAAAAGGATCTCCAGGAAGCCGTCGAAAAGGTAATGATGGGACCGGAGCGTAAATCTCGGGGCCTCTCTGAAAAAGAAAAAATCCGCACCGCTTACCACGAGGTTGGTCATGCTATTGTCGGTCATAAAACTAAAAATTGTGATCCTGTACATAAAATCTCCATTATCTCTCGAGGTATGGCTTTGGGAGTTACCTGGTTTTTACCGGAAGATGACAAACACCTTTATACTCGTTCGAAATTTTTTGACGAAATCTGCTCACTGTTTGGTGGGTACTGTGCTGAAATAGAATTCTTTGGAGAAATGAGTACCGGCGCCAGCAATGATCTGGAAAAAGCCACTCAAATAGCCACAAATATGGTTACCAAATACGGAATGAGCGGCATTGGACCGGTTACATTGGGCGACCAAAGCGGTCATGAGGTTTTCCTGGGACGTGATCTTGGGCATGTCAAAAATTACTCCGAAGAAACCGCCAGGAAAGTCGACGAGGAAGTTAAAAAAATTCTGGAAGAAGGACGTGATTTTGCCGCTTCCACCATCAAGGGAAACAAGGAATTGATCAAAAAGATTGCTGACGAATTAATCAAAAAAGAAAGTCTTACACGTGCAGAATTCCTGACTTTCTTCGGTGAAACTGCCGAACAAGATGATGCCAAGCACGGTGTAGTTCACCCGGGCAAGAAAAAACATAAACAAAAAAAATCTGGACATGCGGCTGCTTAGATGCTGCCGCCCAAGAAAAGTCACTTAATTTAGCACTATATATATGGTGGCCAAATCATCCTCAAAAAAGTCTTCCCACTCGATGCAACCAATTGACCAGGTAGAAAACGATATCGGACAATTATCTGTCGATGTTTATGAATCTGCCAAAAACTTGATTATCCTCGCCCCTATTGCTGGTGTAAAAATAAGTGATATCAATATTAGTGTCAGTGAAGACGTTTTAACCATTCAAGGTCATCGTAAATTAGAAGCCCCCATAGCAGAGGATGAGTATCTGATCCAAGAATGTTTTTGGGGAGAGTTCTCTCGTTCAATCGTCTTACCTGACAATGTTGAAACCGCCAACATCACTGCCAGTTTCAAAGATGGTATTCTCAAAATCAGTATTCCCAAAAGCGTTTCTGGAAATAAGACCAAACTTATTCGTATCAAGCAAACCTAATGCCCAAATTAGCGCCAATTCGCAAAGCAATTTTTCCAGTAGCCGGTTTTGGGACCAGATTTCTTCCGGCGACCAAAGCTCAGCCAAAGGAAATGTTGCCGATTGTCGATAAACCGGTAATCCAATATTTGGTAGAAGAAGCGGTTGCGGCTGGCATAACCGATATTGTCATGGTTACGGGTCGTGGTAAGCGCGCTATCGAAGACCATTTCGATACCAGTTTTGAATTGGAACAAACTCTAGTGGAAAAAGATAAACACGATTTACTCGAAGAAGTCCGTAAAATTTCCAAACTGGCCAATTTTATTTATGTCCGTCAGCCTCAACCGCTCGGTGACGGCCATGCCATACTCTGCGCCCGAAATGTCATCGGCAACGAACCTTGCGCCGTTTTATTTGGCGACGATGTCATCGATGGTAAAGTCCCGGCCATCAAACAATTAATGGACATCTATCAAGAAACCGGCTGTTCTGTGATCGGTCTGAAAGAGGTGCCTCCAGAAGACATTTCCAATTATGGAGTAATTGGCGGGCGCTGCGTTGAAAACGGTCTCTACGAAGTCGAACAACTGGTGGAAAAACCACAGCCTACTGATGCCCCTTCCAATTTGGCCATCATCGGTAAATACATTATTACACCCGAAGTGTTCGACTGCATTGAGCGTGGTGGGCGCAGCGCCGGAGGTGAACAACGCTTGATCGATGGGTTTGAAGTTCTGCTAAAAAGACAGCGCATTTATGGCAAAATCCTCGATGGAAAACGTTATGACACAGGCCAAAAAATCGGCTTAATCACCGCCACCATCGATTACGCGCTCAAGCGGCCTGACCTCGGCCCCGAGCTAAAGCGCTATCTGAAAACACTGAAATTGGAATAAAAAGCCTAAGGAAAGGCAGAAAATACCATTTGCTCGACGGGGCCCCTATGTCCCCGAATTCGCTCATGGTATTTTCTGCCTTTCCTTGTTATTTCAGTATTTTCAAAGTGCTCAAAATTTGCTATAATGACCAGATACAAAAAATCAAAAACAAAACCCCAGATTATATGAAACAAGAGCAACCAAATGTAAATTATCTACTGACTGAAGCCGATCAGATGAAGATGGATGGGGATCATCTGGAAGCCATCAAAATTTGTGAAAAAATCCTCCTGACTGATCTCGACAATGATCAGGCCTTTGAGGAAATCGGTGACAATTATCTGAGTATGCGTGAATATGAAAAAGCTGAAAAGGCTTTGCTCCAAGCCCTTCGTATCAACCCGGCTTCCGCCAATGCTCACTATCTGATCGGTTTTGCGCATTCGGCGCTGGGTGTTTGGAACGAATCCATCGGGCATCTGGAAATCGCCGATCAATTCCAACCCAATCATCCGGAAATCCTCCGTTGTCTCGGTTGGTCCATTTTTCATTCCGGTAAAAAGAAACAAGGTTTGGTAATTTTGGAAAGAGCCCTCAACCTCAGTCCTCGCGATCCACTTATTCTCAGCGACTTGGGGATTTGCTATCTGAATGATAAAGAATTCGATCGTGCCAATATTCTATTCAATACTGTCCTGGAAATCGAGCCGGGTAATGAAAAGATCAAGGAATGTCTATATGCGGTAAAATTCTTTAAGTCAGAATTCAAAAAATTACGCGGATCAAAAAAGAATTAATTCCAAGGATGCAATCTTCAAGATAGATGTTATTTTAGACCACGAGAAAAATAGATTGTCAAACAGCACTTATCAACGTATACTTTGCGGGATTCTGCCGGTGAATGATCGCTGGCTAATAAAGGTTCGTCCTTTAAAAGCGAGAGGAAAGTCCGAGCGCCCATTAAGCATAATGACTTCTAACGGAAGTAGCTGGTCGCCTTAAACGATCAGTATGGAAAGTGCCACAGAGACTATACTAATTCAATTATTTCTCACTTCGGTAGGAAATAACTGGACCAAAGGTGAAAAGCCTTGCCGACGGTAACAACCCAGGTTGAAGCCAGGCGAGGTGCCTCCGTGCAAACGGAGAGACATGGCAAACCCCATTTGGCGCAAGGTGGGATGGGAGAACCGGAATTAACTTTGCTTAATAAGTCCGGAACTCCCCACCGCTAAGAGTGGCGAGGGCAGCGACCGAGCATATGACTAGCGCAAGTTAGTCGGAGCGAGGAAAAATTTCGCCGAAATATGAGACCTCAAAGTCGAATATTTCCAGAAGTTTTAGTTGGCCCCCACTGGAGCCGGCGCGCAAGCGCCGGCCTAGATAGATGATCATAATCGACTGAGATACTTCGATCCCACGATTCACTTCGTGGAACTCGAAAAGGTTCAGCCAGATACAGAACTCGGCTTATGATCCGGCAGAATCACTTTTAAACAAAATCCTTAGACCCTTAGCGAGGCAGGAAAACCTCTAATAACAGAATGATTACGAGGATTGCCCTCAAAGACGTAGACATCGCCCCCACTGCTTTTGCCATCAAGCGTGCAACCTTTTTCTCTTGTGTCAATAGAAGGCTTTACCCAGCTAAGGCTGTCTTTGTCTAAGCCATCTACAGCTTGAGCCGCCCGATATTCTTGCTCATCTAGTAACCCTACCCCCATAGCCGCAGCCAAATCTATCGCATTGCCACTACACATGTCATTTGGATCAAGTATTTTTAATCGCTGCTCAGCCTCTCGATCATAAACACAATTTCTTCTGCCAGTTGGACTTTCCGCAGATCGATCCTGGAAAACCAGTTCACCGTTTTTTTTATCCACTCCCACCACATCCGGCTCACCACCGTTTTTTTCCATTTCATTCAGTGACCAGAGTTTTTTTTGGTCGGCTTCACGAAGTCTTCGTTCAACTTGCTCCCAAGTAAAACTTTTGTGGCGATGCATATTTTTCTCAAAACGTGGTTGGAGAAATTTGAGTACTATCTGCAATTCCGGATTTAAAAGTTTACTCAACTCCTCCAAAACCTCTTCCATTTCATCTAAATCAGTCTCAAAAATATCCACATTCAAATCCAGACCTGCCGCTTCTGCTTGGCTTTCCAGATCAGCCACACCTTCCTGAACCACAGCATAAGCCTCAGCCACCAATTGGCATTTCTGTTCCACTTTCGCTTCCCTAATTTTAGCCAATAATTCTTTCATCAGACCATTATAGCACATTGCCAGAACTCAAAAAACATTGTGTTTAAGTATGCACGTGCACAGATTAACGTTTCCTCAACCGCCTATTTTTGCTACAATCAGCCCATGAAACCTCTAGAAATTTTCTTTGGCGTACTTAGGATACCGATTGACTTCGTGCTCGGTGTGCTGTCATTTTTATTGGCTTATCAATTGCGTCTGATTACCGATCTGGTCCCCGGCGTCCAACTCCCTATCACCGCCGACATGTTTCCCGACGCTCTCCAATACCTACAATTTGCGGCAACCGCTTCAGCTTTCCTGATCCTAATTTTTGCCATGGCCGGACTCTATAGCCAAAAAAGGCCTGAACCGCTCAATCGTCAGATCACCAAGATTTTTTTCTCCACTATTATCTGGCTATTTGCCATCATTACTTATTATTTTCTCATCCGCACCTTCCCCTTCTCTCGTTTGGCCTTACTAAACAGTTGGCTCCTGGCTTTTCTTTTAATCAGTTTTGGCCGAATAATTCTACAATTCATTCAAAATAAATTATATCGATTGGGCATTGCTCAAACCAAAGTCCTCTTGGTCGGAGCCGGACCCAATAGTGAAGAATTGCTCTCCAATTATTTCAAAAACCCTCAATATCGCTGTGTCGGTTATCTCGATCAGACAGATCACCAACTAGCTTCCGCCAAATATCTTGGTAAGCCTGAGCAAATCAAAGAAATCCTTTCCCATCATCAAGTTGAAAAAATTATTCAATGTAAAGATCATCTTGGCCTCAGTCAGGAAATCAGTCTCCTCGATCTTTGCCGTGAAAATCAACTGGAATACAGCTTTATTCCCAGCCAATTGGAGATGCAACGCACCAATATCGACATCGAAACCCCACGAGGCATCCCCATTATTTCTCTGAAACCCACTCCCCTGGATGGCTGGGGTCGTGTGCTCAAACGCAGCTTCGATTTTTTCGGCTCACTCGCACTACTCATCATTCTCTCTCCGCTACTTCTAATTCTAGCTATCCTGATCAAAATCGACGATCCCAAAGGTACTGTTATTTTCAAATATCTGGACGATCATTCGCGTGTCAAAAGAGTCGGTCAAAAGGGTAAACCATTTTATTTCTACAAATTCCGTACCATGGTGCCCAATTCTCACAATTTACGCTATAGTGAATTGTCCCATTTGGACACTCGCAAAGGCACTCCCATGGTCAAAATCAAAAATGACCCCCGGGTAACTAAAATCGGTCGTTTTTTGCGAAAAACTTCTCTCGACGAATTACCACAACTCTTCAATGTCATCAAAGGCGAAATGTCCTTGGTCGGCCCTCGTCCACATCTACCCGAAGAAGTAGATCGCTATGAAAAACATCATAAATTCGTTCTGACCGTCAAACCGGGAATTACCGGCATGGCACAAGTCAGTGGTCGTAGTGATCTCGACTTTGACCAGGAAGTTAAACTGGACACTTATTACATCGAAAACTGGAGTATCTTACTGGATTTAAAAATCTTGATTAGCACAATAACTGTTGTTTTCAAGCACTATGAAGAGTAAAATCTCACCGCTATTCTAATACCTTTTCCCCTCTCGCCATGGTCCGTAAACTCATCGAAAAACTGATTGGAGACCCCAATGAAAAAATCCTTAAAAAGGTCCGACCCCTGGTCGAAAAAATCAATAAAATTGAAGAAGAGTACCAAAAAACTCTCACTACTGACGAGGATTATCCTCGAAAAACAGCTGAATTCAAAGAACGCCTACAAAAGGGTGAAAGTCTGGACGATCTGCTCCCCGAAGCTTTTGCTTTGGTAAAAAGCGCCTGTCGTCGTATTCATGGTCGTGAATTTGTCATCGACAAGCTTTATGCTGAAGCAAGTAAAGCCGCCCAGGAAGAATTGGCTAAAGAAGAACAGATTACCGAGGAAGCCGCCGCTGCAGAAGCAGCCAAACATAAATATGTTTGGCGTATGGTTCCCTTCGATGTCCAGTTAATGGGAGGCATTATTCTACATCAAGGTCGTATCGCCGAAATGAAAACTGGTGAAGGTAAAACCCTGGTCTGTACTATGCCACTTTACCTCAATGCTTTAGCCGGTAACGGCGTTTTTCTGGTTACAGTAAACGAATATCTCGCTCAGAGAGATGCCGGTTGGATGGGAGTTTTATATAAATTCCTCGGATTAAAGGTCGGTGTTATCCTAAACGCCATGCCCAGTGCCGACAAAAAAGCCGCTTATGAAGCTGATATTACCTATGGTACCAACAGCGAATTTGGCTTTGATTATCTCCGCGACAATATGGCTAGTAATATTGATTTGATTGTCCAACGTACTCTCAATTATGCCATTATCGATGAGGTGGACTCTATCTTGATCGATGAAGCTCGCACTCCACTGATCATTTCCACCATGGGGGCCGAATCCACCGCTAAATATCAAAAATATACAACCTTGGTTCGTCAGCTTCAGGAAGGAGTCGATTTTGAAATCGATGAAAAGCAGCGCGCCACCACTCTCACCGAAGACGGTATCTTGAAAATGGAAAAATTAATGGGTGTCGACAATATCTATACAGATTCAGGTTTTGATGAAGTCCATCACATCGAACAAGCACTCAAAGCGCACTTCATCTTCAAAAACGAAGTCGATTATGTGGTTAAAGACGGCGAAATAATTATCGTCGACGAATTTACCGGACGTCTCATGCCCGGCCGTCGTTATTCAGACGGTTTGCACCAGGCCATCGAAGCCAAAGAAGCTGTGGAAATCAAACGGGAAAGTAAAACTCTCGCTACAGTTACCTTACAGAACTATTTTCGTCTCTTCAAAAAATTGGGTGGTATGACCGGTACAGCCAAAACCGAAGAAGACGAATTTATGCAGATTTATGGTCTGGAAACTGTAGTTGTCCCTACCAATAAGCCTATTATTCGTAAAGACAATGCTGACGTTATTTTCAAAAACCAACGAGGCAAATTTATGGCTGTTGCCACAAAAGTCAAAGAGGCTCATCAAAAAGGTCAACCGGTTTTGATTGGTACTGTCTCGATTGAAAAATCCGAGGCCCTCAGTAAAGCCTTACAACAAGAAGGAGTCGCCCATGCTGTTTTGAACGCCAAATACCATCAAAAAGAAGCCGAAATTGTCGCCCAAGCGGGTAACAAAGGGGCCGTAACGATCGCCACAAACATGGCCGGTCGTGGTACCGATATCAAAATTGACGACGAAGTCAAAGAATTGGGTGGGCTATTGGTGCTCGGCACCGAACGTCATGAATCCCGTCGCATCGACAACCAGCTCCGTGGTCGAACAGGACGTCAGGGTGACCCTGGAGAAAGTGTTTTCTACGCTTCCATGGATGATGAATTAATGAGACTTTTTGCCGGCGAACGCATTCAAAAAATGATGGAAATGCTGAATCTACCGGACGAAACACCTATCCAGAATAAAATGATTTCCGGTTCTATCGAAAGCGCCCAGAAAAAAGTTGAAGGCCGCAATTTTGATATCCGCAAGCATTTGGTGGAATACGATGATGTCATGAATAAACATCGCGAAATTATTTATAGCCGTCGTCGCAAAGCTCTCTTCAATGAAAACATCAAGAATGAAGTCATCCTATTAGTCGAAAAAGAAGTCGAAAGAATCGTCAGAAACAATGAACGCCCGGATGAACCCGGTTATAATTGCCAACAAATCATGGAAGATCTGTCTATTTTCATCCCCGAAGTTAAAGTCCAAGTTTCTTTGGAAACCCTCCAGGATCTCAATGATGAAGAGGCCTTGGTCGAACATATTAAAATCTATCTTTTCGAGGTTTACAGTAACAAAGAAGGGAAACTCCCCGACCCGGAAATACTTCGTCGCCTGGAAAAAAATGTTGCTCTTTCTGTCATCGATACTCTTTGGATGGACCATATCGATAATATGCAAAACCTTCGGGAAAGCGTTTCTCTACGGGGATATGGCCAACGCGATCCTTTGATCGAATACAAAGAACAGGCTTTCCAAATGTTCACAAAATTATTGACTGACATTCAGACCAATACTGTAAGTACGCTTTTCCGACTGAATTTGGAAGTACAAGCCCCTCAAAATTTGATCCGTATCGAGGAGGCTCCACAAAATGTGATTACCAATGCCGATAGTTTTGATAACAGTTCCCACAATAGCAGCCTTACTACACCTGCTTCAGCACAGGGTGGGGATTGGGTCATGGCTTCCCCTCAACAGAATCAAAACAACTCAAATAGTGGGAGTGGAGGCATCCGGGTGGTCAGCGCCAATCAGTCAATGGCGACAGGCAAACTGGCCTGTGACAATCTTGGTCGCAATGAAATCTGTCCGGAATGTGGAGTCAAAGCTAAAAAATGTCCCAAAAAATAACTGCTAAACATGTCAGAATTGCCTCGTCCAAAAAATAACATTGTCAGTCGTTATTTCCATGGAACAGAACAATTGTTCAACAAAATTGTTACTTTTATCAGCGCCATTTTCCTTTCCGCTATTTTCTTTCTATTCCTGGTGAAGCTCCTCAATTCATGGGGGATTTATCTAGGTTTGGCTTTAAGCGTTGCCCTAAATGTTTACTTAAAAAAGCGTTATAAAAAGGACCATTTCTACAATATTTTCAATAATGGCCTAATTACCTTCAATATAATCACCACGGTCACCTTGATAGTGATTTTAGTAGTATTCTTTAGCGCCGTCCAAAACGCCTTGAATTAGCGGTTACTAAAGTTCATCCCAAAAATACTCTGCCAACGGATAGTCCTTTTTACCTATCGCCAGCGATTCTTTCATACCGCCCCGCTCCGCCCCCATCGCTTCATAGAATTTCCCGGCATTGGTGTTTTTGGCCAAAACCCACACGTTCATGGACTGATAACCCGCTTCCTTGCTACGTTTCAAAAGTTCTTCAAATAATTTCCGACCAATCCCTTGGCCCTGGAAATCCTTCAAGATATAGATTGCTCTAAGTTCAGCATCATAGGGACAGCCTTCTTCGCGTTGTTCACCACCATGAGCAAACCCAACAATTTGACCGTCAACTTCGGCCACTAGAACAATGTCAGTCGCCTCAGTAATACGTCTCAACCAATTACTTTCGCGATCCCCCACCCGCATTTGTTGCAAATAATCCTCATCCACCAATCCTTCATAACTTTTCTGCCAACTCAATACATGTACTTTGGCGATTTCTGTGGCATCAGAGGCTTTGGCTTGGCGTACGACACATTTAGTATTGGTAGGCATAATTTTATTCAAAATAAATTTCACGGGGTTTGGCACCATTTACAGGCCCGATTGCGCCATTATCTTCCATCAAGTCCAGTAGTCGCGCCGCGCGCGCATAACCAACCTTTAACCTTCTCTGTAATAATGAAGCGGAAGCCTTCCGCGAATCCATCACGACATTCAGCGCGGCTTCATATAAATCATCTCCACCACCATCCTCATCTCCAAGACCGGATTTAGGGAGGCCTTGAACTTTTTCAGAAGCGATCTTCGGAGAAATAATATCTTCATACATTGGCTCACCATGCAGTTTGACATTATTAACTACTCTTTCAATTTCTTTGGTAGAAACATAGATACCTTGAATACGGGTCAGTTTGGATGAGCCGGCGGCCAAATAAAGCATATCACCTTTGCCAAGTAAATCTTCTGCGCCCATTCCATCAATAATAGTCCGGGAATCAATCTGACTCGATACGGCAAAAGCGATGCGCGCCGGAATATTCGCTTTGATTAAACCGGTAATTACATCGACAGATGGTCTTTGGGTGGCTAACACCAAATGCATACCAACAGCGCGCGCCATCTGCCCGATCCGACAAATTGAAGCTTCCACTTCTTTGCCGGCCGACATCATCAAGTCCGCCAATTCATCAATGATAATGACAATGTTAGGCATTTTCTGAGGCACTTCATCATAAACTTTAGCTTCTGGCATAGTCAGGAAAGTCCCTCCTTCCTCTACCGCTATTTCTTCATGAGCTTTCTCGACAGCTTCCTGAAAAGCTCCAGCCTGTTGATCTCCGTTTCTTTCGGCCTCTATTTGCTTTTCTCTAACTACCTCATTGTATTCGACAATATTCCTCACACCATGATCAGACAGCAACCTATAGCGTCGATTCATCTCTGCCACACACCAACGCAGGGCAATAGCTGATTTCTCCGGATCATTAATAACCGGTGTCAACAAATGTGGTAAACCATTGTAGGTCTTTAATTCCACCTGTTTTGGATCAATCAGAATTAATCTCAGATCAGATGGAGAATTCTGATATAAAAGAGCGAGTAGGAAAGCATTCATTCCCACCGATTTTCCCGACCCCGTCGCCCCGGCGATCAAAAGATGTGGCATACTGGCCAGGTCTGCACACATCGGCTTTCCTGCCACATCCCTTCCCAGAGGGAACCGTAAATTTGATCCCAATTCCTCATATTCCTTACTTTCCAGGATCTCACGCAAATGGACAACACTACGATGTTCATTTGGGACTTCAATACCTACCAATCCCTTTCCGGGGATAGGCGCTTCGATACGAACTGCCGTTGCAGCCAATGCCAAAGCCAAATCATTTTTCAAAGAAGTAATCTTGGAGAGTTTAATTCCCTCCGATGGTTTCAAAGTATATTGAATGACCGTAGGTCCTACATGCACTTCATGCATGGTCACCTGAATTCCAAATTGATCCAATTTCGCCTGTATTTTACGAGCATTATCCGCCAAAAGCTCATCATCAGTGGCAATGTCAGGAACGGCCGGAGAAAGTAAATCCAAACTCGGTGGCTGCCAATTGATGTCTTCCACTGCAGATTTGGAAGTGAGAGCTTCGTCAGATTCATTCTTAATTGTGATTTTCCGTACAGTTTTCTTTGTCTCTGCATCTATTATCTGATCATTTTCTTCTTCCTTATCAACCGCTTTTTCTTCATTTTTACTACCTGAAATAGCAGCACGTCGAATCTTTAAAGTTGGCTCAACCCCAGCCTCAGACATGGCAAAATCGCTATCTGCCATCCTATCGATTCTTTTGATAATGGCTTCCTCATCCAGATCATCATCCAGAGGCATTTCCAAAACCTTTTGTTTTTCGCCACGACTAATTTTCAAATCATCCACTTGCTTGATCTGAATTCGGGGCAAACTCGGTTTTAAAAATCTCAAAATAGTAATCAAGGAAATTTGGAAAGTCAGCAAAATCCCTGTTAAAAATATCACCAGGAAAACGGCCGTAGCTCCCACACTGCCCATCTTGAGCATTTCCACAAACAAAAAGGTCATCATAAATCCGATATAACCGCCATATTCACCAGCCTTGGCCAATGTATATATGTTATCAGCCGGCACAGATAGGTGCAGAATAGAAAGCACTGCCACCATTAGTAAAGTAATCCCCAATATTCTGGAAATCGGGAAATTGATTCTTTTGGATAAAAAGTACATCAGAGAAATAAAAATCAACATGAATGGGAAACCATAAATTCCCCATCCCATGATTGGTTTAATGAAATCCAGCCACATTTCGCCTATAATACCGAAGCTATTATTTAAGCTCAAAACAGTAAAAACCCCCAATCCCAGATAAAAAACCCCGTAAATTTCCCTCAAAATTGACTTCGGGACATTTAGGGTAATCGCTTGTTTCTTTTTGCGTAAAGGCCTTCTGCTCTTCACTCTGCGTTTTTTCCTCCTAACCATACTAAAATTTATTTCAGAATCTGCCTAACCATTATAAGCGAAAGTAATCATAAAGAAAACCTGGATTTGCAGTAAATCATCTGCTATATTGAGAGCTGCAAAATAAGTGTATTAAAAATGAATTTTAGTGAATTGTCACAAATCATTCGTTACCTCAGAAAGACTTTGCCTTGTTCACAATGCCAAGCGCAATATGAGAATGAGAGCATTGAGGTACTCTCCACCTTTGACGATCAGGGTTTATTCAACCTGAATTGCGCCAAGTGCCAAAATCAGCTTTTAGTACATATTACTATTAGCGACGAGGAACGACATATGTCTGAGCCCAAAAAAAAGGGTCGCCAGATTATCCGCGCCCATCGTGCCATCAGTGACAAAGAAATTGATGCGCACATTCATGGAAGAATTATTTCCACCGATGATGTCATTAGCATGCATAGTTTCCTCAATCAGTTTGACGGTAATTTTAAAGATTTATTCTCCAAACAAAAATGATCAGAGTTCAACACCAATATCCAAAAAACAAACCCCAAATAACCGCCAATAAAATCACTCTAATCGCTCTACTGCTAGCCAGCGGGGCTTTTTCTTGGGGATGTCAAAAGATCCAAGATTCTGCGCATCAACTACGCGATAATATTGATCAAACAGTGGACAATACCAAAGGTAAATTGGACCAGGCTAAAACCTCAGTTCAAAATGGCGTAAACCAGGCACAACAAAGTATCAATGACACCAAACAAGCCATCGACACCAAAGTTCAACAGATTAATGATGCCGGAACTAAAATCGACCAAGCTACCAAAGCGATCAATGACGCTAATGCAGCCATCAAACAAGTTACTTCGAAAGATCCCGCCTAGTGGATCTGAGGATTTAGCCCCCACTGAGTGAATACATAGCCTGAATTTCATTCTTATTGTATAATATAAAGATGAAATCAATATTAAAAACACTCATAGAAAAAGCCCAAGGCAGTCATGTCAGGATCCTTTTTCCAGAAACAGATGATAATCGTACTTGGTTAGCTTTAGAAAAAATCCAGAGTCTGAAACTTTGTCAGGCGGTCTTGATTGGTAAGAAAGCCAAATTTGCCAAACAGATCAAAAAATTAAAATTAAAATTTGATCTGGATAACTGCGTTATCATTTCTCCATCTTTCTTTGCAAAGCAATTCAGTGAAAGACTTTTCCAAGTCCGAGTAAATAAAGGCATGACAAAAAACGAGGCCATTAAATTAATCAAAAATGACCGTAATTACTTTGCCACTCTCTGCCTCGACACGGGTTTAGCCGACGGCATTGTCAGCGGAGTCACTTCTTCAACCAGAGCAACACTTTTACCGGCTTTTCAGATTATTCGTACCGCTAAAGCTCATCGACTGGCTTCCGGCGCCTTTCTAATGGTCTTTAAAAATCGTCAACCACTATTATTTGCCGATTGTGCGATAAATGTCCGCCCATCAGCCACCGAATTGGCCCACATCGCTATCAATTCTGCTCAGACGGCAGCCTTTCTCGGACTCAAGCCTAAAGTTGCTTTATTATCCTTTTCCAGTCATGGTTCATCCAAACATCCTGAAGCTGTCAAAATAGCCCAAGCCGTCAAAATTATTAGACGACGGGCCCCTCAGCTGGTCATGGACGGCGAATTACAAGTCGACAGTAGCCTGATCCCCAATGTTGCCCAATTCAAAGTACCCCGTTCCAAAATCCAAGGAGATGCCAATGTATTGATCTTTCCTTCATTGGAAGCCGGTAATATCGGCTACAAATTGGTAGAAAGATTGGCTGGAGCAGAGGCCATAGGAACAATTGTGCAAGGTCTGGCCAAACCGGTCAATGATCTCTCTCGCGGCTGTCAGCCGAACGATATAGTTTATCTGACAGCAATCACAGCATTACAAATTAAAAAACTACAATAAATGTTAGTTTTGGTCATCAATTCTGGGTCGTCCTCCATCAAACTAAGGCTTTTCCAAAATCAAAAAGGTCAACTTACTCTATTGGCCAATGGCTTTGCCGAAGCCATAAACCTCCCAAACTCACAATTTACTTTTAAAAGCACACAGAGTTCAGAAACTATCAAATTACCCATCAAAAATCATACTGAAGCTCTGGCCATAGCCATGCAGCAATTACGTAAAAAGCAAAGTATTAGTACCGACAAGATTGCTTTGATTTGCCATCGGGTTGTGCATGGTGGTGAAAAATACCAACGACCTATTCTCATTACCCCTCGAGTCCTCCAAGAAATTAAAAAGATCTCTCCTTTGGCACCACTTCATAATCCGGCTAATATTACTTGTATCGAAGCCTCTCAACAGATTTTCCCGGGAGTAAAACAAGTGGCTGTTTTCGATACTGCCTTCCATGCCACTCTACCCGAAGAAGCCTATCTATATGCGCTACCTCCACAATTATATTCAAAATTTGGGATACGACGTTATGGGTTTCATGGCATTAATCATCAATATGTGAGCGAGGAAGCCATTAAAATTCTACGCCACAAGAAACTCCCCTATCGCAAATTAATCACCGTTCATCTCGGCAACGGCTGTTCCATGACCGCTATAAAAAACGGCAAATCTATCGATACCTCTATGGGCTATACTCCCTTGCAGGGGCTAATCATGGGAACCAGATCCGGTGATGTTGATCCGGCCCTGATCACTGTCCTGGCTCAGCGATTAAAAATTACTCCGGACGGGGCTGAAGACTATCTCAACGAAAAATCCGGAATACTAGGGGTAAGTGGTTTGAGTTCAGATATGCGGACTATTTATGCTTCCGCCCAAAAAGACAATCTACGCGCCCAACTGGCCATCCGCATGTTCTCCCGCCGCATCGGCCAGTATTTGAACAGCTATATTGGCATCTTGGGCGGCGTTGATGCTATAATTTTCACCGGTGGGATCGGCGAACATGCTTTCTATGTCAGAGATAAAGCCTTATCCTATCTCAAGCATCTCGGTATTCTGCTCGATTCTCGTCAGAACAAAGCCAACAAACTCTTTATTAATTCTGCTAAAAGTAAAGCCAAGATCATCATTATTCCCGCCAACGAAGAGTTGGAAATCGCTAAACAAGCACTACAGCTAATCAGCGCCTAAATGAAACTTTATCTCAACACCTCCCTTTATCGGGAAACTATTCAAATCATCGATCAAATCGACCAATTACTGATTGGACTGGCCCCTCATATTATTCTCAACAAATTGGAGGAAGCTTTAGTTGATCTCAGTTCTAATCTTGCCCTGGCCCTGGAAGAAGATGAGGTCGACCAGATTGACCATAAACTCAGTAAATTGCAGAGAAATTTTACTAAATTGGTTCAACTTTCCAATCTGGCCGAACATAAAAAAGTAATCACCTCTGAGCAAGACTTCCAAATCGAAAAATTACTCGATGAATTAGCTCTACGGGTAAACACCTTTCCCAATCGTCGCAAAAACATTTTAATCCTCAGCTCATTGCTCGGGCAGGGGCATATGAGTGCTTCTAAAGCTATCAAGCAAGGTATCGAATTTCTTTATGGTAAAGATTATCATGTCACCATTATCGATTTTTACGAACAGCTTGGCAGCATTTTCAATAAAGCCACTGTGAAGGCCTATGAAGGTTCCACCAAACATATTCCCGCCGCCTATAAAGCATTTTTTGAAGGAACCGACGCCAAATGGCCGGTCCAACTACTGAATATCATCAATTACCCGCTCAATGCTCCGCGCATTGAAAAGTTATTTCAATCTCATAATCCGCACATTATCATTTCCGCTTTTCCGGTCTGGGACTATCTGGCCTCACTAATTATCAAAAAACTTGGCAATATCAAATTTATCAGTGTCGTCACTGACTCCATATCCATTCACAACGCCTGGATTTCTGGTAGTCCTTCCGCTCACATCGTTGCCAATATCGAAACGGCTATTTCTCTAAAAAAATTAGGCGTTCCGGAAGATAAAATCCAGGCGCTTGGTTTCCCGGTCAAACTGGAATTTTCCACGCCGAGTAACCGCCAACTCTTTCTCAGTAATCTCAATCTTGACCCGGATCTCTATACGGTAATCTTGCAGCCGGCAGTGGAAAAGGCTAAAGCCACCGTCAAAATGATTTCGGAAATCCGTGATCATTTTGCCGATCTCAATTTAATCGTTATTTGTGGCCGTAACCTGGAACTTTATCCCCAATTGGAAGCTTTCGATCATCAAAAAAACACTCGCATTATCGGCTGGACCGACCAAATGCCCGAATTTATCAAGAATGCTGATTTGATTATTACCAAAGCCGGTGGTGCCACCGTCATGGAATGTATTGCCGCCAAAAAACCGATGATTATCACTCAAGTCATCCCCGGCCAGGAAATGGGCAATGCCGAATTGATCAAATTACATGAAGTCGGCATTATTCAAAAAGACGCTAAAATGAGCATCGTCGAATGCATCGAATACATCCGTAAAAACAGTGTGCGCATTTCCCAGAATCTGGACAAAATCAGCAACCCTAAAGCCAGTCTAAAGATCGCTCGATATATTCATGAGCAGTTATAAAACTCTGACCGTGTAATGCAGGCAATCACTACTGATTCAAGGCAGTCCGATAAACCGCCTTTTCAGTCAAGACATAGAGCGTGCTGGTGTTCTTATCAACATAGAAGTCGCGGATATCCTTCAAATCATCAAAGATAAACTGACCGGTATAATCGGCCCCACCACTACGGTCATCCTTGTTGTAAACCAAAATGCGACTTTCCGCCTTATCCAAAACATATATCTGGGATAGATCGGCTTCTGTATAAATGGCGGACGGGCTGACCAAAGCTTTGGTCGGCTCCTTTTTGACCGGAAATTCCTGTTTGGCTCCCTGGAATAATTTGGTGATGTACCCATCATTTCCCAAGACATAAACATTACCATCTATAGCCATATCTACACCTTTACTCAAATCAGCACCAGTCGCATAGGGTTGGGCTCCATCAAAGGTATCTCGTCGACGGGTATAGCGCCAAATCTGGTTATCAGCAGGGTCCAAAATATAGATTTTATTGCTATAGGCCTGTAGGACATTACCTTTTTTGAAAGCGTCATCGGTTGTCTGCAAGAAGGACATTCGATCATCCTTATATTCAATCACTTTGCCACTTTCCGTCATAAACAGAATTGAATTTTTATCATCATAGTTCACTGCTGAGATAACCTTTTCATTATCATCGATTGTCAAAGGGTCACTAACCTGATTCAAGGCAATCGGATATAGGGCATTATATTCGTAGGCATACAATTTATCTTTCAATTTGATCAAACCGGTAGCGCTGACATTGTCACGTTTAGTGCTAAGATCAGCCATCATTTCAACCTTAGGATGAATTACACCATCCAATTTATCCTGAGTCTCCATAATCAAATCCAGTAAATTACGGGCTTTATCTTTGTTATAGCCACTATTCAACACTTCAATAGCCTTATCATGAGCATCATTAAGCAATTCAGTAGCTTTGGCTTTATCAAATTGACTGGTAGTAATAGCCGAGTTCACTTCTTCTTGGGCGGCCACCAAATTATTGGCCAAGGCTTGCACTTTTTGATCTTCATCGGATTTAGAGCGCAACCACCAAACTCCCAGGGTTAGAACAAAAATCAAAGCAACTATGGCAATCAAAATTTTGTCTCTACCCCAATTACTAAATGACCAGGAACCTCCATTTCCCTGGCGTCCCCGTCTAACACCATTCTCACTGGTTAAATCTGAAAGCCGACCTTTCGCCTGGGAGACTGATTTGTGAAAAAGATTTTTAACTTTATCAATTACCTCTCCATGGTGAAAGACTTTTTGTTCCGCTCTTTCAATCTTCTCACCCTCCACATCCTGAAAGCTCTCTTCTCTGATATGAGCAATCGGCTCTTCGTCGATCGGGGCACCTTTAAATTGGTTGGCCTGAATTGCAATCAAAGCAATCTTGTTTATCACCTCTCCATGTAAGAAGTCTCTAATTGAATTGACAGTTTGGTGAATATTTGGCCCAATATGTTTTGCTAAATCAGTTTTAGAAACATAACGCAATAATCTGGTCGTGCTAGCCAGGACTAAATCGCCAGCTTCCAAATCACCTGAAGCAATATTGGTAAAGAAATCTTTACTGTCAACTTCGCTCAAATCATCACTAATAGCAGTAGCAAATCGCTTCCTGACCAGATAAGCTTCAGCCTCCCCGGATTGGGTTAGATAAAGCTGATTCCCGACTATGGCAGCGATAATTACATTTAGTTTTCCCAACCAATCATTACCTCTTTCCAACTTATATTCGTCAAGGCTTTTATTAACTTCTTTCAAGGATTCTTCAAATCGTTCATAACCATCGGTGTCACTATCCGCGAAAAACACTTTACGCATTTTATCAAAAATAATTTCACCGACTTTCTCCGGATCAATAGAATTCTGCATGATTTCCAGGCAGATGAAAATCTTGCCACTATTTTCTCCTCCTTCGCCTAAATCATAGGCATAATTTTCTACAAAACTCCCTTCATCCTTTCCTATAAACAAAAAGTCGTATTGGGTTTTAAATTGCTGACTGGCCATTTTTGCTTTTATCTTTATATTTTACTGCAATCATTACTACAGCTGCCAAAGCTTAACATAAAAATAAAATTGACACAAAATAAACTTAAAGCTATCTTCAGCTGGCACCAATTTAGCTTTATTCTTACTCGAATTTGCAATGCCCATCTCTAAGTTACAAAAGCGTAAACATTTAAAAATGCACGGTTTCCGTGCCCGTATGAAAACTGCCAGTGGCCGTAGAATACTGTCTGCCCGCCGCGCCAAGGGCCGAAAACAGCTCACAGTTAGTGATAAATAATCGCTCCGAGACCTTACTCTCGTTGAAATTTAATGCTCAACAAAACTCAACGACTTTCCACCAATCGTATTTCCTGGCTGCTCAAAAAGGGCTTCAAATTCAGCAATGAATGGTTTTCTCTGAAATTTCATCTCAACAAAGAGCCTCATAGTCGCTATAGTATAGTGGTTAGCAAGAAGATCAAGGCCTTGGCCACCGATCGAAATCTAATTCGTCGTCAAGTCTATGAGATCATCCGGAAGTCTCCGGCAACTCTGCCTCCAACAGATTATATGATCATTATTAAACCTAAATTCGCTGAATTATCTTATGCAAATAAATCTATTTATCTGCAAGAGACTCTTCAGAAAATCAGCTCAAAACTAAAATAATTGCCAATCCATGAACAGTAAAGCTCTCAAAAATCTAATCAACCAAATACTGACCTTCCTGGTCATCTTTCTGATCATCAACTTTGCTTACAATTATTTTTTCAATAAAACCACACCACCCAAAACCGGAGTTCAGTTTTTTGTCGATAAACAACAATATGGACAAAATGACCTGGTGACCGCCCATCTGGAAAATAACACCGATCAGGATATCGTTTTGAAAAACCTTTGTCCGCTTCCGGATCTGGCTGTCGAAACCCTCCAAAATGGACAATGGATTCCCAAAACTGCCGCAACGAAACTGGACTGCCATGACCAAAGCGACATTACTGTCAAAGCTGGAGAAAAATATACTTACAATTTCAAACATTGGAATCATCAATTATTTGGTGAATTGGGGGCTTATCAACTCAAAGCTACCATTGGAGAGCAAACTCTCGTTTCCACCCAATTCCAGGTGGTCAAAGCCTCCTTTTTCAACTGGATTTATACTCTGATCATCTACCAGCCTATTTATAATGCTCTAGTGTTTTTCACCAGCATTATTCCCGGATTCGATTTAGGCTGGGCAATCATATTGTTAACTATCCTGATCCGGACAATTTTATTGATTCCTAATCATAAAGTCCTCAAAGCCCAGAAAAAACTCCAACATATTCAGCCCAAAATCGCTGAACTCAAAGAGAAACATGGAAATGACCAACAAAAAATCGCTCAGGAAACTTTTGCTATTTATAAAGAGCACAAAGTCAGCCCGTTCAGCAGCTGTTTACCGGTTTTATTACAGCTTCCTATTTTGATTGGCCTGTACAATGTTATTCAGTCCGGCATGGACCCCGGAAGCAGCTATCTGCTCTATCCACTCTTCAGTAATTTCGATCTTACGCAGGTCCAAACTGTCTGGTTGGGTGTTTTGGACTTAACAAAAACCAATATTTTCGTATTACCGGTTCTGGTAGGTATCATGCAATTTATCCAACTGCGGATCAGCATGGCCAAAATGCCCAAAACCGATAAGAAGCCTTCGGAAATGGAGGCCGCCAATCGAACCATGGTCTATGTAATGCCTCTAATGATGGTCTTCTTTACCGCCTCTGTCCCCTCCGGTGTAGGATTATATTGGACATTCTCGACTCTGTACGGCCTTCTTCAACAGATCTTTGTCAATCGGGGTTTCCGCAAACAGGAAACTACTATTGAAGTATTAAATGCTACTCGAAACAAAGATAAAAAGGAGCATTATAAAGAGTTAAATAAACAACGTAAACATCAGGCCGAGCCGATCATCGATCAAGATGATTCTGACCAGGACGATCATGGCCAACCACCTATCACTACCATCAAAGCCTAATCCTTAACACTCATCAATATGGAAAACAAAATCCATCAAATGCTCGAAGAAATACTCGGTAAAATGGGCGTCAGCATTAACAAGATCCGTATTGAAGAAAACGAAGAAGGAGGATTCAAAATCAATATTGAAACTTCTCATCCCAATCTGATGATCGGCCACCGTGGTGAAAATATCGGTGCCCTTCAACATATTCTAAAGATTTCCCTCTGGACTCAAATGGAAAAAGCCCAGGATACTGAGGTTGCTCGCCCTGACATAAGTCTGGACATTGAAAACTATCGTCGTCGTCAGGAACAAAATATTTTACAAATGGCCGAACGAAAAGTAGATATGGTTCGAAAACTCTCTTCACCTCAAAGTCTTCCTGCTATGGCCCCTTATTTTCGCCGTCTAGTTCATCTTCATCTAGCCCAGGATAAGTTCAAGGATATTTGCACTGAAAGTGAAGGTGACGGTGAGTACCGATATATTGTCATCAAACCAGAAATCATCATTTAAATTTATGTCTGCAGTAAAAACAGCCCAAAGTGCAGTATTAATCGGCACAATTAGCCTTTGTTGCCTAACCACAGCCCTAGCTGCTCCTAATGATACTAACATCGTATCAAGTATGGAAAGTTCCACTGACTCCTCAACTGACCTGTTTCCAGATCTCAAAATTGGCAGCGAATATTATCTGGGTGTGAAATACCTGAAAGACCTTGGCTTAATTCAAGGTTATCCGGATGGTACCTTTAAACCCAAACAATTGGTCAATCGGGCTGAAGCCATGAAAATTTTGACTGGAGCGATCGAGTATCACTCGATGAGATCTGTGGAAACTCCCATCGCCAGTTTATCAGCCAGTGGTGACGCCACCGCCCAGCTCGACCAAAGTAAATGTCCATTACCCGATCTGGATCCACAAGCCTGGTATTTCCCCTATGTCTGCCAAGCCTATCGAAACGGTGTAATTTCGGGTTATCCGGATGGCACTTTCCGCCCCGCCCAAACTATCAACAAAGTCGAAGCTCTAAAAATGGATTTACTTCAGGCCGGAGTCTCTTTACAGACTGATTTTACAGATAATTTTGACGATATCTCTCCAGAAGACTGGTTCTGGGATTATGCCCGCATAGCCAACGAAAAATCAATTATCGTAGAAGATCGAAAAGGTAACCTAAATCCAGCCGAAACTCTCAATCGAGGAGATTTTTCAATGCTGGTCTATCGCACTATCAAAGCCATCAACAATCATTCTGAGTTTGGCAGAGCTTCTTATTATGGAGGGCGATTTAATGGCAGTGGTACTGCCAGTGGCGAAAGCTTTAACATCAATATGCCTACCGCTGCACACAAAACTTTACCTTTCAACACTATTGTTCGTATCACCAACTTAACCAACGGTAAAAGCGTCGATGTACGTATCAATGACCGTGGACCTTACGTCAACGGAACAATCGTCGATTTGAGCACCACCGCTTTCGCCGAAATCTCGTCACTTTCTACCGGAATTTTCCAAAGTGAACTGGAAATACTCGATCAACCATAAGCATGTTAAGTGAAGACCTCATCAAAAGACGGGGAAAGACCATTCCTATCCGCACGCCACTTTCCCTGGAAATCAGAAAAAGCATTTATCTGCTAATTTTCACTCTGCTTGCCATCATTGTCCTGGTCAGCATTGTCTATCTGTTAAACTCCAGCCAAAGTACTCAAAAAGGTTATTCAATCAAAGCGGGACAACTGTACCAAGACACTCTGACTGAACAAGGCCGCCAATTGGTTGGCAAAATTATTCAAGCTCAATCCTACAGCAATATCGAAAACAATAACTGGGTCAAAAGCATGATTAAACCTGATTCTCTCACATATATTGATAATCCGGCTGATCCTGGAGAACCTGTCCGTCCCACTAAAACTAAATAGTTCTCTTGAATAAGCTTTTTTCTGATAAATATCAGTAAAATCAGTTTGACTTCAAAACAACATTAAATATAATGCTAACGCCCTCGAACTTTCTTTTGTTTTACGGCGATATCGTCTAATGGTTAGGACGGAAGGTTTTCAACCTTCAAATCGGGGTTCAATTCCCCGTATCGCTACCAAGAGTGCATCGAGTTCTCAAGATGGAGCTATCCTTATTTCATCAATTTAAGTATCATTCGAAATCTAACTACAGCCATTTGGGACATTGACGACACTCTGATCCCTTGGGAACACCCACATGCCCTAGCTTATCCAGCCATGACCCTGGCCTTAAGCAAAGCGTCCGGAATCGATGAAAACCAGATAATCGAGGAAATAAAGCAGGTCAACACCACTCATGGTACCATCGAATACACTGCTCTGATTCAAGAAATGCCCTCTTTTCAAAAGCTTTCTCCCGCCCAGAGCAAAGCCCTGATTAAAGTTGCTATCAAAAGTCGACATCAAGCCATGGAAGGCCTGAACCAACCATTTGCCGGCGTTAGACATTTATTGGAAACTTTCAAAAATAAACACTTTCGCAACCTTGCCCTCAGCGACGCCCCCAAAAACCTCGCTTATTTGAGGTTAAAAAAGGCTCAACTAATCGATTATTTTGATTATGTAATTGGCCTGGAATCTCCTTCCGATCAGCATTTTGATCCGGAATTCCGGATGGAAAACAAACCCTTTGTCATACCGGTTTTAAAGGCTGAGAAAAAGAAACCTTTTACAGATTTAGAAGCAATTTTAAAGGAAACATCCGATCAAATCCGTCAATCTTATTTTCTCATTGGTAACAGCCATCACAGCGACATGGGCTTAGCCAAAAGATACGGTTTGCTCTTTTACTTGGCCAAATGGAGCGACGGAACAGCAGAAGATCAGCAATTACTTCAAAAGTATGTTCCTGAAGAAAGGCTCAAGCAGGACGCTCTTACACTTGAAGACAAAACTCTCCAGCCACATGACGATTACCAATGTGTAGAGGTGAAAACTCCTCTGGAAATCAAGTCGGATTTAATCAAGCGCGGTTTTCTGACATAATCCCCTCAAAGCGTCTTTTATAACAATTAGTGATTATTTCCAGCAAATAAACCGGCAATCATCGTCCGGTAATTTACTAATCTGGTAAAATTACCTATCTTATCTGCGCAAATAAATAATTCTTTCCTCAGATGCTTATCAACATTTCTCGAGAACTTTGCATTGGTGCCTCACCCTGCGTAGCTATAGCAGGCAATGTTTTTCAATTGGATGAGGAGAATAAGGCCGTTTTGGTCGGGCCCAGTACTGACGATGAAAATACCCGTTTGGCCGCGGAAGCCTGTCCCACACGCGCCATTTTCCTTTATGAAGACGATCAAACCCAGATCTTCCCACCAGTCGACGAGTCACCACGAATATATGTAGAAGAGAAAATCTATCGATTATAATTAAGCCAAGCCAATGGCTCAACCAGAGCAAAAATTCGACCTAGATTTAACCGAAACCAGTCGTGCCTGGGCAGCTTTAGAAAAAGCCCAATCGATCGGTATAATTTCCCATAGACATCCGGATCCCGACAGTATTGGCAGTAACCTCGCCTTGCGCCGATCATTAATTCAAATAGGCAAAACAGTCGATTCATTTTGTGTTCATGCTCTTCCCAAAACTTGCCAAGGCTTAAACGGGAGTCAGGATTTCACTTTTGATTTTGACCCCAATCAATATGAGGTAATTATTAGTGTAGATTGTGGAAGTCTCTCCCAGGTTGCCTTTGAAAATTTAAGTCCGGAATATTTCCAGGGAGAGTTTCTCAATATTGATCATCATGCCTCCAACAATTCCTTTGGTACGATCAATATCGTGAACGCCAAGTTATCTTCGACTTGTGAAATGATTTATTTATTATATCAGCAATGGGGTTTACCCATCGACAGCCAAATTGCTACTTGCCTATTATTCGGACTTTATTATGACACAGGCAGCTTCATGCATTCCAATGTTACTCCTCGTGTTTTAGAGATCGCCAGCGACTTGGTCAGCAAAGGCGGCTCACTGGAATCCATTGTTAACCGACTTTATCGCAATTTTAATTTAGAGAAATTCCATCTTTGGGGAGACACACTACAAAAGATCAAAATTACCGATCAGCAAACTTCAGTCGCGGTAATTACCAAAAATGACTTAGAGGCATTTCAGGCCAATGTTGAAGACATCAGTGGAGTGATAGATTATCTCAGTATGGTCAAAGGAAGTCAGTTTGCTACCTTGATCAGTCAAGACACTCCCGGTTTTATCAAAGGTTCACTACGGACCCGCAATGATGGGTTCGACCTATCTGCTTTAGCTGGAACAATGGGTGGCGGTGGCCATCGTAAAGCCTCCGGCTTCAGTTTTCCCGGTAAAATAGACCAACAGGTCATCTGGAAAATAACTTCTTAGCTATGGAATTAACTGTTATCAATCAGCAAGGGCAAGAAAGCACTATTTCATTAAAAGATTTGCTGGCACAACTCGCCGAACAAGCCAGCCAACTTGGAGAAAACAATTTTCAGTCAGCAGTTATTTTGGAAAAAGCCGGAAAATATTTACAGATTTTTCAGATGGGCCCCCAAAAAACCATTTCCAGCAGCCAGCTTTCAGAGCTAATCGCCAGTATTTGTCGTGAAGAAGGTTATTCCAAACTGGCCGGTGATTTACATAAACACAGTAATGACAATTTCCTTCCCTCTCAAAACAAAAATCAGTTGAACTTCGGTCGTTCAGCTCAAGAAAAATTGAAGAAAATCTACTTGCCGGCCTTGGCCCAAAATTTGGATATCAATAACCTGATTCAAAGGCTTGCTTCAGCCAACAGTCCTCATCAATTAGCCGCCAGTATTGAAGCGTTAATCAATCAAGGCAAGTTTATCCCTCACCAAAATATACTCAAAGCCAAGCGTCCCTTCAGTAGCATGTATATCCATCTACAGGATAATTTGGGCGATATTTTTGATCAGCTCAAACAGGTAGCGATCAACTTCCAAAACCTCATTTCCACCACTATCAGTTTTTCTGCAATTCGTCCAAAAATGTCGATAATCAAATCGACACAAGGCTTTTCCTCTGGGCCCGTTTCCTTTATCAAAATCTATACTTCCACCTTTGAAGCCTTACGCCAAAACCTCAGCGCCGACTTTACACCACTGCAAACTTTTATTCTCAACATCCATCATCCGGATATTCTGGAGTTCCTCATCTTCATTAAGAATTTCCAGAAAAACTCTCTCAATAAACATCTGGAATTCCTGATCGAACTTTCTCCGGCCTTTCTAGAAGCTCTTTCAAAAGAAGAAGATTTCGAATTAATCAATCCTGAGAGTGGTCAAGCCATCAATTTACTGAGTGCCAAAAACACTTTCGACTTAATCGTTTCAACTATTTTAGAAAACCCCGCTCTGGGTCTAAGTAATTTTCCACCTCTAAATTCAGAAAATCAGCTCTTTTTAGAAGGGTTGATCAACCTCGCCCCATACAGCAATTTAAAAGATCTTCTGGAAGATTTACCGGCAATCGAAAAATACCTGCAAAATCAATTGGAAAACCTCAAAGATCAGGCCGATCTAAATAAACAAATTAAATTACTAATAACCGGCTGGAATGACTTTCTAATCGGTCAAAAACTGGCCTTTAACTCTATCGCCAGCCTGGAAATGGCCGATCAGGTTTTCGCCGCCATAAGAACCGCCCTCAAGCCCCAGATACAGCTTGGCGTAGATTTACACACTCCGCTTTTGATCGCCTTTGAAACCGGTCGCGGGCTCGAATGTCTCGACCAGTTAGCCACTCAACGAACCAACCTGGATGGCCAGGAAATCTACCAATTAGCGCCAGCTCTGAAAGAAGAATTAAACTCTTTGGGCCTGATTAGCAATGAATTAATCAAGCAGATTTTTGAGAGTAATTCACTAACCGATTTTTATCAAATTCCAGTGCAAATAAAAAATCTCTTTCAAACTGCTAAAGAAATTTCTCCCGATTTTCATTTGGAATTACAACGCCTCCTGGAAAAACGATTGGGCGGTCAAATTGAAAAGAAGATATATTTTGGCAGTGTGCTTGATTTAGAAAAAATAAAAGCCACGATGATTCGCGAATTGGACCAAGGAATACATGTTATCCGGCTTTGCCAATTCGAAACACCGGGGAAAAATGATTCGGCTACTGAAAACAATCACGATCGAAATTTTCTTCATAGTCTGAGCAAAAATCGCAAAAAACGTCATCGAGAAATCCAACCTCCACTTTTTCAAATCAAAAAAACCGAAGAAATAGCACTTCCACCAATCTCATCATGACCTACTTACTTCAAATGGCAGTTTTAGTGACGATCAGTCTGCTTGCCTTACTGATGTTGTCCTCGGTTTATTCTCTATTTTCCACCAAAGTCCCCTTTGTTCCTTCTTCCAAAAAGCTGGTAAAATTGTTGTTCCAAACGGTCAACTTTAAAAAAGGCGCTACCTTTATAGATTTGGGTGCGGGCGATGGCCGTGTGCTTTTTCAGGCAGAAAAAGTAGGACTAAAGGCTATCGGTTACGAAATCTCACTATTACCATATTTACTTTATCTGTTTTTTCGCGGCATCTTTCAGTCTCAGGTGAAAATCCATTTGGACGACTATAACAAGAAGGATCTCAGTCAAGCCCAATATATTTACTGTTATTTATTCCCCGAGTTGGTCGCCTCGGCCTGGGAAAAAGTAAAGCAAGAATGCCCCAGCGGAACCTATTTCATTGCCAACACTTTCGCCTTGAAAACCAGTCAGCCTGTTCAGGTCATCAAGGATCATCAACAAAAACCCAAAATATTTATCTATCAAACCTGATGCTCGACATTATTGTATCAATTCTGGTTATTTTAATGATTATTCCAATCATTTATTTTACCAGTACTAATTTCAACAATCTTTTTTCTTTGGTTTTACTGATGCTGATCAGCGTACCTACTATCATGGCTATGGTTAATGGAGCCCCCTATGTCCCTACTCCCATGGGGCGCGTCCGCAAAATGGTGGCTCTGGCCAAAATTAAAAAAGGCCAACGCGTTTATGACCTCGGTTGTGGAGATGGACGCTTTGTTTACGTCGCCGCCAATCAATTTGGCGCCCAAGCTAAAGGTATCGAATTATCTCCATTGGTCTATTTGCTCGCCCTTCTTCGAAAAATGTTCTGGAAATCTAATGCCAAAATCATTTTCGGTAATTTCAAGTTAATGGACATTTCTGATGCTGAAATTATCTTCTGTTATTTACTTCCAGAAACTCTCAAGCGACTTCAACCGGAACTCGATAAACAGTTAGCCAAGGGAACCAAAATTTTCTCCTATGCTTTTGAAATCCCCAATTGGAAATTAATCCACAAAGAAGAACGAAATATTGACTCTAATTTCGCTCCAGTCTACGTTTACGAAAAAATCTAAAAACCAGTAAATAGTACACTAAAGGCAACCAAACCTCTCCTTTGCCAAACTCAACCTGGGACAAAGGTAATTTGGCCAGGGTTTCCACTACCCACAACATTAAATTGACCAAAAGTCCGATCGCGCCACTCAACACCAAGGTTAAATAGGGAAAAAATAAATTTAGACCAACCAGGATAGTTCCCAGAATCATTAATATGGGAATAATCGGACCGACCAATAAATTTGCTAAAGGCGAAACTAAAGAGATTTTTCCAAATCCAAAAAAAATAATTGGCAAGGTCAAAACCTGAGCAGCTAAAGTCAAACTCACCCCTTCCCAAACCCAATCCCTCCACCCTTTTAACCCTGCTATTTCAAAGTTACCGGAAAAAAAGATCAAGCTCATAGTAGCAACTAACGATAGTTGAAAAGATAAGTCAAAATTCAGCGTGGCCGGGTTAAACAGAACAATTCCGGTGGTACTAATCAAGATTAATTTCAGAGGAGCCAATTTCCGTCCGGCAACTTTTACACTCATTGCCAACAATCCCATCACACCAGCCCGAACTACGCTGGCACTGGCGCCGGTTAGCAGCACAAAAACACTAACCAAAACAATACTGCCAAACAGGCTCCATCTCTTCCCGGAAGAGGCTGCAAACAAAACAATAAAGTTAATGATTATCGTAATATTAAAGCCGGAAATCGCCAAAATATGAGTTAATCCGGTTTTCTGAAAATCATCGATGACTTGGGCCGATAAATTTCCTCTATCACCAATCAGGATACCGGCAATTAGCGAAGCTGAAGGTTCTACCAAACTAGCTTTAAAAATATCATTCAATCTCGTCCTGACAAAAAAAATCCCTCGTAGAATCTCTGGCCACAAATCAAAAGATCTCTTGGGCAGGAGGCTCACCACGGGCGGTTTTTTTGTGATAGCCTGAATACTCTGTCTGAAGTAAAAACCCCACAAATTCCGGCTTTTCATATCCTCTTTCACACTAATCAATTGACCATACCAACTTATCTGATCAGCTGGTTCTAGTTGTTGATAAGACGGTAATTTCAATTCAACCAAAAATCCATTAGTTCTAGCCAGGATTTTCTGATTGATCCCATTTATATCCGGGAAACCAACGACTGTCGCCTGCCAACGAGTTGGCAGGCTGGGCGGAGTAGTCATTTTCCAAATTCGGACTTGCAATAACATGATCAAAACCCCAAAGATTCCTGCGGCCATCATCACCACTATCAATAAGCGATTAAAGGAATGACGATAATGCCAAACCCATAAAATCAAAGTTAGAGGCACCAGTATTCCAAATAAACTAAAACTGACCAACCCGGAAGACAAACTGACTCCACTCAACAAAGTCAGACAAATTGTATTCACTATCAATTCTTTACTTAACTTTTTTGCTGTAGTCATTATCTAATTCTAACGGCCCAAGCTATCCTAAAAGTTAAAACCAACTAAAAAGCCCCGGCCCAAATATTATTTTGGCGCCGGGGCTTCAATCTTCACTTGGCAATTAGAGAGGTAAAGCACTCAAAGCATCGAGCGGAATTTGTTGAGCGCCTTCTGGAACTTCGACTGCCACCGGCTTGTTCAAACTCGAAATTGTCAATTCAATTGAAACCTTTCCGGTTGGGCTGGATTTATCAGCGTTAGGTTTAAGGTTAATTGTTCCTTTAACCTTATTCAAAACACCATTTGTTTGTCCCACATACATATCACCACTGAAATCAAAATACTCCATACCATCTTTCATCTGAGTCTTTGCCTGGTCATCCATCGGTTCATTTTGAAGTTCAGCAGCCTTCTCCACAAAGGTCATAAAGGCATCCTTATCCAATTCACCGGTATAATGTGCGCTCTGTTCACCTTTCACATCTTCCATCCCCACATATTTCACGTTCTTGAAGAAATTAGTCTGTTCAACCAAAGCCTTCATTTGTTTCTGTTCATCAGTTAAGTTAGCAACATCTCCTTGTGGTAAAGCATTAGCCAACTGCTCAAGAGCTTCTTGAGGAATAGGCATTGTCCACCATTTAGCAATCATCTGAGTCTTTATTTCATCAGGTATTGTTACACTACCTTTACCATCCAAATTCATCAGATTCAGGAAAACAGCATCTTTATTTAATCGGAAAGCCAATTCGCCACTACCTCCATCAGCATCGGCCATCATATTACCTTTGGCATTTAAATTAAATTTAGGATCTTTTGGATCTTTGGAATCAATTCCGCCGCTGAGATCCAAATCAAAACTCACCTTTGCCGGAGTTTCTCCTTCAGGACCATTCAATTCACCTTTCAAACCCAAATCATAGGCATATGAAGTGACATCGGAAAGTTTACTTACGCCTTCCTGGAGAACAACTTCTGGAGCCTTTTCAGGAGCCGCAGGAGTATTCTGACAACCAACCAAACTCAAGGACATCACCAAAAGTCCGGAAGTCGCTAGAATTTTACTAAATTTGCTCATGTTTTTGTGTTAAGAAATATACATTTTCGCCTTTGGATAGTAACTAGAAAAACTTCTGGCGTCAAACCTTGAATTTGTTTAAGATACCATGGCCGGGTCAGTTTGTTTATCATCCCAGGACCTCATCCCTATCATGCTTCTGGGCTAACTTTAGATAGTATGAATTTCAAAAAACGCAAAATCCGTAATCATTTCCGTCAATTAGAGAAGAAACGCCAACAAGAAACCCAACTCTCAGAGATACCTCCAGCACCAAGTCCAACAGAAGATTTCGATCTACCGGTTTCGCCTAAATCATCCAATCATAGTTATATCAATTGGATTACTGTGACAGCTGGGATTCTACTGATATTTGGGCTTTTCTGGATCACTGTAGGTTTAGTGAGAAGTCTGGATTTTGGATCGGTAGTTTTCTCTTTTGGTAAAGATTTGAAAAAAGATCCTGCCAAGCAAACCAATTTCTTACTGGTTGGAGTGGGCGGAGCCAATCACGATGGAGGTGATTTAACCGATACCATTATTATTGCCAGCCTCGATGAAAAAACAAAAAGAGTTAAAATGCTCTCTATTCCTCGTGACTTATATATTGATAGTAAATCATTGGGGGGACAAAGAGTGAACAAAATTTACGATACTTATCTCAACCAGTATGATCATAATTCTCCCCAGGCTATGAGAGCCTTTACTGACGAACTTACCGAAATCACCGGTATCCCTATCCAGTATTATGTAAAGGTGGATTTTAGCGGCTTTGTTAAAATCGTCAACGCTTTAGGTGGAATTACAATCGATGTAGAAAAGCGTCTTTATGATCCCGAGTATCCTTTGGGTGAAACCACCCACTATACAACTTTCAGCATCGATGCTGGAATACAAGACTTGGATGGAGAAACAGCCCTGAAATTCGCTCGCAGCCGACACAGCACCAGTGATTTTGACCGGGCTCATCGACAACAACAAATTTTAGCTGCCCTGAAAGAAAAAGCTTTCAATCTAAATATCCTTTCAGACCCTACCAAAATTCAAAATCTTTATAATTCAGTAGCGGATAGCATCGAAACAGATCTTTCTGTAGCGGAAATATTACAGTTAGCAAAAATTTCACAAAATATTCCCAAGGATGCCATCGAATCCAGAGTTATTTCTGATGACTTCACCAGTTGCGGGGGTTTCCTCTATACTCCCAACCGCGATTATTTTGGTGGTGCAGCCGTACTACTTCCTGCCGGAAACAATTTTGATGAAATCAAACGTTTTACCCGAAATTACTTTAATAGCAAATCCTCTTCCTACCCTGAAATTCAGGTTCTCAATGGCACCAAAGTGTCTGGACTGGCTTTCAATTATCTAAATAGATTAAGTCGGGAATGTCTAAACGTGGTTTACTACGGCAATGCTACCGATCGCGCTCTCGCCAATTCCACCATTTATTATAACCCGATCATTGATGAGCACGGCAATTCTCAATTGCCTGACAGTCTTTCCGCTGTAAAATCAATCATCGATGCTCCTGTAGTTGTGGGTATCCCCGCTGATTACTTGATCGGAGAAAAACGGATCAATAGCCAAATTGTAGTTGAACTAGGATCCGACTACAAAGCCATTACTTCTCCAGATTCATTCAGCAAATTACTTTACACTGCACCTACTCCCAAACCCGAGGCAGTTGTAGAATCCGTGACCCCAGAGACTGGGCCGGAAAAGCCTCTCAATTCCCCAGCCACCGAGTCTTCAGATCTTTCTCAACCAGTTAAACCTCAGACTTAATGTTGGCATCACTATTGAGCTTAATCGCTCTAAACAATTTACTGGTTACTCCGGCTACACCAAACGCCTTGAGGATGGAGAGTCTCACTCTCACCCCCCCACTGATTGCTTCAGTCTCAGCTTATCCGGAAAAAGTAACCAATTCTTTGGGCCCAATTCTGGAAGCCAAATCTATATTGAGTATTGACTTGGAAACCGGAAAAATCCTCTATAAAAAAAATTCCGACCAACAATTGCCAATGGCCAGCCTGACTAAGCTGGTCACCTTGCTGGTAATCCTGGACAATCATAATCCGGCTGAAATAGTAACCGTCGATCCTCGGGCTACCGAAGTTGAACCATCTAAAATGAATTTATTAGCCCATGAAAAAATTACCATTCAGGAATTAGTCAAAGGAATTTTAGTCAAGTCCGCCAATGACGCGGCTTTGGCACTGGCTTATTTTGATAGCCATGACCTCGATCAATTCGCCACTAAAATGAATGCCAAAGCCACCGAATTGGGGATGAGTCACAGCCATTTTGTCAACCCTGTCGGTTTCGACGACCCTGATCAATACACAACTGCCGATGATCTTTCCATTGCCGTCAGGGCAATCTATAAAAACCCCCTGGTACAGCAATACGCCCCATTGATCAAAACCACCGCCAGTTCTGTCGATGAAAAATTCAATCATGAATTGAATGCCACCAATGACTTGCTTTCCAGCTATCTACACGTATTGGGACTGAAGACAGGAACTACCGATCTAGCAGGTCAATGCTTAATTAGTATTGTTGTCTCGCCTAGCGGACAAAAAATCATTAACATTATGCTCAATAGTCCCGCTCGATTTACTGAAAGTAAAATCCTCACGCAGTGGATTTTCAATAATTATCACTGGTTATAAAATTTTCTCTCTCATGAACAATCAAGTTATTTTTCTTACCGCTAATTTCCGTTATTTGATCTTAATCTTCGGCTCTCTGATACTTTCTTTTGTCATCTCCCTGAGTATGGCTCCATTTTTGATTCGCGCTCTGCACAAATACAAAATCGGAAAACAACTCCGCGACAAAGCCTCCACCGGTGAAGAAGCCGTAATTTTCAAAGAATTACACGCCAAAAAAGCCGGCACTCCTACCATGGGCGGCATTTTGATTTGGGGCACAATCCTGATCGTTGTTTTGTTATCGAGTATCTCTACCTGGCTGCATTGGACAGACAACTCACTGTTCAGTCGCCAAGAAACACTCTTACCACTTTTTACTTTAGTAGCCGGTGCCATACTTGGCGCCATCGATGATTACATGAACCTCAAAGGCCATGGCAAAAGCAAAGGGATCGACGTCAAACCCAAATTTCTCTTACTAACCATTTTCGCTACCATAGGCGCTTTCTGGTTTTATTATCGTTTGGGGTACCAAAGTATTCACATCCCCTTTATCGGGGACGCAACATTGGGAATCTGGTACATCCCTCTATTCATCTTTATTATCACCGCCACCTCCAATGCCGTGAACATCACGGACGGATTGGATGGTTTGGCCGGTGGACTGCTGACCATGTGCTTTTTTGCTTTTGCCATCATTGCCTACTTCAAAGGGTTACTGATTCTTTCAGCCTTCTGTACGGTCATTGCCGGTGGGATTATTGGGTTCCTCTGGTTCAACATTATGCCCGCGAAATTCTATATGGGAGATACCGGCGCTATTTCACTAGGTGCGACCTTGGGAGTCATCGCCATGATGACTGATTCTGTTCTTATTCTGCCAATTATTTGTTCCGTTTTCGTTATTGAAACCATTTCAGTAATTCTACAAATCTCCTCCAAGAAACTTTTCCAACGCAAAATATTCCTGATCGCACCACTTCATCATCATTTCGAAAAACTGGGATGGAATGAAGCCACTGTAGTAATGCGTTTTTGGATTATCGGAGGATTTTCAGTAATCCTGGGTTTACTGCTGAGTGTACTTTAGCCGGTACAGGTAGAGAGGCTTCCTATTAAATACTGGCCTCCAAATCAGCGGTAGCCGGTTGGTCCTGAATGATCACAGTCAAATCGCCATCACCGCCCTTAGTTTCCTGAACTAATTGGTTGTTTTCCTGTTCTTCTAATTGCTTATATTCAGGGTAGTTTGCCAAGATCTTTTCCAAATTATTAATCATACCGTTCTTAGCGTCATTTTCCTCGATATATTGATCAATGGTATTCTGTAATTCTAAAACAGTTTCAAAAGGAATCCCATTTTCACGATAGGATTTGATTATATTAACCAGCTTTCTAGCACTGTCATCTTTGACTGCACTGACCAAACCGGCCAAGCGGGAATAATTTTTACTCTGGACTTCAGACTCGATCGCCGCCAACTGCTTCAATTGTTTAATCTGATCTTTAATCAAGGCAAACAAACTTCCCTCAATTTCAACCTCTTGGGAGTTTTCCACTTCAATGACCAGATCATCCAGTCCTCTCAAATAAGTACGAAAATCCGCTTCAGCACCTTTCAAATCATTCTTAGCAATTAAATTCTGCATTTCCAATAAACGATTTCTGGCTCTATCTAAAAGGTATGTTGCTCGATCAGCCGAACTTCTGGCCAATAAATAGCCGGCATCATTAACAACTTCTTTGACGGTGTAGAGACGTTCTCCCGGCAACACCAGGCTAAGCGCTTTCCTTTGCAAATTAACCTCTTCTTTCATCTTGGCCAACAAGCTGTCGGCTTGACCAGCATCAGCAGCATACAATTGATCAAAACCAGCCATGATCTCTCCTAATGCAGTTTTATATTGAATCAGAAAAGGAGTGGCCTGATGTCGATAATTATTAGTATTATTCGCTTTGGTCAAAAATTCCTGAGCTTTAATCACACCTAACTGTACAACTAAAAATCGTTGTCTGGCAGCCTCCACATCCGCATTGGCAAACAATGCTTGAGTTTTATCTTTAAAGTTGGCGATAACACTGAAAGCATCATCAGATGAATCAACCGCCAGGGAAATAAATTGCTTATTCTCCAGTTTCAATTTCTCTTGATGCTGTTTATCCAGATTCAGATTGGAAACTACCCAACGATCGGTTTGCTGAGGATTTCTCTGGACAACCACATCAGTCAGTACATTGGCAATCAGCACAGGCTGATCTTTAACTTCGGCGGTAAACCCGGCAACAATCGGCTGAATATTGTTGATTGCGGCAGATTTCTTACTGACATCAACGACATTATCAAAAACCGCTACAACAGTAGAATTTTCCTTGGTAGTGAGTTCAAAAGCCGCTCTACTACTAACATTGGTAAAAGCATTATCAGTTTCCACCGTAAACCTTGACTCACTATCGATCAGATTATAAACAGATGCCCAGATTTGACCTGAAGTCAGTGCTAAATCCACTTGAGTTTGAGCAGCATTATTAGGTCGAACATAAAGTCTTTTAATGTGTAGAGAAGTATTTTCTCCCAATCTGGTCAAACTATCATCCAGGTAACGGATTGTCACAAAGCTGTTTATTCCCGTAAAGATCAAATCCCCCTCTTCCAAAGCAAAATCATTGTTAGCAGACATTGTTTTGCCATTTCTATTAATAAATACTTGTCCTTCTACGTTCTCCAAAAAAGTCCACTTGGAAGCTCTGGTAACTCTAAAATCCACTGGAGAAACAACAAAAGTAGTTAAAGCCAACAGCAAAATCATCATCGAAGCCAAACCGGCCCTCCAACTACGGAAAGCCCAACGCCAAGGCTGTCTCTTTAGATTTGCTCGAGCCATCACCGAATCATAAATCATTCTTCGTTTCTGAATACTTAAGAGATTCCCTTTGGTTAATTTTGAAACTCTGGCCGTTAAACCGGTCTCTTTTTCCGGACTTTCATCCAGCCAATCAATAGCTTCAAAAAGCTCACTTTTCATCAGGTCCTTCTGGCTTACAGACAAAAAATCATCACCGGCCAGTGTGGTCAGTCGAGTAGATAACAGTTCTAGTTCCTGTTTATCTTCTTTAGGTTCAGCAGATTTTTTCAACCATTTCCACATTGATCTGAAATATTTGACGAAAATTAAGTTTGTACAGTCTTCCTAACGGGCAAAAAGAGATTTTGTTACTAATATTTGATACCCATTTCCAGCAATACTCTCTTTAATTCTTTTAAAGCCCTGAATTTCAGCACCCGCAAGCTTCCTTCACTCTTTTTCATCACCTGGGCAATTTCCTGATTTTCCAGGCCATTGATAAATGACAGAGTAATCACTTCCTTATGGGACGACTTCAACCTTTTCAGAGCACTGCGAAGATTCTCTCTACTCAGACTCTGCTCGGCCAAAAAAATCGGACTCGACTCCTGCCGATGATCCGCTTCATTTGCATCCAATTCCAAATTCGTCCTATTCAAACGATAGTGGTCAATCAATAAATTATGAGCAATCCTAAATAACCAGGAAGCAAAAGAACTCCCAGCCTTTTTTCTATAAGCCCGAATATTTTCCCACACTTTCAAAAAAACCGTCTCAGTTAAGTCAAAAGCCTCTTCCTGGCTAGTCTTAAAGAAAAAATACTTATAGATTTTTTCCACATAACAATCATACAGTTGAGCAAAGGCATCACGGTTTCCTGCTTGAAACTCTTGCACTAGTTGCTCGATTTCCTGCTTCTTATAATCGTCTGGTCTCCCCGTAGTATTTAAATTTAGCATGCTAAATTTTCTTGATGAGGCCAAGCATACTACAGGTTAGCAGAAATTCAAATTGCTATTCTGTCAAAAAAGTGTCAGTTCGCTTTCGCAATCACGCTATCTCCGAAAATATAGCTAATTTCATTAGGTTTATGCATATGATCCATTGAACCGCTGGCAATCATCTGATTCATAGCCTTCGCTCTGGATAATGCCAGGTTTTTCAAATCATTCTGGTCCTGTAATTCCTGCTGTGAAATATCCAATCTTTTCAAAATATATCCTTTAGTAGCATTCTTGTTAAAATCCAATAGGTATAAAGACCCCAAAAGTGCGGTTATAATAAACAATATAACCATTAAAGACATTGGGCTAATTTCCAGTTTTACCAATTCCGAACTGGCAACTGCAGTTTGACCTTCAACCTGATGGGCTCTCTCCTGTTTGAGGACACTCCTATAGGGGCTGTACCCGATTAAAATTTTACTCATTTTTTTGTTTTTTTTTGGGAATTTATATCCTTTCAGCAATGCGAAGTTTTGCGCTTCTAGAACGAGGATTTTCCATAACCTCCTCATTCGATGGTCTCAGGGGCTTTTTATTTATTAAACGAAGCTTTGGCTGCAAGTATCTGGTCGTCAATTCATTTGGTAAATTGACAAATTCTCTCGCTGAATCACGAAAAAAATTCTTCACTATCCGGTCCTCCAAGGAATGATAGGAAACCACCGCCAAGCGGGCTTGAGGATTCATCAATTCGACCGAATCATTCAAGACCTGCTCCAAACTGGATAATTCTCGGTTAACCTCAATACGCAAGGCCTGAAATACTCTGGTTGCTGGGTGAATCCTCTCCTTTTTTCCTCCTACGGTTTCCGCGATAAAGTCTGCTAGCTCAGTTGTAGTAGTAAAGTCCTTTTCAGAGCGCCTTTGCAGAATAGCTCTGGCAATCTTGTAAGCGTGTCTTTCCTCACCATATTCTCGAAAAATCTTTGTCAATTGCTCTAACCCATAACTATTGATCACATCAGCCGCAGTCAAAGGCTGATCTTTGCCATAACGCATATCCAGTGGCCCTTCTTTACCAAAAGAAAATCCTCTTTCCGCTAAATCAATTTGAGGAGAAGAAAGGCCCAGATCCAGCATCAAACCGTCGATTTTTTCAATTTTCAAATTCTCCAATTCTCTCTTAATATTGGCAAAATTATCGTTCACATAGATCATTTGATCGGAATATTCGGCCAATTTCTCTTTAGCAAGTCGCAAATTTTCCTGATCCAGATCAAAAGCTACCACCTTCAATCCTTTGGCGGAACGAAGAGCCTCTTCGCTATATCCGCCCAATCCCAACGTACCGTCAACAATAGTTTGCCCATCACGAAGTTGCAAAGAAGCAATAACTTCCTTCAATAATACCGGTTGGTGATTTGGACTTTTGCTTTGTTCCATTTATTTTTCCAAGTTTTGTTCAAATCTTCTATACGCTTTCGTACAATTTTTTTGCACGCCTGAACTATCCTCAAATTATAGCCATAAAAGCCGCTTGTCAAAGAATTTGCTCAAAACAGTTCAACTTTTTTATACTATAAATCCTGAAAACCGAATAGTAGTGGCTTACCAGAAGTATTTAACAGGTAATCAAAAAAAATCTTGTCGTCTTCCCTCCTTATTGCATAGTTTTTTTGTGCGAAACGATCAAGACCTCCGTGGACACTAGCAAAATTTAAGCCAAATCTGCAGTCCTTACCGGAAAGCCAATTCATCGATTCCGGTTTTTGTGGTAAACTAGAACAAAGTTAAAAACTTAAAAAATAAAACCATGAATAAACCAAAAGTTGCTATCAATGGCTTCGGCAGAATCGGCAGACAAATTTTCCGTATCAATTTGGAAAAGGGCTCCCCACTGGATATCGTAGCCATCAATAATATCGGTGATAACAAAACTACCGCACATCTGCTCAAATATGATTCCAATTTTGGTACGATGGAAGCCGATATTTCTTGCCCAGATGCCGAGACCATCAAAGTTAATGATCAAATGATCAAATACTTACAGGTTAGAGATCCGGCCCAATTACCATGGAAAGATTTAGGAGTAGACATTGTCGTTGAATCAACGGGGCTTTTCACCGACCGAGAAAATGCCTCCAAACATCTTCAGGCCGGCGCCAAAAAAGTAGTTATTTCCGCACCCGGAAAGGACGTTGATATCACACTTTTAATCGGAGTAAATGAAGATAAATACGATTCAACTACTCATCATATTGTCTCCAATGCGTCGTGTACCACCAATTCGATGGCCCCAATTGTCAAAATTCTCCATGAAACCCTTGGTATTGAATATGGTCTGATGACTACCGTTCACGCCTATACAAATGATCAGCGTTTACAGGATCTGGAACACAAAGATCTACGTCGTGCTCGTGCCGCCGCCCTTTCGATCATCCCCACCACTACCGGAGCCGCCAAAACAGTTGGCGAGATCATCCCTGAACTTAAAGGAAAATTAAACGGTCACTCTATTCGTGTTCCCGTGCCGGTGGTTTCTATTCTGGATTTTACCTTCATCGCCAAACGCCCCACCACAGCCGAAGAAGTGAATTTATTGCTCAAAACCGCCAGTGAAGGTCAACTCAAAGGTATCTTGGATTATAGCATGGAACCATTAGTTTCTATTGATTACAAAAAAAATCCTCACTCCTCGATTATTGATGCTCTTTCCACGCTGGTCATGGAAGGAAACATGGTTAAATTATTTTCCTGGTATGATAACGAATGGGGATATTCTACTCGTACAGTGGAAGTAATCGAGCTAATCGCCAACCAATTATAACCACTCTTGCCTAAGCACTTTTAGCACTGTATAATCGCTACTGCTAAAGTAGAATTTTTATCTATGTTAATTCGCCAATGAAAATTGATCGCCGTTTAGAGGTACTCAAAGCCATTGTAGAGCATTTTGTGGAAACCGCAGAACCGGTCGGATCCAACACTATTTTAGTGAGTTACAAGTTCCAGGTCAGCCCGGCCACCATCCGCAACGACATGGCTTCACTGGAAAAAGAGGGACTGATCTATCAGCCACACACTTCTGCCGGGCGCATTCCCACCGACCAGGGTTATCGTCTCTTTGTCGAAGGAATGGAAGACAATCAGGTGGCCAACAAAGCGGCAAAATTCGCTTTGGTTCAAGCTCAGAAGGAAATACAGGTTCATCAAGTTAAACAAAAAATCCATGATCTGGTTTATATGCTTGCTCATGTAACTCAGGTGGCTAGTTTCGCCACTTTGCCGGACAATCCACGTACTTTCTATATTGGTCTTTCCAATATTATCCGCCAACCGGAATTCGTCGCCGATACCGCTCGTGCCAGTCAGGTTATCGAAGTGTTTGAACAAAATGACCGCTTTGTAAATATCTTGAAAAACCTGGATATTGATGATTCGGTCAAATTCTTTATTGGTAAAGAAAACCTGCTTCCGGAAATCCAAAGCTGTACTCTGATGGTCACCCAGATCAATTACCTCGACCACCAAACCATGATCGGGCTACTCGCTCCTACTCGCACTAATTACGCTTTCAATAAAGCCGTACTAGAACAAATTAAATCTCTAATTTAGAATCACAATGCAAGATACTAGCTGGGATTCATCTCAAAGTGACGATGAAACAACTCCTTCGGTAGAAGAAAATTTCGATTCCTCTCTCACCGATGAAAATGGCCATACCACAAAAATTAATCCGCTAACCGACCAAAGTGATGGCAGCATTCCACCTGCCACTAATCATGACGACCTGGTCGAAGAATTAGCTATGGCCAAAGCGAAAATCGCCGAACTAACCACTATCAGCCAACAAGCTTTGGCCGATTTACAGAATTTCAAAAAGCGTACCGAAGAAGACAAAGCTAACTTTACTGTCTTTGCCAACGAAGCTTTAATTACTGAACTGCTTCCCGCCCTCGACAATATGGAGCGTGCTCTTGCCCATATCCCCAAGGACCCTGCCGCCAAAGAATGGGCCGAAGGCATCATCGCTATTATGAAACAATTGGAAATGATCCTGGCCAACAAAGGTCTGGAAAAAATCGAAAGCGAAAGAAAGGATTTTGATCCTCGATTCCACGAAGCTCTGATGACAGAAGAAGGTGAAGAAAATAAAATCATTAGAGAACTGGAAAAAGGTTATAAAATCCATAAAAAGATTGTCCGTCGTTCCAAAGTCGCTGTCGGTAATGGACACGACTCAAAGCCCTCTCAAATCGAAGGTCCTGAATCGACTACCGATCAGTTACAGTAGCCAAAAATTGATAACCTGAACTTTTTCTTGATTTCTTAAATCTAGCACTCTATAATTAAGAGTGCTAAACAATAACAGCCAGAAAATTTAACTAAAAAAATATGCCTAAAATAATTGGAATTGACCTTGGTACTACCAACTCTTGTGTCTCAGTCATGGAAGGCGCCGAAGCAGTTGTAATCAGTAATGCTGAAGGGATGCGCACAACTCCCTCTATCGTAGCTATGAAAAATGGCGAAAGACTAGTTGGTTCGATCGCCAAAGCCCAATCAGTCACCAATCCGGCCAATACTATTTATTCTTCCAAGCGTTTCATCGGTCGACAATTCGACGAGGTCGGTGAAGAAACCAAATTGGTATCCTATAAAGTAATTAAAGGTGCCAACAATGAAGCGGAAATAGAATTGGATGGCAAAGCCCGTCGTCCTGCGGAAATCGCCGCTATGATTTTACAAAAACTAAAGGCTGATGCTGAAGCTTATCTGGGCGAACCTGTGACTGAAGCAGTCATCACCGTTCCGGCTTATTTCAATGACTCTCAACGTCAAGCCACCAAAGACGCCGGTAAGATCGCTGGTTTGGAAGTGAAAAGAATTATCAATGAACCCACCGCCGCCGCCCTTGCTTATGGCATGGACAAAAAAGGCCAGAATAAAAAGATTGCCGTCTTTGATCTCGGCGGCGGCACTTTCGATATTTCCATTCTGGATCTCGGCGATGGAGTTTTTGAAGTTTTATCGACCAATGGTGACACTCACCTTGGTGGTGACGATTTCGACGCCAAAGTAATGGATTGGATTATTGCCGAATTTAAAAAAGAAAGTGGTATGGATTTAGCCAAAGATCCGATCGCTTTGCAGCGCATCAAAACCGCCGCTGAAAAAGCCAAATGCGCCCTCTCCTCTCAACACGAAGTGGATATCAGCGAACCATTCATCGGGATGGATTCAGGAGGCGCTCCAAAACATTTAAATATGAAACTTACTCGCGCCAAATTTGAAGATTTGGTGGCTGATCTGGTTGAACGCTGCTCTGAACCATGCAAAAAAGCCATGGACGATGCCAAAATCTATTCTTCCGATTTGGACGAAATTGTCCTGGTCGGTGGAAGTACTCGCACACCTGCAGTCCAGGCTAAAGTAAAAGAAATTTTCGGTAAGGACCCTCATCGTGGAGTTAATCCGGACGAAGTAGTAGCACTGGGCGCTGCCATCCAGGGCGGGGTATTACAAGGCGATGTTAAAAACGTTATTTTGCTCGATGTCACTCCCCTCTCTCTGGGTATCGAAACCATGGGTGGTATCAGTACCAAGCTAATTGACCGTAACACCACCATTCCAACCAGTAAATCTCAAACTTTCTCCACTGCCTCCGACAATCAACCGGCTGTAGAAATCCATGTTCTTCAGGGTGAAAGACATATGGCCAATGACAATAAATCTCTCGGCAAATTCGTTCTCGACGGACTTCCACCAGCGCCGCGGGGTGTTCCTCAAGTTGAAGTCACCTTCGACATCGACGCCAATGGTATTTTGAATGTCAAAGCAACCGATAAAGCTTCCAACAAAGTTCAACATATTACTATTACCGGCTCTTCCAATATTTCTTCTGAAGAAATCGAAAAGATGAAAAAAGAAGCCGAATTGCATGCTGAAGAAGACAAGAAAAAGAAAGAATTCGTGGAAACCCGCAACCATGCTGAAGCTTTGGTTTTCCAATCAGAAAAAACCATCAAGGACGCCGGCGATAAAGTCGGTGACGATATCAAGAAACCGGTTCAAGAAAAAATCGACGAATTGAAAAAGGTTTTGGAAAACAAAGAAGCTTCTACCGAAGAGGTCAAAAAAGCTACAGATGAATTATCCGAAGTAGTCCAAAAACTGGGTAGTGCCATGTATCAACAAGCCGGCGCAGCTCCAGGTGCCGACGGTACTCCTGGCGGCGACGATGTCCGCGTCAAAGAAGCTCAAGGCGGCGACACCAATGCCGACAGCGAGAATAAACCCGACGACGCCAACGTCAGCGAAGGCGAAATCGTAGAAGACGAGAATGCTGCCGACAAAGATCCAAAATAAATATTTTACCATGATCTACCTCTCCTCCGACCACGCTGGTTTTGAGCTAAAAAAAGAATTATTGGAATTTCTACAGGTCGAAGGCCACGCCTGTGAGGATGCCGGCGCTACTATCTATGATGACCAGGATGATTATCCCGATTTCATCATCCCCGGCGCGGAGAAAGTGGCCACCGACCTCACTGCCAATCTGGGCATCGTCATCGGTGGTTCAGGCCAGGGTGAGGCCATCGCCGCCAACAAAGTTAAAGGCATTCGCGCCGCCGTTTATTATGGTGGACCGACCGATATCATCACCCTCTCCAAACAGCACAATAATGCCAATGTCCTCTCCCTCGGCGCGCGTTTCATGACAGTGGACGAAGCTAAAAAAGTGGTCAAACTCTGGCTCGATACCAAATTCACAAACGCAGAACGGCACGTTCGCCGCATCAACAAACTCTCTGCTTACGAGAATCGGGCATAGGATTGGGGTGCAGCATTCTCACAATTCACAATTCCTCGCCCCGTTATGCCACAGACATCACGAAATCGCTCATCAAATTGATTTGCAATACAGGTGTTTACACACTAAAAAATCCACCACCTAACCGTGACAGTACGAATGTAGGGTAAATCAGCTCCATCTAATCCAGCTTGCTCTGGTAGAAATTCTCGCCACATGTTATAAACTACGCGTATAAATTTGCCAATCATCCCATGCTTGACCTCAAAGCCCTGCGCGAAAACACTGAACAATTTAAAAAAGCCCTGGCCAAAAAGAAATTGCCCGGAGGGATTATTGATACAATGCTTAAATTGGATGAGGAAAAGCGTGAATTACAAACTCAAGTTGAAGGCCTACAGGCTGAGCAGAATCAATTAGCCAAGGAAATCCCCCAAGCTTCACCTGATGAGCGTCCGCGTTTGGTGGAAAAAAGCAAAGAATTAAAAGACAAATTCAAGTTTCTCGAACCAACTGTAGACAAGCTTCAGATGGAATTGGAAAAATTATTGTTTACCACTCCCAATGCCCCCGATCAATCCGTTCCAGAAGGGCAAGATGAACATGATAATGTTGAACAGAAACGCTGGGGAGAGATCCGCGCCATCAGTAACCCTCAGGATCATGTAGAACTCGGGACCAAACTGGGAATACTCGATCTGGACCGCGCCGTCAAAATAGCCGGTGCTCGCTTCGTCGTACTGAAAGGTGACGGCGCGAAACTGGAACGCGCCCTGGCCGCCTTCATGCTCGATCAACAAATCGACAACGGCTACAGCGAAATAATTCCGCCTTATCTAGTCAACGCCCAATCACTTTTCGCCACCGGCAATCTCCCTAAATTCGAAGAGGATCTTTTCAAAGTACCTCATGGTGAAAGCAATCTTTATCTGATCCCGACTGCCGAGGTTCCCGTCACCAACCTCTATCGGGACGAAATACTCGATGAAGCTGCATTACCAATTCGCCATTGCGCTTACACTCCCTGTTTTCGTAGCGAAGCCGGCAGTTATGGTAAAGATACCAAAGGCATTATTCGCCAACATCAATTTCATAAAGTAGAACTGGTGACTTTTACTACTCCGGATGCCGCCGCCGCCGAACATGAAAAACTGACCAGCGACGTGGAAGCCATTCTCGAAGCTCTGGAACTTCCTTATCGTCGCATGCTTCTTTGCGGCGGCGACCTGGGTTTTTCTTCTGCCAAAACTTATGATTTGGAAGTCTGGATTCCCTCGCAAAATACTTACCGCGAAATCAGTTCTTGTTCCTGGTTCACCGATTTCCAAGCACGCCGCGGCCAAATCCGCTACAAAGGAATATCGACCAAAGGGAAAACCGCTCATGTCCACACTTTAAATGGCTCCAGCCTAGCTATCGGACGTACTTGGGTGGCCGTATTAGAAAATTATCAACAACCGGACGGTAGTATTGCCATACCAAAAGTCCTCCAACCATATATGGGAGGATTAAAAAAAATCAGTGCTGAAAAGTAATAAAATCGACAACATAACCTCCATTCGTCAATCAATTCACCCCGGAGCCATTTCCCAAAACTAAACTTTCCCTCTAAAATATGCTAAAATTGATCTAGGAATAAGCTTCTTCAAAACAAAAAACATGCTTGCTATTTGCTCAGACAGTTTCAAAGGATACGGACTCAATCGCATTTTCGACTTTATTAAAAAAGCAGGTTATGACGGTATCGATTTAAACATCGACCCGCGCAACTTCGATTCTCAGGATGCTGATTATATTAAAACCCTGGTTGATCAATACCAGCTTCCTGTTTTAGCTCTCTCCTCACCGATTACCAGTTCCGCTAAAAAAATCCAAAGTACAGTCGAAATGGCCAAAATTCTGGGGACCAAGGTAGTCGTCATTCAGCCTCCCAAAATTTTTGATTTTCAGTACGCCACTTGGTTGAAAAATGAAATTCCTAAAATTCGTCAGAGAGAAAGTATCTCCATCGCTTTAGAGAATGCGCCTTCGGAAACATTTCTGGGCATCATTCCTGAACATTCTATGAACAATGTTATTGATTTAAAAAAATTCAAACACGTTTGTTTGGATACCACTCGTGTCGCCACCAAAAAAGAAGATCTAATCCGTATCTACAAAGCCCTCAAACCTTTTCTCGTCCATGTCCACTTGAGTAATGTTAAAAACGGCATTCCATATTCTCTGCCTCAATCAGGCATCCTCCCGGTGGAAAGCTTTTTAACCAAATTAAAACAAGACGGATTCCCCGGAACCATCTCCATCAAAGTAAATCCTAAATTTCTCAATGTCGGGGATGATAAAAAGGTTCTGACCACATTGGCAGGGTTGAAAGAGTTTTATGAGACCTATTTCGCCAATATCAAAACCGTCAAAAGTGAGGAAAAGTGAAAAATTTGATTGAACTCATCGGGGTAAGTAAACATTATCGACTGGGCAGACAATCGATTCCTGCTCTTCATAATATAAATTTAACGATCGCCCGTGGCGAATTGATCAGCATTATCGGACCTTCCGGTTCCGGCAAATCAACTTTATTACATCTAATCGGCTTGATGGATCATGGCAGTCAGGGTAAAGTTTTATTTGAAAATAATCTCATCAAAAGATTTTCAGAAAATGAACTAGCTCATCTCCGTTCCGAAAAAATCGGTTTTGTTTTTCAGGATTTCAATTTACTGGACGATTTAAGTGTCGAAGATAATATCGCTCTTCCACTCTTGATCCGATCCGGTAAAAACACCCTCAGCCCCAATCAACAGATAAAACTGGAAGAAATCCTCAAAAAGCTCGGTATAGCAGACCGGCGAAAGCATCGTCCCAAACAAATTTCCGGAGGACAGAAACAGCGCGCGGCTATCGCGCGCGCCCTGATCGCCCAACCAGAACTACTCCTGGCCGACGAACCCACCGGTAACCTGGACGAAAAGACTGGACTGAAAATCATCGAACTCCTGGAAAAAATTTGTCGAGAAGACAAAATTACTATGATTATCGTCACGCACGATCATAAAATCGCCGACAGAGCCGACCGCATTATCCAAATAGATGATGGTAAGCTCAGCCACAAGGCTCATACTAAACAATATTTAACTTGATGCCGACCGCATGTATTCAAAATTAATTTTTAATAATTGGAAGGCTCAACCGGGAAAGTTTATCTTACTTTGCAGCGCACTTTGCATTGGCATCACTCTGATGACCATTTTATCCGGTTTGAATCAGGGCTTAAAAAATTTCTTTCTCAATCAAAGTCATCGTCAAACAGTCTTACGGGAACTAACCGTCACTCCGACTGGTAACAAATTGGAATTAAGTCTCATCAATCTGATCCCAAAACCACAGCTCGACCCGGTCACCATTGAGAAAATCCGCGCGATACCTGAAGTTGAGACCGTTCTCCCTTCAAACACAGTCAGTGGAATTTCTTCATTACAAATCAATTTACTCGGACAAACTTTCCAAACCGATGCTCTATTATATGGTGCGCCATATCCATTACTTGATACTCCCACAGTGACTTCTGAAGATTGGAAAAGCATAGATGAACCATATCCCGCGGTCATTTCCACAAAATTGGTAGACCTTTATAATCTTTCTTTTGCCAACGCCAACAATTTACCGCAAATCACTGCAGATAATTTCATCGGCAAAGACATTACCATTTTACTCAATAAGTCCACCTTCTTTGCTACCGAAAGCGCGCCAACAATCTCCCTCCACGCCAAGATTGTGGGATTTTCTCCAAAGGCCAAATTGATTGGATTGACTCTTCCCAATGATGTTATCGACCGGATTAATAAAAATTTTCTCAATCAGCCCCGGCAGGAATATTTAGATGCTATAGTCCGGGTGAAAAGTCCTGAATATTTATCTTCAGTAGAACAGCAATTACAGTCACTGGGACTCACCGTTACCACCACTGAGCAAAGCTTAAAAACTCTCGAGGGGATTTTCCAGATTACCACGGTCAGTCTGAACTGTTTCTTCCTGATCATGATGATTATGGCCGGACTCTTGATCTCTTCTACTTTTCTCAATAAAATCGCTGAACGCGGTCGCGAAATAGCCATCCTCAAAACCTTGGGCCTGACCGGTAACCAGGTCGGGCTGCTCTATTTGTTCGAAGCTGCTCTAGTCGGGTTAATCGCCAGTATAATTGGGGTATTCTTAGGTCTAATCCTTTCCGTTCCCTTAGAAATGGTTTTAGTCAATTCTCTAAAAAACCTGCTCAGCCGACCTGAACATTTTTTCGCCTACAATCCCCTCTTCATTATCAGCTTAATAATCTTCTCTATCTTAGTTGCCTGTCTTTTCGCTTATATACCAGCGAGAAAAGCCGCCAGGCTCGATCCAATCCAACTTTTGGCAAAGTAACTTACAAAACATTACGCGCGAACAGTCAAGACAAAGTAACATAGCTCCCAAAAAAGCTTTTGACTTCTCGATTTTCACACCTATACTAGCGCCAGGCTGTCAGTAAAGTATTTAATTATCGATTTAACTTGCAAACTAGGCATTTGATCATTGCCGCAAGCTTACCGTCTTTGAATACCTTCGATTGTGTTGTTGGAGATAGACCTACCTTAACTAAAAGATTCACTTCCCGGTTAAGGCTAATCTTTCAGTATCTTCATCACCAATTTTAAGAATATGCCGAAGAAATCTTCCAAGAGTGCCCGACGTGTTGCTAATACAGCATCAGCAACCAACAAAGCCAAAGGTAAAGTTAAAAAAACTGCCAAGGCTAAAAAAGTCGTCAAAACTCCCCCTAAAAAAATAGTCAAGAAGGTTCAACCTACGACTAATAAAGCAACTGCCACAAAAAAATCGGCTGCCAAAAAAACAGCTAAAAAGACAGTCACCGCATCAAAAACTCCCCTCAAGAAATCCCCCCGATCATTTTCTTTGGCTGAAGAAGTTTCACGACTGCTTCCCAAAGAGAATATTATCATGAAGGAGTCTTCCAACCGCAAATACTTCAACGATCGAATCGACAAAGATATCGTTCTTCCCAACATGATCGAAATCCAGTTGGATTCATATCGTTGGTTTCTCGACCTGGGAATCCGCGAATTATTGGATGAGGTTTCACCAATTACAGATTTTTCCGGCAAAAAACTGGAATTACAATTTTTGGAGCACTCCGTCGATGAGCCAAAATACGACCCGGAAACTTGTCGGGTGAAAAACCTCACCTATGAGGCCCCTTTGAAAGTTCATGTCCAGTTAATCAACAAAGAAACCGGTGAAATTAAAGTCCAGGATGTTTTCTTGGGCGCTATCCCCTTGATGACTCATAAAGGTACATTTATCATTAATGGTATCGAAAGAGTCGTCGTTTCACAGATTGTCCGTTCACCCGGAGTCTTCTTCTCCAAAAATACCGGGGTCCAAAATTCCTACAACGCTAAAATCATTCCTAAGCGAGGAGCCTGGCTGGAAATCGAAACTGATAAAAAAGGTGTAATCAGTGTAAAGATCGATCGTAAACGCAAAATTCAAATCACTTCATTGCTGCGTGTTTTCGGCTATCCTACCGATCAGGAAATCCGCGATTTATTTGCTGACACCATCGAAGGTCCAAACAAGGATTTCATCCTTAACACTCTGGAAAAAGACACTGCCAAAACCATGGAGGAGGCTTATCAGAGTATTTACAAAAAAATCCGCCCTGGAGATCTGGCTACTCCCGAAAATGCTAAAGCGCTGATCCAATCAATGTTTTTCGACTACAAGAAATACGACATGGGGTCGGTAGCCAGATACAAGCTCAACAAGCGCTTCGACCTGGACACTCCCAATACCAAGGAATATTACACTTTCCAAGTAGCTGATTTGGTGTTGATACTGAAACATTTAATTAAATTAAATAATGGTATCGGAGATGAAGACGACATCGATCACCTCGCTAATCGTCGTATTCGTGCCGTTGGTGAATTGGTTCAAAATAAATTCCGGGTTGGCTTGCTACGCACTGACCGTATCGCCAAAGACCGCATGACTGTAATGGATTTGGAAACCGTTACTCCTACTCAATTAATTAATTCTCGTCCAATCACAGCTGCTCTGCGTGAATTCTTTGCCAGTTCACAGCTTTCACAATTTATGGATCAAACCAATCCATTGGCTGAACTTGCCCATAAACGCCGTCTTTCCGCAATGGGCCCTGGAGGTTTAACTCGTGAACGCGCCTCCTTCGATGTTCGTGATGTGCATCCCTCCCATTACGGTAGAATCTGCCCTATCGCCACTCCCGAAGGTCCCAACATCGGTTTGGTTGTTCATTTAGCCACCTATGCTCGTGTCAACAAATATGGTTTTATTGAAACTCCTTATCGAACCATGAATGACACTATTGATGTCAAAGATATAAAAGACCTCAAAGACAAGAAACTCCGCTCCGACATCGTTGACCCAAAAACCGGAAAATTGGTTTTGGCCAAAGAAACTGTCCTCGGTGATAAAGAAATAGAAAAGATCAGAAAGCTCGGTTTCGAACATATCCGTGTCTTCAAACACACTACCGACGATGTTCGTTATTATGCTGCTGACGAAGACAATAGCAAAGTGATCGCTCAGGCCAATACACATCTCGATGAGGAAGGACAAATCATCGACTCATTGGTATCTGGTCGTCAAAAAGGAGAGCCTGAACTTGTTCCGGCCAAAAATATCACTCATATGGATATTTCTCCTAAACAAATTATTTCTGAAACCACAGCCCTTATTCCCTTTTTGGAACATGATGATAATACTCGTGCTTCCATGGGTTCCAACATGCAACGTCAAGCTGTTTCTCTAGTCACTCCAGATGCTCCAATCATTGGTACAGGCATGGAAGAAATGGTCGCCAAAAGTTCCGGCCAAATTTTCTTGGCAGAAGACAATGGAACTGTTTCCTATGTTGATGCCGAACAAATCGTCGTTATTTACGATAATGGTAAAAAATCCATCTACCGCTTAAATAATTATGTCCGCTCAAATCAATCAACTTGTATTCATCATCGCGCTCGGGTCAAAAAAGGTCAGAGAGTAGTGCGTGGTGACGTCTTGTCAGATGGTCCAGCCACTGAAAACGGTGAATTGGCACTCGGAAAAAATATCCTCATTGCCTACATGGCCTGGAAAGGATTTAACTTTGAAGATGCCGTAATTATTTCTGACCGAATCGTTAAAGCCGGTTACTATGATTCCGTTCATATTGAAGCCTTTACTATTGATGTCCGGGACACCAAACTAGGTCCGGAAATCGTTACCCGTGATATTCCCAATGTCGGTGAAGCCAGGCTGAAAGATCTCGATGAGAACGGTATTGTCCGCATCGGCGCGACTGTCCGTGAAGGTGACATTTTGGTAGGTAAAATTACGCCCAAAGGTGAAACCGAACTATCCGCCGAAGAAAGATTGCTCCGTGCCATCTTTGGTGATAAAGCGCGCGACGTGAAAGACACTTCTCTCCGCCTACCGGGTGGTGAAGGAGGTAAAGTAGTGGGAGTTCAAATATTCTCTCGTACCAACGGTGATGAATTACCGACCGGTGTTAATCAACAAATTAAAGTCAATGTAGCTCAAACCAGAAAAATTTCCGTTGGTGACAAGGTCGCCGGGCGCCACGGTAACAAAGGTGTAGTCTCCGTAATTGTGCCCCAGGAAAACATGCCCTTCTTGGCTGATGGTACACCAATCGACATGATTCTAAACCCTCTGGGTGTGTCTTCTCGTATGAATATTGGACAGATCCTCGAGGTTCACTTGGGTTGGGCCGCCAAAAAACTGGGTTTCAAGGCCGCCTCTCCAGCTTTGAATGGTGTCAGTACCGAGCAAATCCGCGAAACATTGATCAAAGCGGACTTACCTGAAAATGGGAAAATACAGCTTTATGATGGTATGAGCGGCGAACCATTCGATCATGAAACCACAGTCGGTATCGGTTATATTATGAAACTCTCCCATCTGGTTGAAGATAAAATTCATGCCCGTTCAGTTGGTCCATATTCCCTCGTTACTCAGCAGCCACTCGGAGGTAAAGCTCAACACGGTGGACAGAGATTCGGTGAAATGGAAGTTTGGGCACTTCAAGCCTATGGCGCAGCTCATACTCTACAAGAAATGCTCACCATCAAATCAGATGATATCTATGGTCGGGCTAAAGCCTACGAATCAATTGTTAAAGACGAGCCAATCAAGAAACCTAAAACTCCGGAATCCTTCAATGTTTTAGTACGTGAATTACAATCCCTGGGTCTATCGGTTAAATTCAAAAATACCGAGGTAGCCGAACCGGACGAATACGAAGGTAATCCAGAACTTGAACAAATGCCTGAACTGGATGAAGAAGGTCGTGCCAATCTAGCCATCGAAGCAGAAGTTAGCCAGAAAATAACAGCTGAAAGCACAGAAACAGCTGATGTAGGAGACCATGTTGCCGGTATGGAAATACTTTCCGACCAAGAAAGTGAAGATCTGGAAATCGCTGAAATTAAAGAAGGTGGTGACCCGGCTAATCTGGAAGAATTCGCCAAAATGGAAGCCGAGATCGATCTCGATCAGATCGATGCTCCGGAAGAAGAACTGAGGGAACTCGACGAGAACCCCGAAGATATCGATGATCTAGACCTCCCTAACCTGCCTGAAGTCAAAGAATAATTACGCTTAACCCAAGGCCCATGAGAAGTGTCAACAAAGTTATTCTAATCGGCAATCTCACTCGTGATCCAGAATTTCGACAGACACCAAGTGGACAAGCCGTGTGTACCTTCTCTATCGCTACCAACCGTGAATGGATCACTAAAGACAATCAAAAACACTCTCTAACCGAATATCACGATCTGGTAGCCTGGGCTAAATTGGCAGAAATATGCCATGAACACCTCCGTAAAAGCAAATTAATCTATATCGAAGGTTATCTAAAAACTCGCAGCTGGGAAAGTCCTGAAGGAATCAAGAAATTTAAAACTGAAATTGTTATCCAGGATCTGATTATCCTCGACCGTAAAGACGCCGCCAGTTACTCCAATGATGAAAGTGAGGAGTTCACTCCTGAAGACTATTTGGATCAAGACTCAACTCCCTCCTCTGCAGATATCGATGCCCACCTAGGAATATAATTAACAACCGCCAAACTAACTTAACTCTAAAAGCCCATGAGTCCTAAAGACATTACTCAACAAGCACCCGCCCACACACAGTCCAGAGCGCCTTTACATGAACACTCGCTCAACAAACCTCCTCTGACCAAAGGAGCCCAACACAATGACTCATTCGACCAGATTTCCTTATCCGTCGCTTCTCCGGAAGAAATCCTCTCTTGGTCATTCGGTGAAGTCAAAAAACCAGAAACTATCAATTACCGCACTCAAAAACCGGAAAGAGACGGTTTATTCTGTGAAAAGATTTTTGGACCAACCAAAAACTGGGAATGTTATTGTGGTAAATACAAGCGCATCCGCTACAAAGGGATTATTTGTGAAAAATGCGGAGTTGAAGTTACCCATTCTTCTGTCCGTCGCTCACGGATGGGTCATATTAAATTAGCCGTACCGGTTACGCATATCTGGTTTCTCCGTTCGACACCATCCAGAATCGGTTTATTGTTGGATTTGCCAATTAAAGCTATTGAACAAGTTGTATATTTCGCCGCCTATGTCATTACTGAAGTAGACGATGAAGCCAAAAATGAGGCCAAAGAACAACTCAACAATGAATACAAGAACCTCCGTAAGAAAATCCAGGATGAAGCGGCTAAAGCTGTTTCTGAGGCAGGTTCTCCAAAGGGCAAAAAATCTCCGGAAAAACTGGAAAAAGAATATGCTCAAAGATTGGATGAATTGGATGAACAGAATAAGAAAACCAAAGAAGAGTTAGAAGGTATTCGCATTACGGCCATTTATTCTGAATTGGAATACCGCGAACTTTCCACTAAATTTGGAAATATCTTCAAAGCCGGTATTGGTGCAGAAGCTATCCGTACCATTATTAAAAATCTGGATTTACAGAAATTAATTGACCAATTAGAAGTAGACTTCGTCAAATCCACCGGCCAAAAACAGAAGAAAATTATCAAAAGACTAAAGTTGGCCGGTAGTTTATTGAAAGCCGGGATCAAATCCGAATGGATGGTCATGACAGTTCTACCGGTTATTCCACCCGATCTTCGTCCGATGGTCCAATTGGATGGTGGCCGTTTTGCCGCTTCCGACCTAAATGATCTCTATCGCAGAGTGATCAACCGTAACAATCGCTTAAAGAGATTGATGTCCATCGGTGCTCCGGAAGTTATTTCCAGAAATGAAAAACGAATGCTTCAGGAAGCGGTGGATACTTTGCTAAATAACTCTGCCCGTGCCGGTAAAACCGTCTTTAATTCTGGCGATAAACGTAAACTCCGATCGCTATCTGACATGCTTAAAGGTAAGCAAGGTCGATTCCGTCAGAACTTACTGGGAAAACGTGTGGATTACTCCGGCCGTTCAGTAATCGTCGTTGGACCTTCACTGAAATTGGATCAATGTGGCTTGCCTAAACAAATGGCTTTAGAATTATTTAAACCATTCGTAATTGGACGTCTGATTCGTGATGGTCACGCTCACAACATCAAGAGTTCTGAAAAACTTATTCAGGCCGGCGACAAAGTAGTCTGGGATATTTTGGAAGAAGTTACTCGTAACCGTTACGTACTGTTAAACCGTGCTCCCACTTTACATCGTCTCGGTATTCAGGCTTTCAAACCCGTTCTGGTAGAAGGTAAAGCCATTCAGATTCACCCGATGGTTTGTACAGCTTTTAATGCTGACTTCGATGGTGATCAAATGGCCGTTCATGTACCGCTTTCCCGACCTGCTCAAGAAGAAGCCGCTACTTTGATTGCCTCCAACCGCAACTTACTCAAACCCTCTGCCGGTGAACCAATCGTTACTCCAGTACAGGATATGGTGCTCGGTTGCTACTACTTAACCAAAGAAACTCCCGGTAAGAAAGGTGAAGGAACCTTTTATGCCGATATTAACGAAGCCGTAATGGCCTGGAGAGAAGGCTATCTTCATTTACAGGCAAAGATCACAGCTCGTTTCCGTGGACATGCTCATGAAACCACTCTTGGTCGTTTAATTTTTAACAGTTTCCTGCCCGAAGAACTTCCTTATTACAATCATACTTTTGGAAAGAAACAACTCGGTAGTTTGCTCAATGATGCCTTCCTGGTTGTCGGTAGTGAACGTGTGGCCGAAACCGTCGACCATTTGAAAAAAATTGGTTTTGAATTTGCCACTTATTCCGGACTCTCGATCGCCGCTTCTGATATGATTATTCCTCCCAGCAAAGACGGTATTATTGACGCAGCTTCCACTCAGATCAAACAGATTAACACACTTTTCCAAAGCGGTCTGATCACCGACAATGAACGCTATACTCAAACCATTAAAGTCTGGTCCATAGCCAAAAGTGATATCACTAAAGTGATGGTGGACGGGATCGATCCAGAAAATGATCTTCATTACATGATCAATTCTGGAGCTCGTGGCAACTGGGGACAAATCACTCAGCTCTGTGGAATGAAAGGTCTGGTCGCCAATCCTTCCGGTAAAACCATCGAGTTGCCAATCAAATCAAATCTCAAAGAAGGGTTTACCATCTTGGAATACTTTATCGCCACCCACGGTGGACGTAAAGGTAAGTCTGATACAGCTCTACGTACAGCTGAAGCAGGTCACTTGACCCGTCGTCTGGTTGATTCCGTACAGGATATTATTATCAAGGAAGAAGATTGTGGTTCCAAACATTCCCATTTGGTGACAAAGGTAGAATCTGATCGGATTGGAGAAAAACTGGAAAATCGTATTTTCGGTCGTGTATTAGCCGAAAATCTCACTCATCCCAAAACCGGCGAAATTATTGGCGAGAAAGGTGTGGAAATTGATCGTTTAATCCTCAAACAAATCGAAGAGAATGGTATCGAAGAAGTAAAAGTGCGTTCAGTAATGACCTGCCGCACTCGAGGAGGAATTTGTATGCTTTGTTACGGCCGTGATCTAGGTACCAACAGAACTGTACAACCGGGTACAGCAGTCGGAATCATCGCAGCGCAATCAATCGGGGAACCCGGTACGCAATTAACCATGAGAACCTTCCACATGGGTGGAGTAGCTTCAGAAGAAGGCGATATTACTCAAGGCTTAAGTCGCGTAGAAGAATTATTTGAAGCACGAACACCTAAATTCCCGGCTGTAATGTCCGAACTGGATGGGATTGCCAGTATCACAACCAAAGGACAACAAGCAGAAATTACTATCACCACTGAAGAGCCTGTCGAAAGAGATTACCAGCTTATTTCAGACTTGGAAGCCACTGTTAAAAAGGGTGACCATGTTAAGGAAAAAGAAGTTATCGCCAAATCACCAGCCAGTAAGAACCTGATTCGGGCCGAATACAACGGTAAAATTATTGAAGTAAATACCAATCATATTCGTGTCAGAAGCGCCGAAAATATTTCTCATACTTACAATATTCCTTTTGGGAAAATCATCAAAATTCACGATCAGGATAAAGTTAAAAAAGGCCAAGCTCTGACCTCGGGTCATCTCAATCTACGCGATTTGATTGAATTAACCGGTATCTATACCACTCAGAAATACATCGTTTCCGAAGTACAAGGTATTTATGCCTCACAGGGTCAGACTATCAACGATAAACATATTGAAATCATTGCCCGCCAAATGCTCTCCAAGGTACGTATCATTGACGCCGGTGAAACTGATTATTTACCGGGTGAAATAATGGACATTCTGGAAGTCGAAAATACTAATGCCATCATGGAAAAAGAAAACAAGAAAATCGCTTCAGTCGAAAGATTATTGCTTGGTTTAACCAGAATATCTTTACATACCGAAAGCTGGTTATCTGCCGCTTCTTTCCAGGAAACTATCCGTGTTTTAGTCGAAGCAGCCACCACCAATAAAGTTGATCTGCTCCAGGGGCTCAAAGAAAACGTTATCATTGGTAAACTTATTCCCGCCGGCGAAACCTATCGTAAACGACATCCTGAATTAGATTATCTGATCCCAAAATCAGCAGACACTATGATAGATGATCCTAATCGCCCTAAATTTTATCCGGTCATCTGACACACATGTGGATAAACACAACTCACTTCTCTACACAATATAACTTATGTTCCTTAGTCTAAAAATAGCTTGCAATAAATAAAGTCGTTGTGTAAATTGCACACACACGCGCTCATAGCGTGTGTGAAATATGAAACTTTAGTCCTCATTCCCTACATATCATGCCAACCATTAATCAATTAGTCAGAAATCCTCGCAGAGCCAAGCTTAGAAAGAGTAAATCCCCAGCTTTGCTTACTACTATGAATACCATTAAGAACAAGGCTGTTTACAATCCCAGTCCATTCCGTCGTGGTGTCTGCATCAAAGTTGGAACTATGACTCCCAAAAAACCTAACTCTGCGCTGCGTAAATTCGCTAAAGTCAGATTAACCAATGGTCTCGAAGTAAATGCCTATATTCCCGGTGAAGGTCATAACCTTCAGGAACACAGCGTGGTCATGATCCGTGGTGGTAAAGTAAAAGATCTTCCAGGTGTTCGTTATCACATTGTTCGTGGAATTCTCGACACACAAGGTGTAGCTAATCGCAAACAGGGTCGCTCACGTTATGGAGCCAAAAAACCCAAGTCCTAATTATCCCAACAATCATTAATATTTAGCAAGCAATGGCACAGAAAAGACTCAACATCATTCCCGAAGGTTCTTCTGCACTCCAGGAGAAATTCATCAACTGCGTAATGAAAAAAGGCAAGAAAAGTACAGCCCAGCGCATTTTTCAGGATTCCATGGATATGATCGCCGCTAAAGGTCATAAAGATCCCGTAAAGATCTTTGATAAAGCTTTGGAAACAATCAAGCCAACCCTAGAAGTTAAAGCCAAAAGAATCGGTGGTGCCGTTTATCAGATTCCAATAGAGGTAAAACCAAAACGCCAAGTCACTCTAGCCATTCGTTGGTTACTGGCCACTACACGTTCCAAAAGAAACGCTTCCATGGCCAAGAAATTATCAGAAGAATTAATTCTCGCTTCCAATGGTGAGGGTGCAGCTATCAAAAAACGTGATGACGTCATCAAGATGGCTCAGGCTAACAAAGCTTTCGCTCATTACGCCAAGTATTAAGAAGTTTCTTTAAAACCTATACTTTTCTCTATTTACCTTGATAAAAGGTTATTATTAGAGAAAAGTTTTAGTCGAATATCCGGCTATAAATGCGAATTTTCATCAACTTGACTTCGAGATAAGAAAACTTATAATGGCCGCAACTCATTTTAACTTTTTTTATTTTTCTGTATGTCGAACTTCGACCTCACCAAACTCCGTAACTTCGGTATTATTGCCCATATAGATGCGGGAAAAACCACAGTCTCCGAAAGAATCTTATTTTATACAGGCAGATCCCATAAAATGGGCGAAACCCATGAAGGAGCAGCCACTATGGACTGGATGGAACAAGAAAGAGAAAGAGGTATCACTATTACCGCTGCCGCAACTACCTGCAGATGGAAGGATCATAAATTCAATCTGATCGATACTCCTGGTCACGTTGATTTTACCGCTGAAGTAGAGCGTTCCATGCGCGTCTTGGATGGCGGAGTTGTGGTTTTCGATTCCTCTCAGGGAGTAGAGCCACAGACCGAAACAGTTTGGAGGCAAGCTGACAAGTATCATGTTCCCCGCATCGCTTTCACCAATAAGATGGATAAGATCGGCGGAGATTTTTTTATGACTATTGATACCATTGGACAAAGACTTACTAAAAACGCTGTAGCCATTCAGTTACCGGTCGGTTCAGAAAATAATTTTCATGCTATTATCGACTTGGTAGAAGAAAAATGTTACGAGTTTGAAGGTAAGTACGGAGAAATTATCAAGGAAATTCCTATTCCTGAAGATATGAAACCCCAAGTAGCCGAATATCGCAACACCCTACTCGAAAAAGTAGCTGAAAACGATGACGCTTTAATGGAAAAATATCTGGCCGGAGAGACTTTTTCAGTTGCTGAATTAAAGGCTGGATTACGTAGTGCAGTTTTAAAAGCTCAATTATTTCCAGTCATGTGTGGCTCAGCTTTAGCTAACAAAGGAGTTCAATTGGTTCTAGACGCAGTTATCGACTACCTCCCTTCTCCAGTAGATATTGGCATGATCAAAGGTACCAATCCCGATACCGGCGCCGAAGAAACTCGTCGTTTGGTAGACGAAGATCCCTTCTCCGCTCTGGTTTTCAAAATCGCCACTGACCCTTATGTTGGTAAGATCGCCTTCTTCCGAATTTATTCGGGCAAACTGGAGGCCGGTAGTTATGTCACAAATATGAATAATGGACGCAAAGAAAGAATCGGACGTATTCTTCAAATGCATGCCAATCAGCGCGAAGAGATCAAAGAAGTACATGCCGGGGATATCGCCGCTTTGGTCGGCTTGAAAGACACTTCCACCGGCCACACTCTAGCTGACGACGCTCGCCCAATCATTCTGGAAGCGATCGACTTTCCGGAACCCGTTATTAAAATCGCTATTGAACCAAAGACCAAAGCCGATCAGGAAAAAATGGGCATGGCTTTACATAAACTTGCTGAAGAAGATCCAACCTTCCGTGTTTCAACCGACGAAGAAACCAGTCAAACCCTGATCGAAGGAATGGGTGAATTACATCTGGAAATTCTAGTCGATCGTATGCGTAGAGAATTTAAAGTCGAAGCCAATGTCGGTCAACCCCAGGTTGCTTATCGTGAAACAATTACCAACCAAGTTAAGGCGGAAGAAAAATACGCCAAACAATCTGGTGGTCGTGGTCAATATGGACATGTTTTGATCAACATCATTCCTCAAGAACCCGGTGCCGGTTACGAATTCGTCAATAATATCGTCGGTGGAAAAATCCCTCGTGAATATATCCCTGCCGTTGATAAAGGTATCCAGGAAGCAATGACTCGGGGTATTCAGGCCGGCTTCCCAATAGTCGACGTAAAAGTTGAACTCTACGATGGTTCATATCATGATGTAGACTCCAATGAATTAGCCTTCAAAATCGCCGGCTCATTAGCTTTCCAAAAAGGATGTAGATCGGCCGCTCCAATTATCCTTGAGCCCATTATGAAAGTTGAGGTAACCACTCCTGATGAATATTTCGGTGATGTTATGGGTAATCTCTCCTCACGTCGTGGACAAATCTATGAAACTGCCAATCGTGGTATGGCCAAAGTAATTATGGCCTATGTCCCTCTCTCCGAAATGTTTGGTTACGCCACCGACCTTCGCTCCATTTCTCAAGGTCGCGCCGCCTATGCCATGGAATTTGCTCGTTATGAAAAAGTACCTGGAAATGTTGCTGAAAAAATTATCGCTGAACGCGCTAAAGCTTAATTTGCATCAAGTCCATTTTTGCCGACCGCTCAAGGCAAAAAATTATATTGCAATGCCAAAACTTTTACGCTAGTATCACGGGGCACTTGTCCCAAAAGACAATAATATTATTTATAACTCGTTAACCCTATGACTGAAGTTTTTCAAAGAAACAAGCCGCACGTCAACGTAGGTACAATCGGCCACGTCGACCACGGTAAGACCACTCTGACTGCTGCAATTACTTTCTATAGCTCTGAAAAAGGGTTTGGTTCAGCAAAAAAATATGCTGATATCGACAATGCTCCAGAGGAAAAAGCCAGAGGTATTACTATCAATACTTCTCACCAGGAGTACGAAACCGAAAAACGTCATTACGCTCACGTGGATTGTCCAGGCCATGCTGACTACGTCAAGAACATGATTACTGGTGCCGCTCAAATGGATGGCGCTATCCTCGTTTGTTCTGCAGCAGACGGACCTATGCCTCAAACTCGTGAACATATTCTTTTAGCCAAGCAGGTTAACGTTCCTTATATTGTAGTCTTCCTCAACAAGATGGATATGGCTGATCCGGATATCGCCGATTTGTCTGAAATGGAGGTCCGCGATCTTTTAACTAAATATGGATATGATGGTGCGAACACTCCAGTAATCCGCGGTTCCGCTCTCAAAGCTCTTGAGAATCCAAAAGATCCAGAAGCTACTAAATGTATTCAAGAATTACTTGACGCTCTCGACACCTTTATTCCAGATCCAGTTCGTGAACTCGACAAACCGTTTATGATGGCTGTTGAAGATGTGTTTTCTATCAAAGGTCGTGGTACTGTTGCCACTGGTAGAATCGAAACCGGTATTGTTAAAGTCAATGAAGAAGTAGAAATCGTCGGTATTCGTGACACTCGTAAGACTGTCGTGACTGGTGTTGAAATGTTTAAGAAATTACTCAATCAAGGTCAAGCTGGTGATAATGTCGGTTTACTCCTCCGTGGTATAGAAAGAGAAGATATCGAAAGAGGTATGGTACTTGCTAAACCAGGATCCATTACTCCGCATACTGAATTTGAAGCACAGGTTTACGTTTTGACCAAAGAAGAAGGTGGACGTCATACTCCATTCTTCAAAGGCTATAAACCTCAGTTCTATATTAGAACAACAGATGTAACCGGTGATGTACAACTTCCAGCCGGCGTCGAAATGGTTATGCCTGGTGACGACATTAAAATGACTATCACTCTCTCTGTACCTGTAGCCATGAACGACAACCTCCGCTTTGCCATCCGCGAAGGTGGAAGAACTGTTGGTGCAGGTGTTGTAACCAAGATCATTAAGTAATTTATTTCTGCAATTAATTTAAAGTAGCAATGGCAACTCCAATTACACAAAGTAAACAGAAAATCCGTATCAAAATTCAAGCTTACGATCACAAAATTGCTGATGATTCCGCCCGTTTGATTATTGATACAGCAGAAAGAACAGGAGCAATTGTAGCTGGACCTATTCCCCTACCCACCAAGATCGAAAAGATTACTGTCAACCGTTCTACTTTTGTTCACAAGAACGCTCGTGACCAATTCGAGATCCGTACTCACAAAAGATTAATAGATATCACTGAATGCACTCCCAAAACGGTAGACTCGCTCACTAATTTGAGTCTACCGGCGGGAGTTGACATAGAAATTAGAATGCTGCAAAAGGAAGACTAGAAGTCTAAAACCAGGTTCTAGTTTTATGTTACTAGGGCCACGGCGGGTTATCCACAATCTGCCAGCCAAATCTTCGCCCACCAATTACTACCGGGCAGAGATGTAACCTCTAAACTTATATGAAAGGAATACTAGGAAAAAAACTAGGAATGACTAGGGTGATCAAAGAAGATGGTAATTACGTTCCCGTAACCATCATCCAATGCTCACCAAATATCATTCATCAATTAAAAACTACTGAGAAAGATGGCTACAATGCTATAGTTCTCGGTTTCGAGGCTCGCAAAAAACCTACCAAAACCAAGAAATTCTATTACTTGAAAGAAGTTAAAGTAGACGACTTTGATCAATTAGAAAAAGGTCAGACCATAGAAATTTCAGCCGTACTTACTGAAGGTGATCGCGTTACTGTAACAGGTGTCACCAAGGGTAAGGGATTTCAGGGTGTCATGAAAATGTGGAATTTCCATGGTGGCCCCGGATCACATGGTTCCCATTTCAAGAGAGAGCCCGGCTCAGTTGGTGCGCGTGCCAAACCCGGAAAAATCCATCCTGGCAAGAAAATGGCCACTCATATGGGTAATGATACTCAAACATTGAAAAGCTCAGTCGCCTATATCGATCTCGAACATCATTTGATCGGTATCAAAGGACCAGTACCTGGTTCAATTAATTCCTATGTAACTATTAAGAAACTCCACACAAATACTTCAAAATAGCATTTGTGCAATATTTTTAGATTAACTCTATTATGGCCAAGATAACCATCTACAATCAGCAAGGTACCAAAGTTAAGGATTTTGAAGCTCCAGCAGAGATCTTTGAAATCGACTTCAACCGAGATCTGGTTCAACAAGCTTTAGTAAGACAATTATCCAATCGACGCTTGGGCATGATCGCTCACACTAAAACTAAAGGTGAAGTGGTCGGTGGCAAGAAAAAACCATTCCGTCAAAAGGGTACTGGTGGCGCACGTCAAGGTGCAACCAACAACCCTCATCAAGTTGGTGGAGGTGTTGCTTTTGGCCCTCGTAATGTCAAAAACTACAAACGGGACATGCCTAAGAAGCAACGTCGTTTAGCTTTATTTTCAGCCCTTTCTCAGAAACTCAAAGAAAACAAAGTAATCGGTCTCGATAATTACGAAACCACAGAGATTAAAACTAAAACCCTCGCCATAGTTTTAAGCAAACTCCCGGCTGAAAAGGATTTACTGATTGTCCTTCCGGTTAAAAACGAAGTTTTGACCAAATCAGCCAATAATTTACCGCATGTCAAGACTATCCTGGTCAATTATCTCAACATCGCTGATCTTCAAAAATACGATACTGTCGTTTTCCTTGAAGAAGCAATCGACAAAATGAGTACAATCTTCCTTTCCAAAAAATAATCTCGCTAAATAATATCTATCAACATGAACGCAATTAACGTAATCCGAAAACCAGTCGTTACAGAAAAAGCCTCAATTCTTCAGGAAAAGAAAGTTTATGCTTTCTGGGTTGACCCACGTGCTACTAAAATCGACGTTAAAGTGGCTGTCAAAACACTTTATGGAGTAGATGTAAAAGCGGTAAGAATGATCAATGTCCCCGACAAATTCCGAGCAATCCGCAAAGGAACCATGAATAAAAGAAAAGAGTTCTGTAAAGCCTATGTTACCTTAAAAAAAGACGGAAAACTCGACTTCACCAAATTTGAAAAAATAGATGCTGAATCCAAGGTCAAACTGGCCGGGCCAAAGGTAAGCAAAGCTTCCAAGTCAGTAAAAGCTGCTCAAGCCGACAAAAAACCGGCCAAAACCACCAAGAAGAAATAGTTTACATCAATAATCCCCACGACTGTGTCAGTAAAAAAGTTTAAACCAACAAGCCCCGGTAGAAGGAACATGAGTGTCCTAGACTACTCCATTATCACCACCAACAAGCCGGAAAAACGTCTAGTTGTCGGCAAAAAGAGTCATGCTGGTCGCAATAACCAGGGAAAAATCACTGTTCGTCACCAAGGTGGTGGTCATAAAAGACTTCATCGTCTGATTGATTTCCGTCAAACTGACAAACTTGGTATTCCCGCCAAAGTAACCAGTATCGAATACGATCCCAACCGTACAGCACTGATCATGTTGGTTTCCTATGCCGACGGAGAAAAGCGTTACCATCTAGCTCCGGAAGGTATGAAAGTTGGTGATGCTATCATCACTAAGGAAAAGGCCAAGGCTACACCGGGTAATCGCATTATGCTGAAGCACGTACCTGCCGGTTATAATATTTTCAACCTTGAATTGGATAGGAATAAAGGTGGCCAAATCGTTCGATCTGCAGGAACTCGGGCGACTTTAATGGCTATTGAAAAAGACATAGCCCAAGTTAAACTCCCTTCTGGTGAAGTTCGTCGAATTGATAAAAATTGTTTTGCGACTGTCGGAATAGTCAGTAATGTCGATCATAGCTTAGTCAAAATTGGTAAAGCCGGCCGTAGTCGCTGGTTGGGAATCCGCCCTTCTGTCCGCGGTAAAGCTATGAATCCTACCGATCATCCACACGGTGGAGGTGAAGGAAATCAACCTTGCGGTCTCCCCCATCCTAAAACACCTTGGGGTTATGCTGCACTCGGCGTAAAAACCCGTAAGCGCAAAAAATTCAGTGATCACAAAATCGTCTCCCGTCATAACGGTGCAAAGTTTAATAAATAATTTTTACCAACTCTAAAACTCCTCACTATGTCCAGAAGTTCAAAAAAAGGACCATACGTCGATCCAAAACTGCTTAAAAAAGTCATGGTACTCAATAATGGCAGCCAAAAGAAAGTAATCAAAACCTGGTCCAGAAAAAGTACGGTTTCTCCAGAGTTTGTCGGCCATACTATCGCTGTACACAATGGGAAACAACACATCCCAGTCTATATCACCGAAGAAATGGTTGGCAATAAACTGGGCTCATTTGTTCCAACTCGTAAATTCAGAGGTCACGGAGGCAAATTAGCCGCCTCTACCGGAGCCGGTAGCGGAGCAGTCACCAATACCAAGAGTCCCTCTTAATCATCTTTACATAAAATCCTTACCTTAAAGCAATGAAAGCAAAACTTAGCGCAGCCAGAATCACACCCAAAAAAGCCAATTTAATCGCCGGCATGGTTAGAAAAAAATCAGCAGCAGAAGCTTTAATTATTTTAAAATATACTCCTAAAAAAGCGGCTAAATTAATTCACAAGCTTTTGGCCAGTGCTATCGCCAATGCTATCAGTAATTTCAAACAAGACGAAGCTACCCTGATGGTAAAAGAAATCGTCGTCAATAAGGGGCCTACTCTCAAAAGAAGCATCCCTATATCACGTGGACGCGTTTATCCAATCCTGAAAAGAACCGCCAATATTATGATCACCCTCGAAGTAAGTGAAGACGCAGCTAAATCCACAAAAAAACCTGCTAAAAAGAAAAGTGTTTCAGAAAAAGCTGAAGTCGTAGCTCCGGACCAACAAGAAGGTGCAAAGAAAACCTCCAAAAAATCTATCAAAGAATCATAATCTAACTAACTAATAATTCTCTCTACTCATGGGTCAAAAAGTAAATCCAATCATTCAAAGAATCGGCATCATCAGAACTTGGGATTCCAAGTGGTTTGCGCCAAAGAAAAAATTCGCCAAATATCTTCATCAGGATTTGGCCATTGAAAAAATCATCAATAAAGAATTGGCCGATTCAGGCATTGGTCGTATCGAAATTCAACGCAGCTCCAATAAAGTTAACGTTATCATTCATACCGCAAAACCCGGTACTATTATCGGAAGACAAGGAGCAAATGTCGACGTATTGCGAGATAAATTAAAAAAGAGCTTCAATGAAGATTTCATTGTTAGTATCAGAGAAATTAGAAAACCCGCTTTAAACGCCTTGTTATTGGCAGAAAGTATCGGCACTCAAATCGAAAAACGCGTTTCTTATCGACGCGCTTGCAAAATGGGTATTGAAAGAGCACTTGAAGCCGGCGCCAAGGGAGTAAAAATCTTTATGTCGGGCCGTCTCAATGGTGTAGAAATATCTCGCAGTGAATTCTTCAGTCAGGGTAAAATCCCTCTTCATACCTTCCGCGCCAACATTGATTACGCCACTCATCATGCTAAGACTGAATATGGAATTATTGGCGTCACAGTCTGGATATATAAAGGTGATGTCTTCAAGAAAAAGGGCGAATACATTAATAATGAAGAATAAAGCATAAAATTTATTGACCTACAGCCCAATCAATAGTAAATTTCCCAGGCCTCAATCAAACAGTTAATTACCTCAGAAACCTATGTTCGGACCAAAGAAAACCAAATACAGGAAGCAACAGAGACTCCGTGGAGGCGAAAAAGGTATTGCCACAAAGGGATTCCGCCCTGCTTTCGGTACACATGCTTTAAAAGCAATGGCCGGTGCTGAAATCTCAGCCAGACAAATCGAAGCAGCTCGTCGTGCTATGACCAGATACATCAAACGTGGTGGAAAAATCTGGATTAGAATCTTTCCTCACAAACCAATCACTCAGAAGGCTGCAGAAGTCCCAATGGGTTCAGGTAAAGGCGCTCTTGACCATTATGTAGCCGTAGTCAAGAAAGGAACAATCCTCTTTGAAATGGATGGTATCGACACAGTAACCGCCAAAGAAGCTATGAGATTGGCCGGACAAAAATTACCAATCAAATGTCGTTACATAAACGCAGACGAAATTTAATACTGACAATACTTATGACTACAATAGAAGAAATCAAGCAAATGGATCTGAATCAGTTAGGTAGAGAAATTACCAAAGAAAAACAGGAGTTATTGAAATTGAAACTCCAAACTGGTGCTGCTCAATCCAAAGAAACTCACAAATTGAAAGGATTACGCCGTCATATTGCTAGAATGCAGACAATCAGAACCAGTCTCAGCAAATCCGTTTAATAATTATACTATTCATTCCCCCAATTACTCATCCCAATACTCATCCCATGGCAAGAAGCAAAAAAGGTCAGGTCGCAAGCAATAAAATGGATAAAACCATCGTGGTTATAGTCCATACCTATAAAATGCACCCTAAATACAAGAAACGTTATAGGATTTCCAAGAAATTCCACGCCCATGATCCGGACAATAAGTTCCAGATCGGTGACGAAGTAACTATTTATGAAACTCGTCCCCTCAGCAAATTGAAGAGATGGACAGTGATCGAACCTCAAGTTTCTCGAGACGCAGCTACACAGCAGCCGCTACACAAAGCAGTTAAGTAATAATCAAGCAAATTAAAACACCCTTATGATACAGTTAAGATCAATGGTACACGTAGCAGATAATTCCGGCGCCAAGCTGGCTCAGGTTATTCTGGTTATGGGAGGCCATCATAGAAGATATGCCGGCATCGGTGATATCGTTGTTGTCACCATCAAGAACGCTACTCCCAAAGGTACAGTAAAAACTCATGCTGTGGAAAAGGGCGTAGTAATCCGCTGCCGTAAAGAAACTGGACGTAAAGATGGTAGTTATATCCGTTTTGATGAAAATGCTATTGTTATTATCAACAAGGATAGTGAGCCAAAAGGTACTCGTGTTTTTGGTCCCGTTGCTCGCGAACTCCGTGAAAAAGGTTTTCAAAAAATTATCAGTTTAGCCCCCGAAGTACTTTAAATAAGCTCTCACAGAATCACTATGAAATTAAAAGTTAACGATCAAGTAATGGTTATCGCCGGTAAGGATAAAGGTAAGTCCGGCAAAATCATGCGTATCAATCGAAAGAATAACCGCGTAACTGTTGAAAAAGTCAATATGCGCATCAAGCACGTTAAAAAGAGTGCTAATCAAGTAGGTGAAAAAATCACTTTCGAAGCTGCTTTATCCGCTTCTAACGTTATGGTTATCGATCCAAAATCAGGTAAGCCGAGTAGAATCAAGCGTAAACTTCTAGCTAATGGTAAAAAAGAAAGAGTTAGCGCCAAATCAGGAGTTTCACTCGACAATGTATCCGAATCAGCCGCTCCAAAAGCAGCCAAAGCTAAGAAGACCAAATAATCTAACCGTATCTAGCAACTCACAACATGACAAAGACACTTAATCTTAAAGAAAAGTTCCATAAAGAAATTGCTCCTGGATTGCAAAAACAATTCAAGATCAAGAATATTAATGCAGTACCTAAACTCTCGAAAGTCGTCATCAATGTAGGTATCGGAAAGATGCTTGCCGGTGGTAAAGACTATGCTGAAGTTGAGGAAAATATCAAATTAATTGCTGGACAAAAACCGGTTATAGCCCTTTCTCGTAAAGCTATCTCCAACTTCAAACTCCGTGAAAACCAGCCTGTCGGCATCAATGTCACTCTGCGCGGACAGAGAATGTTTGATTTTGTTTCCAAATTCGTCAATATCGTTCTACCACGTACTCGTGATTTCCGTGGTATCTCTCCCCGCAGTTTCGATGGTCAAGGCAACTATTCTTTGGCCATACGTGAACACACCGTTTTTCCAGAAATCAATGCCGACGATATCGTCAAATTACATGGTTTACAAATTACCTTTGTCACATCCGCCAAAAGTAATGAAGAAGGTTTTCAACTCCTAAAAGCTATGGGCTTCCCTTTTCAGGAAAGAAAAGAAAAGACTACAGTTTCCAAAACTAATTAATTCAACTCAATCACTCAACAAACTCTCACATGGCTAGACTCTCACTCAAAGTAAAGACAATCAGGCTTCAAAAAGCGTATCTGGACTCTCTCAGCAAAGGGAAGGCTCCCCAATTCCCTACTCGGGTTTACAATCGCTGCTCTCTCTGTGGTCGTAAAGGTGGTTATCTTCGAAAGTTTGAAATGTGTAGAATTTGCTTTCGTGAAAATGCCCGACAAGGTAAAATCATGGGCGTCCGCAAATCTTCCTGGTAATATCATTGAGCCCTTCGTGGGCACTGATGAAATATGAGTTAAATCTTTAGTCCCTATAATTATCGTCCCTAATCCACTCACTATGTACACTGATCCAATCGCCGACCTACTAATCAGAATCAAAAACGCTGCTCGAGCCAGAAAGGAAACTGTTTCCATGCCTTACTCCAAAGTCAAAGAGCAAATCCTCGGCAATCTCAAAAAAAGACATTTTATTGAAGAATTCACTGTAGAGGCAGGAAGCAAACCAACTCATAAAAACCTCTTAATCACTCTTGGTAACGGGCATCGAGATATCGAAGTAAAAAGAATCAGTAAGCCAGGTCAGCGCATTTATATTAAGTCTGGTGATATCAAGAAAGTGCATGGTGGACTAGGTGTAGCGATCCTCTCAACTCCCGGAGGTATCGTGACAGGAGAAGAAGCTGTGAAAATGAAAATGGGCGGAGAATTAATCTGCGAAGTATATTAATAATATTGCTAAGTAACTCACAATCATGTCAAGAATTGGTAAAAATCCGATCGAAATCCCTTCAGGTGTAACAGTAACCATCAATGGTCATTCTGTATCAGTGAAAGGTCCCAAAGGTGAATTGACTCAAACCTTTCATCGTAATATGAAAATCGTTATAGCCGACAATCTGATTACTGTAACCAGACCCAGTGATTTAAAACTGAACAAGTCCTTGCATGGATTAACTCGCACCTTGCTCCAAAACATGGTTGAAGGCGTCACAAAAGGTTATGAAAAACAACTGGAAATACTCGGTGTAGGTTATCGTGCAGCAATTGCCGGGCCAAAATTAACCCTGAATCTCGGTTATTCACACCCGATCGAATACAATACTCCCGCAGGAATCACCATCGAAATCGATAAAGATAAGAAAAATATTCTGATTATCAAAGGTTTCGACAAACAATTGTTAGGTGAAGTTGCCGCTAAAATTCGCAGCTATAAGAAACCGGAACCATATAAAGGCAAAGGTATCCGTTATCTCGGTGAACATGTCCAACAAAAAGCCGGTAAAGCGGCCGGTAAAGATAAAGCTTAATATCATCTCAGTTCTCCAATAATTAAAGTTTATGAAACACTCCAAATTACTAGCTAAAGAAAGAAGAAAATCCCGTATCAAGGGTAAGCTAAAGTGTGACAAACCACGTTTGGTTGCCTACAAAAGTTTATCAGCCAATTATTTACAATTAGTTGATGATACAAAAGGAGTAACCTTGGCCAGTGCATCTGATTTGAAACTCAAGAAAGGCACTAAAATGGAAAATGCTAAAGTTATCGGCATAGAATTAGCCAAGAAAGCCAAAGAGCTAAAAGTAAATGAAGTAATTTTTGACCGTAACGGTTATAAATATCATGGTCGCATCAAAGCCATGGCCGAAGGCGCCCGCGAAGGTGGACTGAAATTTTAATCAATTAATAAATTCTTACCGTGATGATGAATAAAGGTAAAGGCAGAGCCCCTATGAGGGAAGTCAAAGAATTCGAAGAAGAAGTGATACAGATCGATCGTGTTACTCGTGTAGTAAAAGGTGGTCGTCGTCTACGCTTCCGAGCAACTGTAGCTATCGGCAATCGACGAGGTAAAGTAGGTGTTGGTATCGGTAAATCAACTGAAGTAACCGGAGCCATTTCTAAAGCTATTGCTAAAGCTAAAAAGAACTTGATCGTCGTCCCAATGGCCGGTCAAACCATTCCTCATCGAATTAGTGTTAAATTCAAGAGCGCCCGCATTATGCTCATGCCCGCCATTCCAGGTACTGGTATCAAAGCCGGTGGCAGCGTCCGCAAAGTAATTGACCTGTCCGGTATAAAAGATATCATGGGTAAATGCGTAGGATCCCCCAATCGCTTAAACAACAGCCAAGCGGCTATTTTGGCCCTTTCTAAATTAAAAGGACTTCCTTGGCTCAAATTAAAAACCGCTGCCGATGAGCCAGAGCATGCTGTACGACGAAATGATGAACAACAAGACCGCCGTGGTCCTCGTCGCACATTCCATAAAGGTGGTCCGAGAAATACTCAAAATCATGGTCAAAGACCTACTCAACCATCAGCCAAGGCAGAAACCGTAGCAAAGCCAGCCCCCGAAGTTAAAACCGAAACAGCGGCTAGTCCTACACCCGAAGTAAAGGCTGAAACTAAATCTGAATAATATATCTCATAGTTAATTATAAAGTCATGGATGCACTCTTAAAGTTAAAACGTAATAAAGGAGCCACTACTACCAAGAAAAGATTAGGACGAGGCAACGGTTCAGGTCTTGGTACATATTCCGGACGCGGTGGAAATGGTCAAACTGCTCGAACCGGTGGGAATATCCGTCCCGGGTTCGCCGGCGGACAGACTCCTCTTTACCGAAAAATGCCTAAATACAGAGGTTTCAACAATATCAACCGAGTTCCATATCAAGTGGTCAACGTTGAATCATTGAACGTTTTTGAAGACGGTACAGAAATCAATGTCCAAACACTTTTCGACAAAAGGTTAGTCGACTCGATCGATAAACCGGTAAAAATCCTTGGCACCGGTGAATTAACCAAGAAGCTCAATATCACAGTTGACCGTGTCTCTGCTTCAGCCAAAGAAAAAATTGAACAAGCCAAAGGGAAATTGACTGAATTGACCACTCCAAAGGCAAAAGGTAAATCCAATACGGACGCTGACAAAGCGGACTGAGTACTTCGAAGCGCAACTATTCATAACCGTTGCCTAATACAACTCTAAAACATGTTTAAACAAATACAACAGATCTGGAATTCCAAAGACCTGCGCAATAAAATCCTTTTCACCATTGCTATCATCGTAGTGGTCAGACTACTTGCTCAAATCAGTATTCCAGGAGCCAATGTCGAAATCATTAGAGGAATCTTTGAAAGTAATCAATTACTAGGAGCTTTCAGCCTATTAACTGGTGGAGGAGCCAGTAATTTCTCCATTATTTTGATGGGTCTTTCTCCATATATCAACGCTTCCATTATTATACAGCTGTTGACTGTAATTGTTCCCAGCTTGGAAAACCTTTCCAAAGAAGGCGAACAAGGTCGTCGTAAAATCAATCAATATACTCGTTGGTTGTCTCTACCGATTGCTTTCGTCCAATCATACGGTATGTTGGCTTTACTCAATTCTCAATCTAGCGTTCCCATCATACCAAATCTCAATTCCCCCACCGTTATTTTACCAATCATGTTGACGGTTACTGCCGGTACAGTCCTGATGATGTGGTTGGGAGAACTAATCACTGAGAAAGGCATGGGGAATGGTATTTCCATTTTAATCTTTGCCGGAATTATTTCCAGTATCCCTGCAGCAGTTGGCCAAAACCTGACTCTAGCACAACAATCCAGTGCAATGTTAATTCCATTCATTATTGAAGTTTTAATCACTTTAGCTTTGACCATAGTAGTAATATTGGTTTCCGAGTCAGAACGTCGGATTCCCATTCTTTACGCTAGTCGCAGCATCAAAGGAGGAGGAGAGAAATCCAATCTTCCAATAAAAATCAACCAAGCTGGGATGATCCCGATCATTTTCTCGCTTTCTGTAGTTAGTTTCCCGGGAATCATCGCGCAATTCATGCAGAATTCCACCGATCAAACCATGAAGAACATCGCCGACTTTATCAAGACTTATTTCACAGTCAATTCTCCCAGCTATATGATCATTTATTTCTTGATGATTATCGCTTTCACTTTCTTCTACGTCAGCATTACTTTCAATCCTGAACAGGTCGCTGAGAACATTCAGAAACGTGGTGGCTATGTTCCAGGTATTAGACCCGGTAAACAAACCGTCAAGTATATCGGTGATGTGGCAAATCGACTCAATCTATGGGGAGGCTTATTCATTGCCTTTATAGCAATTTCACCGGAAATTATTCAAAGTATATCAGGGACATTATCTCTAGGTAGCGTAGCAAGTCTAATTAGTGGGGCCGGTCTGATCATTATCGTCAGCGTAGTTCTAGAGATCATTCGTCAAATCAATGCCCAGTTGGTAATGCACGACTACAATAAACTTTACTAAATTAGCTATGGATCTAGTTATCTTTGGTATACAAGGATCCGGCAAAGGCACTCAGGCAAAAATTCTTTCCGAGAAATACAAACTTGTCGTCTTTGAAGCTGGAGCAGAATGTCGTCACTTAGCTGCAGAAGATTCTGAATTAGGTCGTAAAGTGAAAGAAATCATTGATGGGGGTAATTTAGTTCCATCAAATATAATTATTGAAATTCTGGATAAATTCCTCAGTAAAACTCCAGCCGAACAAGCTGTTACCTTTGATGGAATCCCTCGAAATCTCGATCAACATATTGAATTTGATAAAACCATGCTCAAATGGAATCGTGATTTTCTAGTGATAAACATCACCCTACCGGAAGAAGAAACTGTCAAAAGATTATTATTGCGTGGACGACCAGATGATGTACCAGAGATCATCACTAACCGCATCAAGATTTTTATTCGAGACACTTTACCAATTATCGAAAGTTATCGAATCCAAAATAAAGTTATTGATATCAACGGTTATCAAACAATCGAAAAGATCGCCGCAGATATCGAAAGTAAACTCGATCCTATTTTTCTAAAAAAATAAGGCTATTAATTATTGGCATGAGGGCGATTATAAAATCTCCATAAAAAATCCGGAAGAACTCAAATTGATGAAAAAAGCCGGGCAAATCCTGGGCTTGGTTTTAGGTAATATCGAAAAATCCATCAAACCTGGTCTTTCTACATTAGACATTGATCAAATGGCGGAAAGAATGATTATTGCCAATAGCGGCAAAACCGTTTTCAAAGGATATAATGGATTCCCGGCCACAGCTTGCATTTGTATCAATGAAGAAGTCGTGCACGGCATTCCCAAGTCAAACCGTATCATTCAAGAAGGCGACATTGTCACAGTTGATTTAGGAGTAAATTTCCAGGGTTTCATTGCCGATTCAGCTATTACCGTCGCAGTCGGCAAAGTCGACCCGGCAATCGAAAAAATGATTCGCACTGCTTATAAGGCTCTAGAAAAAGGTATCCAAGCAGCCAAACCCGGTGTCCGCACTACCGAAATCAGTAAAGCTATTGAAGCGGTAGTCACTCGAGAAGGATATGGCATAGTAGAAGACCTTTCCGGTCACGGCGTAGGTACAGAGCTGCATGAAGATCCCTATATATTAAACTTTTACGATGGAGTACCTGGACCAATTATCCGGCCAGGCATGACTTTTGCCATTGAACCAATCATTACTATGGGGGGAAATAAGACGAAAACCCTCTCTGACAATTGGACTATCGTAACCAAAGACGGCTCTCCTTCGGTACAGGTTGAACACACTATCGCTATTACCGAAAAAGGTGCTGAAATACTAACTAAACGCCCTAAATAAAAAACAAAAAAAAATACTTGCAATCTAAAATGTCGTCATGTAGAATCCAAACGCTTTTTAGGTTGGAAAATCAGCATTTTACCTCTAAAACACACGTAAATTAGCCCTATGGCAAAAGAAGAAATCGAGGCCTCCGGTGTAGTAGTCGAAGCTTATCCAAATGCGAGTTTTAAAATTCGACTGCTGGACGAGAATTATTCTGGTCACGAAGTTTTAGCTCATGTCTCAGGAAGAATGCGCATCAACTTCATCAGAATCTTACCTGGCGATAAAGTCACAGTCGTCATGACTCCTTATGATTTAACCAAGGGGCGAATCACCTTTAGACATAGAGAAGGAGGTAGAAACCAGCCAGGCACCAATACTGACACAACTCCTGCCACTCCTCCTGAAGGAACTCCTGCCAATGACAACAATCTCCCCAGTGAATCTGCTCAAGCAGAAGTCCCCGATCCAGAGAAAAAGCAGACTATAGCTGATTAAATTAGAATAAGTCTGTAATCATCACTCTCCCTCAATTCTACAATTATACAAAACTCATGAAAGTTCGATCATCCGTCAAACCAATCTGTGCTAAATGTAAAGTAATTAAGCGAAAGAACGTTATTCGCGTTATTTGCGTAACTAAAAAACATAAGCAAAGGCAGGGTTGATTTTATACCTTCCCAAACTCACTTTAACTATTATTCAAAATGGCAAGAATCGCAGGCATCAATCTACCTAAAGAAAAAAGGATCGCAATAGGACTCACAGCAGTTTACGGCATCGGCCGCCAATTGGCTCAGCGCATCCTGGCCGAGACTAAGATTGATGAAAATATCAAGGTCCAAGAGCTGTCTGAAGAACAAGTCGCTAAACTACGTGAAAAAGTTACTGAGTTTATCACTGAAGGTGATTTGCGCAGAAGAATCCAATTGGATATCAAATACCAACAGGATATCGGATCTTATCGAGGTTTACGACACAAGAAAGGACTACCTGTTCGTGGTCAAATCACCAAGACCAATGCCCGTACCAGAAAAGGTAGAAAAAAGACTGTTGCCAACAAGAAAATCGCTACCAAATAATTTACTTAATTCATTAATTCTTCCACTCCAATCATGGCTGAACAAGAAAAAAAACCTGCTACTAAAACTGAAAAGAAAGTGGCAGAACCTAAAACTGAGATTACCACCGTTAAAGCGGCAACTAATACAGCTCCAGCGGCTGAAGTCGCTAAAACTGAAGGCGAAGCTGCCCCAGTTGTTAAAATTAAAAAGAGTAAATCCAAGAGAACGGTTACCGAAGGTAATGCTTATGTACAGTCAAGTTTTAATAACACTATTGTTACCATCACTGATCTAAACGGTAACATGTTAGCCTGGAGTAGCGCCGGATCCAATGGCTTCAAAGGAGCCAAAAAAGCCACTCCTTACGCTGCTCAAATTTCAGCGGAAGCAGCCGTCAACAAAGCTCTTCTCTATGGTATCGAAAAGCTGAATGTTTTCGTCAAAGGTATCGGTTCCGGAAGAGAACAGGCTGTTAGAGGTCTTCATGCTAGTGGCGTGAATATTGAATCCATTACTGACATCACTCCCGTTCCACATAATGGATGTCGTCCTCGCAAATCTAGACGTGTATAAAAACCATCTGAACAGTCAATTTTTAACTTTAATGCTCCGCCAATCATGTCAAACTATACTGGTCCAAAATCTCGTTTATTCCGTCGCTTTGGCATTCGTTTACCTACCAACAGCGAACTTAAACAAACTCATCCAACCCTCAAAAAAGCCTATAAGCCTGGGATGCACGGCCCCAAAGGCACCTTTGGCAAAAAATCTGAATATGCTCATCAGTTAATGGAAAAACAGAAAGCTAAAGTAATTTTCAATGTGAACGAAAAGCAAATGCAGAAATATTATAGCCTGGCGACCAAGATGGAAGGTATCACCGGTGACGAAATGATCCGACTTCTGGAGCAACGCTTTGATAATGTGATTTTCCGTTCTGGCATTGCCAATACCCGCTATCAAGCTCGTCAAATGGTCAATCATGGATTGATTCAATTAAATGGAAAAACCGTAACTATTCCCTCAGTACAGGTCAAAGCTGGCGACAAATTCAATATAGTCACCAAGAAAAAGGATTCCCCTCTTTTCAAACAAAATTCTGAAAGAGGAACCAAAGCCCCTCATTGGTTAAGTGTTGATCTAAAAAATTTACAGGGTGAAGTTACCAGAATCCCCGATAAAGGAGAGCTGGAACCACTCATCAATGTTAGTTTGATCGTTGAGTTTTACTCAAAATAAAATATTTATTAATCCTCTTCTAATGCATCAAATTCAAGAAGAAATAGGCATTCCAAAAATCAAAGTCGAAAAGGTTAGTGATAATCACGCTATCTTTTCCGTTAGCCCTCTACCGCAAGGTTATGGCATTACGGTTGGAAATGCTTTTAGAAGAGTACTTCTTTCTTCTCTACCAGGCGCTTGTATCACTGGCATAAAAATTGATGGCGTAACTCATGAATATTCTACTATCAAAGGTGTCAAAGACAGTGTTTTGGATCTGACTCTCAATTTAAAATTGATCAGATTGAGAAAAAACAGTCCAGAAACCACCGTATTAACTTTGACTGCCAATAAAGAAGGAGAAATCTACGCCAAGGACATCAAATGCCCATCTGATGTAGAAATACTTACTCCAAACCAATATATTACGACAATTGAAAAAGGAGCCAAACTTCATTTGGAAATTATGGTTGAAAAAGGAGTCGGCTATCTACCAGTATCAATCAAACAAAAAAGTGATGTTGATCCGGAAATAATTTTGATGGATTCAATTTTCTCTCCTGTTAAGAAAGTTCGATATGATGTCGAAGCTACTCGTGTCGGACAAATGACTAATCTGGACAAATTGGTTTTAGAAATCGAAACTGACGGCTCTATCACTCCGGATGATGCCCTTAAATTTAGCTCCAATATTTTACAATCCTATTTTAATCTCTTCAACAAAGAGAATATTATGGTTGAATCCGAATATATGAGCGATTTCCAAAAAATCTCTCAGAAACAGGAGCTGGAAGAGAAAAATAAACCAGTACAAGAGGCTTATACTCCCATTGAAATACTCGGTTTTTCACCTCGTACTCTCAATGCCTTGATCAACGGTGGTATCGGTTCAATTGAACAACTTTCCAAATGTACAGAAAGCAAGTTGACCAATCTGCGTGGTTTTGGTAGAAAAGCACTTACAGAAGTTAAAGACGCACTTAAGACTCGCGACCTTGCTTTAGCCGAAGAATAATTTATTGTAGTAATAGCAAAAGTAACATCCCCATATCATGAGACATCAGGTCAAGAAACATCGCTTATCACGTCCAAAAGGTCACAGGAAACTACTAGTTGGTAACCTCGCAACATCTCTGATTCTGCACGGTAAAATCCAAACTACCAAAGCAAAAGCCAAGGCCATTCAACCAGTTATTGAAAGACTAATTATTACTGCCAAGACCAAAGACAAGCGCGTGGCTATCAGAGCAGTGAGTAAAATTCTTCAAAACGAGCTGAGTTCCAAAATGCTTTTTGAAGAATTAGTCCAGAAATATCAAGATCGCCAAACCGGCTTTACTAGAATTTCCGATATTGGATTCCGCGCAGGAGACAACGCCCCACTGGCCCAGATTGAATTATTATAATCTATACCGCAATGAAAACAGCAGAGAAAAAGAAAATCACCTTCAAAACTTATTCACCAAAACAGGCTGAACTCAATCCTCAATGGTTATTAGTTGACGTCAAAGATAAAACACTTGGCCGGGTCGCAAATAAAATTGCAGACTTACTCAGAGGAAAAGGAAAAGTAACCTATTCACCACATTTACAATCCGGTGACTATGTTATAGTGATCAATGCCGCTGAAGTTAAGTTAACCGGAAAAAAGGAAACTGACAAAGAATACAACTGGCATTCACGCTTTCCAGGTGGGTTAAAAACAACCACTCCAGCTAAAATCAGACTCAGAAAACCTACCAAAATTATTGAGTTGGCTGTTGCCGGAATGATCCCCAACAATAAGCACAAGAAACATCTAATGAGGCATCTCAAAATTTACGCTGGTGCTCAACATGAGCAAGCTGCACAGAATCCCAAAACTATAGAACTATAATCTTTAATTCTCTATTGAAAATGCCTGCAAAAGCTACTATCTCAACTAAAACTACAAAAAAACCTTCTTCAGTCCAGGAATATTATTATGGTACCGGGAAGAGAAAAACAGCAGTCGCACGTGTTCGACTTTATAAAAATGGACATGGCGAAATCACTGTTAATGATCGGGAGGCTGATCAATACTTTCCTTTGAAAAAACTTATAGTAACCATTCTATCACCATTAAAATTAACTTCACTGTTAAAGGACTTTAATCTTTCCGTCAAAGTAGATGGTGGCGGAATCATCGCCCAAGCTGAAGCGATTCGTCATGGTGTGTCCAGAGCTCTACTGAAATATGATGAAGCACTTCGAATTACTCTAAAAAAAGCTGGTTTCCTCACTCGAGATTCACGTGTCAAAGAAAGAAAAAAGCCCGGTCTCAAAAAGGCTCGTCGCGCTCCACAATTCTCCAAACGTTAGTTTCCGATTTAAAATACAATATTTTCAAACTCCGCAACCTTCTTGCGGAGTTTTTTTATTTATTTAAAGCCCTTTTGTGCTATAAAGATTAGGTAAACCACAAATATGCTTACTAAACCCAAAAAACCACCAATTCGTTTCGATATTATCACCATTTTTCCGGAAATTTTTAAATCATATTTCCGTGAAGGTATGATTCGTAAAGGCCTAGAACATCAGATAATAGAAATTAATGTTCACAATCTACGTGATTTTACCAAAGACAAATGGGGTAAAGTCGATGATATTCCTTATGGAGGAGGCGCTGGTATGGTCATGACACCTCAACCACTATTTGATGCTATCCAAGCTATTCGTAAAGAAAACCCTGGACCAGTCATTTATCTAAGTGCCAAAGGAGATATTTTGACTCACACCAAAGCAAAAAGAATCGCCAAGAGTCTACAGAGTAAAAGTGGTCTAATTTTAATTTGTGGAAGATACGAAGGAATTGATCAAAGAGTCATAGATTTATGTGTAGATCAGGAGCTTTCCATCGGTAAATACATACTTACCGGAGGCGAATTGCCAGCCATGGTTTTGATCGATGTAATAATCCGTTTTTTACCAAATCTACTGGGAGACCAGAATTCGCATATTGAAGAAACCTTTTCTCGCAAGTTGAAGGGGAAAAAAGAATATCCACATTATACAAAACCTCGAACCTTTGAAGGACTCACAGTTCCTGAAGTACTGCTCAGTGGCCATCATAAAAAAATTTCTCAGTGGCGAGAAGAACATTTAACCTGATTTATAAATGCCTGAAGCTAAACAATACTCTTATCATAATATTTTCGAAACTTTCGATAGTAGTGAGCATGGTTTGGATAGTAATGAAGCGATCTTTCGCTTAAAAAAATATGGTCAAAACCATCTCGGATCAATTAAAAAGAAATCGGCCTGGATACAATTTTTAGAAGAGTTTTACGATCCGATGGTCTTACTCCTGATCGCCGCCACCGTTTTCGCCTTCTTTTCCGGTGATACTGTCGATGCTCTAATCATTTTCCTAGTCGTCATTCTCAATGCCGCCATTAGTTTCATTCAAAAACATCGTGCTGAAAAGGCCGTTGAAGCATTAAAAAAATTAGTCTCTCCACAGGCCAGAGTGATCAGGAATCATCAACAAATTCTAGTCGATACCGCCAACCTTGTTCCTGGTGATATCATCATGGTCAATGAAGGCGACACTGTACCTGCAGACGCAATTATCTTTCAGGCCAATGAATTGGAAAGTGCCGAAGCTGTTTTGCGCGGGGAATCAATGCCCATCCCTAAAACTGCTTTCGACACTACAGAAAAAGGAGCCATGAGTACTGTCGATAATATCATTTTTACTGGCGCCACTATCAGTCGTGGAAATGCTAAAGCTTTGGTGATCAAAACCGGACTAGAAACAGAATTTGGGAAAATCGCCACCATGACTCAGGAAACCAAAAAGGACGCCACTCCGTTGGAAAAGGAAATTCATCATATTGGTATTTTTGCGGCACAGATCACCCTGATTATCATTGCCATCATTTTTATTTTCGAATTACTGGTTCATCAAAGATCAATACTTGATAATATTCTCTTCTCTACTTCTATCGCAGTAGCTGCTGTTCCCGAAGGTTTACCGGCGGTAATTACCATTGCCTTAGCGTTGGGAGTACAGAGATTGTCCAAAAAGAACGCCATTATCAGACAATTATCAGCTGTCGAAACCTTGGGTGCCACGACAGTTATATGTACTGATAAAACCGGTACATTGACCAAGAATGAAATGACTGTGACTCAGGCAGTCATTGATGATTTTTATTTGCAAATGGAAGGAGTAGGTTATGAGCCTAAAGGTAGTTACAAAATTATTACTGGTAAAAATGAACAGCTGGAAATCCTTGACAATCAGATCAGCAATGAATTTTCTCGCCAGAATCCAGGCATAACCAGTAGTCTAAACTGGCTTAATCTTTGTGCAACGCTCTGTAACAATGCCGCTCTTACTTTTAAAGACAATCGTTATCAGGTATTGGGAGATCCCACCGAAGGTTGTCTAAAAACCTTAGCTTTAAAAATCGATCAAAATTTAGAAGAAAATGTTCTTGGTAATTGGGAGGAAATTCACGAATTGCCTTTTGATTCTGATCGTAAGATGATGTCCAAAATATACTTGGATCGTAAGCATGGCAAATATTATGTCTTTCTGAAAGGCGCTCCTGAACAGGTTTTAGCAGCCAGTGATCAGAGGCTCCATCACGGCAGGGTAACTATCCTCACCAAAGGTATCAAAGAGGACTTGATGCACACCAATAAACAATTCAATCAGAAAGCCTTACGAACAATCGCCTTGGCCTACAAGGAAATCAATGTACACGACATAAATGAATTTCTTCAGCAATCAAATTTCCAAGGAAAAACGCATCAATTAGAGAAAAAACTAACCTTTATCGGTATTGTCGGGCTAACTGATCCACCTCGTATCGGAGTCAAAGAGGCCATCAAAATGACCAGCATAGCCGGTATTAGAACTATTATTATCACCGGTGATAATGGTTTAACTGCAGAGGCAATTGCTGAACAAATTGGCCTATCAAGCCCAAAACGCCCAGCTACAATCATTACCGGAGAACAATTGGCAAGACTGACAGATCAGGAATTAAAAGATATCCTCAGTAAAAAAGATAGCCGGTTAATTTTTGCTAGAACAAAACCTGAACATAAACTACGGATAGTCTCAATACTCAAAGAAAATGGAGAAATTGTCGCCGTCACTGGTGACGGCGTTAACGATGCTCCGGCTTTGAAACGCGCCGACATTGGAGTGGCGATGGGACTAACAGGTTCCGACGTCTCCAGGGAAGCGGCCAGTCTGGTCTTGATGGACGATAGTTTCAAAACCATCGTAGTTGCTATCGAAGAAGGACGGGTAATATTCTCAAATTTAAAAAAATTCATTTTTTATATATTCTCATCCAATGTCGGCGAAGTCGTAGCTATTTTCTTTAGTTTGATCATCGGCCTGGGAGCACCGCTTTCTGCCATGTTAATTTTAACCATTAACTTTGTTACTGACCTGTTCCCAGCGCTAGCACTGAGTTTTGAACCTGCCGAAAAACATTTAATGCAACAAGCTCCACGCTCACCCAAAGAGAAAATCATGAGTGGGAAATTCGTCCAAAGGATTATGATAACTGGTTTCGCGCTGGGCTTTATCACCTTGGCGTTATACGCTTACAAATTATTCTACAATGGTTGGGCTTATGGAACTCCTATACCGGATGAATTACTTAGCCAGGCCAGTTCATTGGCTTTTGTTGCCCTGGTTATTCTACAAGTGGCCAATTCATTTAACGCCAAAACTGAAAACGTTTCTCTCTTTGTCACTAATCCATTCAATAATTGGAAGTTAATCTTAGCCAATTTATCATCAGCATTAATCGCCATAGCGATAGTTGAGATACCCTTTCTACAAAGATTTTTCCACACAAGTGGATTAAACCTGCTTGATTGGGGACTTGTAGCAATCAGTTGTGTTCTAATTACAATTGTTTCGGAATTAATCAAATTCACCAATCGTAAGAACAAAAAGAACCATGAGCATCATCCAAAAACTTCATAAAAGCTTGGAGACAAGCGGTAAAATAACCGTTGAAGCTATAATTACGCCTAAAAGCCAAAGAAATCAGTTAATTGACCTGGAAGTCAATCAAGCCGGCCAAATTCGCTTAAAACTCAAAATTCGAGGAATTCCAGAAAAAGGGCTTGTAAATGAGGAATTAATCAAATTTCTTGCCAAAACGCTCAAATTACCCAAATCCAATTTACAAATTGTTCGTGGCCATACCAATCGGATCAAACTAATCGTACTAACCAAACATGCTTTACAATAATAAGCCCGAACTAATCAAGATCCTCAAACAGGAAAATTTATATACCGAAAAAAAACTTGGCCAGAATTTTCTATGTAATCCTCAGGTAGTTGAAAAAATGATTATGGCGGCGGATCTGCAGCCAACCGACACGGTAGTGGAGGTTGGCCCAGGTTTAGGTATTTTGACCAATGAACTCTTAAAAAAAGTCAAAAGAGTGATCGCCATCGAAAAAGACACCAAATTCATCCCATATTTAGAAAAGACCTTTGCCGAATACGATAATCTGGAAATTCTGCATCAAGATGTCTTGAAAAGTCAGCTGCCGACTGAACCTTATAAAGTAGTGGCCAATATTCCGTTTTACATCACATCGCCGATTATCAGTCATTTTTTACAAAATCAGCAGGGAAGCCGACCATCATTATTAATTTTATTAACTCAGTTAGAAGTAGCAGAAAAAATCTGTGCCAAGGATGGTGAACAGAACATCCTAAGTCTTCAAACGCAAGTGTTCACCAAGCCGGAAATAATCAGCCAAGTCAGTCCCGACAACTTTTTACCAGCCCCCAAAGTTTCTTCAGCAATTTTGAAATTAAACCCGCTTTCAGAGCCACTAATCAAGGATACGAAGAAATTTATAGATTTAATAAAAAGGGCATATTTACAGAAAAGAAAGACTTTAGCGAACAGCTTAAATGGACTCTGGGGAATTTCAAAGCAAGATTGGTCGGACCATCTGGAAAAGAACGGAATTTCGGCTTTAGTAAGACCTCAAGCCCTAACCTTCGCCCAATGGAACATTATCCTGACTACCCTACCTATTAATCAGATCTGACCAGCTTCAATTTTCTTCTTAATTTCAGATAATTCTTCCAGGTCTTTCGGTTTTTCAGACTGAGCCAATTTCTCTATTTTATTTAATTTATTAACTAAGTTATTCATAATTTTCTCCTTATAATCAGGAAGTTTAGCTCGCTTCGTCTCTAAAAACTTCTTTAGCTTCACAACATTTTTAAACAAGTCAAGATCAGCCAGTTCTTTTTCAAAATTTAATTCACGCCACAAAGCCTGTCCCAATAAGGGCATCAGATCGATTGCAAAAAAGTATTTTTCATAGCGCTTCTCAACCCCCAATATTTGGCTTTCCTTAAAGTTAATCCCCGCCTTAACCTGCACCAGGAACAACTGCTTCAAAACTTCAACTGAACCTCTCCAGGCCACTTCCGGATCTTCCAATAATGCTCGCATCACCTTTCTACCTTCCATCCTTAAACCTATATAGCCATATACCATGGCGGATGGACCTTTTTCAAATAAACTAATCCCCACTTCCTTTTTCTCTAAAATATCAGGCCAATAATGCCAAATCTCATCAATACGGATATTTTTTATTTCGATTTCACGACGCAGTTTTCTCCAAAATTTCTTCAGATGCCATCGGTCTACCTCCTTTTTCAGTTCATCAATACTTTCCCCTTCAGCTATTTGATCAATTTGTCCTGCCGCGCTGGTTACCACAAAATTTGGCTTCAAATTATGGTACGAAGCTAAATTCGCCGTCACGATCTGGTCATTTAAATCCGCCAAATCATTCACTTCCAAAAAAACATTTGGGCCATTCGGGAAACGATAGTCTTCATAAAAATATCTAACCGGAAGTTCCTTACCGGCCAGATAAACTTCCGCAGGGAAAAGCCGATCTATCTGTTCTCTCTCTACTGGCGATAAAATTTGATCAATTTTCAAGGTTAAATAATCCTGTCCTTTTTCACGCAAAAGTCTCTGCAAATCCCCTACTGAAGTCACTTTACGACCACTAGCAATTATCTTTTGTAAATACCACTCCTTCATCCTTGCCAGTGTAAAAGACCAATCAGCCCGATCCAGCTTAGCGGCGTAAATCTTCAATTGGGCAATCACCCGATCATTTTCTTCCAGCCAGGGAAATTCTCTGATCAATTGCTTTTTCAAAAGGCCCTCTCTGATTAAATATTCCTGGGCCAAATCGGGACTTTCAGTGGCAACATTAATCATTCTATCTTTTACAATACGCATACTGCGGAAATAAACTTCCTCCTCCCTGATAGCTTGTCCGGTCTTCCGGTCAAACCAGATCTGTCCACGCTTGTGTCGACAAAGTTGTGGAGCAATTTCTTCCAGCCAAGTTGGATCAATAGCAGTATTGTTTCGGGCAAACAAGCGTGTAGTTTCAACAATTTCCGCAGACACAAAAAATTTAGGATGAATCATGAATAACGCTGAGCCCGGGTGAATAAATATATTTTCAGTATTCCGCGATTTATAGACTTGCTTTCCGGTGGCTTCACAAAGGTTTTGGATAAAACCTGAAGCAATTGCCTTTAGTATTCCTTCCTTCTTCGACAAATCTACGGATAAATCTCTTTGTCCCGTAGGAAGAAGGTATTTGGAAAAATCATCTTTCGCAAAAATATTCAAGGTATCAAGCAATTGCCGATAGATTTGTTCAATTTCTTTCAGCATCAGGAAATTCAGATAATTACTTTGACAGTAAGCAATCCTCTCTTCTTCACTGCCTATATCCTGCAATTTATTCCAAATCACCAAAAACACGATCAGGTCAGAAGCCAATTCTCTGCCAGAAACAACTTTATCGATCACCCTCTTGGTAAAGACCTTCCTCCCCTTACGGATTTTGATAGTTTTATAACGAACAATTTCACCATTAGCCATCCTCTGAAAGTAACGTTTAGCTCGATCCGCCTGTTCTTCCTCATCCTTCGGCCTCAAAAACGGATCTTTAACCGACAATGAAGAAGCAATAATAGCAATTTCTCTGACGCAATCATACCTTTCAGCAGCCGAAAGCATCGCCGAGATCCGTGGTTCCAAAGGTAAATGAGCCATTTTTACCCCTAAATCAGTCAGGTTCTGCTGTTCATCCAAGGCCCCCAATTCTATCAAATTAGCGATCGCATTTCGAAAGGCTTTGGTTTCTGGAGCATCAATGAAACTAAAACCAATTAAATCTTTGATCCCCATCAAAGTCATATGTAAAACTACAGAAGAGAGATCTGATCTTTGAATTTCCGGTTTAGTGTATTTTTCACGATCCAGAAAATCCTCTTCACTGTAAAGTCGAATGCAAGTACCCGCTTGTACACGACCGGCGCGGCCCGCCCTTTGGATGGCTGACGCTTGTGAAATGGACTTGATCTCCAGACTACCGATTCCTGTGCGGAAATTGAAATCAGTCAGGCGGGCCGTTCCTGGGTCTATCACATACTTGATCCCCGGTACGGTAATCGAAGTCTCAGCAATATTGGTGGCAATCACTATTTTAGTTTGTCCGGGGTAATTCGAGTAAATCAGCTCTTGATCGGCCATTGATAAACGTGAATAGAGTGGTAGACATTTAAGCTCACTCCGCCCCAGAAACTCTATTTCTCGAATAGTCTGAAAAATCTCTGCTTCACCGGGCATAAATATCAACATATCACCTGGATTCCCTCCCATAGCAATTCCACGAACCAATTGGGCGATTTTCTTAAATAGATCTTCGTTATAGGTAGGAGGATCGTAGCGAATCTCTACAGGATATAACCTCCCGGAAACATTAATAATCGGTATTTCTCTAGGTTTACCCTGTTCGTCTAAATTCAAATCCGCAAAGAAATTGGCGAATTTCGTAGCATCAAAAGTCGCTGAGGTAATCAGTATTTTCAATTCTGCCAGGCCAGCCTCCAATCTCTTTTTCTGAATATTTTTCAGTAACCCCAAAAGAAAATCTATATTGAGATTTCTCTCGTGGGCTTCATCAACCAGGATTGCATCGTAACGTGAAAGCAAAGCGTCACCCTTCATTTCTTGCAGCAAGATACCATCAGTACAGATAGTGATGATAGTGCCGGAAGTAGTATCATCATCAAAACGGATTTTATATCCAACTTCCTGCCCTAGCTCCACACCCATTTCATGGGCAATCCAAGTTCCGATAGAAACCGCGGCGATACGCCGCGGTTGTGTACAAGCAATTTTAAATTGCCTAACCGATGGATCTGTTTGATAGAGGCTGGCCAAGGCCTCCAAAATCATTTTGGGAATTTGTGTAGATTTTCCTGAACCGGTTTCACCTACTACGACAGTAACTTGGTTTTTTTCGATTGCTTTAACGATTTCCGATCGATGCGGCGTAATCGGGAGTATCTCCGGATAGTTTAATCTCATCTGTTTGTCTTATACACTGAAAGTATTCTATATTAGTAACAAATAACGCACCAGACATAATCCCTGATCATCATGCCCGCCAATATTCCTGAAAGCAGCCAGCAAACCGCCCAAAAATTCCTTCAACAACACCGTTTTTTCGATTATCTAGATTCTGAAACCTATCTCCCCCAATTGGACATTCAAATCGCCACCAGATTAAAATTGGATAACCCTCTAACTTTAGCATTTGCCAGCCGTCCAAATCAGCTCCAATTGAACAAATTATTTCTGGTAATGGATTTAGGCGGGACTTATTTGCGCCTCTATTTTTGCAAAAATAATGGACAGAAAAATCCAGAAGTGATCGCTAAAACTAAAATCTCTTTCTATCAAAATAAAATTTACACAATAGAAGTCTTCTTAGCCGATTTGACTAAAGTCATCAAAGAATTTGTCGACGAACAGGGGCTTCTGGAAATGGCTGATTTCTCAAAAACCTTAGTCTTTGCATTTGCCAATGCCATGAAACCGGAAATCCGCGCCGGAAAAGTCGATGGAACCATTCTTTATTGGGGCAAAAATCATCAAGAAAAAGGTATTTTAGGACTCAAACTCGGACAGGCTTTAGAAAAGCACTTAGCCAAAAACGGTCTGGAATTTTCAGTTCAGGCCATCAATGACAGTTCACTATCAACAATCGCAGGATTAAACCAAGTAAATTCCGGAGATTGTCTAGCTGGAATAGTGGTGGGAACTGGGACCAATATCAACGCCGGGTTCCACCATCAAGATAAATTCTATTTAGCAAATTTGGAATTCGGCGACTTTGAATTTTTTCCTTATAGCACTTTTGATCAAGAACTAAATACCAGATTAATAAGCCCCAATCACTTCCGTACTGAAAAACTGTTTGCCGGGGCATGGCAAAGCTTACTGATGGTAATTATGATTGAATTTGCAGAAAAAGCAGGATTGGTAACCGCAGGTACTATCAATATTTTTAGCAAGGCCAGCGCGGTTGAACTGGAAAGTTGGTTCAATTCTGACCATCCAACTAGCCAGCCTGACCTGGAAGTTACAGACTGGTATTTTTGCCAAACAATCTGGACAGCTATGATCAAACGCGGCGCCGCTCTCTGCGCACTTGCTCTCACCAGGTTAGGTTTACAACTCAAACGACTTGGCTATTTACGAAAAGACTTAATCGTGATCCAGAGCGGCGCCTTACTGGAACAAAGTATAGTTTTCCGGCAAAATTTTCAGAAATCACTAGAGGAAAATGCTTCTAATAATAAATTAAATATTGTCCATTTTCAGGCACAAAACCTCATTTGCACGGCTGCTTCAGCTCTCCTGAATTTGGTAAATAAATAATGGCCGGCGGAGTGCTCGACGTCCGGCTAGATAGCGATGGCCGGCGGAGTGCTCGACGTCCGGCTAGATAGCGATGGCCGGCGGAGTGCTC
>CAZBQJ010000001.1:257336-398579 GCA_964494085.1 uncultured Candidatus Peribacteria bacterium
GACGTCCGGCTAGATAGCGATGGCCGGCGGCAACCACATAGAATCGCGCCCTGCTCCAACACTATATCCGGCTACGCCAACATCTCTCATCGCAGTATAATATAGGGCTTTGACAAATTCTGGACTTCCTCCATTTGTACCGGGCAGTAAGGCCAGGCTATCAATATTTTTAGTATCACCAGCTTTGATTTGTCCCATCAACATAAACAAATGACTTTCCAAAGATTTGGGGAAAAAACCTTTCTTTTTAAACTCACTTAAACCGAGCTGGAGCATTTCCACAGCATTTGTACCACTAGCTGATTTCAAACCAGCAAGTAAATAAGGTTTGGTAGCCACTATTTCCACCAAAAACCCTTTATTTACTTCTATCCATTGGCTTTTAGACAAGCTCCCTCCAAAAGAAACACTGACATTAGTTCCTCTAGCTTTTTGAGCTGTTATCAGCACTTCTCCCAAATCATAATAATGCTCATTCTCATTAAATGACGTCAACTTCCTCACCTCTCTAACCAAAGGCTTTTTTTGGTTATCTACCGATTGATTTTTCTTTCCTCTCAATTTACTCAATAGTGTTTCCATTTTATAAGCAATTGGGGTCACTTGTAATTGAGGTTCCATACCCAGCTTCAACATCAATAAAAACCCTTTCAAATGTTCTGGCCTAAGCCTTCTAAAAATTTGCCCAAAATTCGGAAATTGATAAAGAGTACCAATCAAGTTTTTACCTTCACCACCGACTTCCCTGCTTCCATCATAATCCGCCAGATAAACTCCCCGATTTTCAGCTATCAAACCAAAAAACTCCATAGTCTGGCGACAATTATTCCAATTTTCAATCAAAACCACTTTTAAATCTCTCAGTTCCTCCAGCTTCATATCGCTTTCTTCAGCCAAACGCTTCTCAAAAAGAAAGATAATATCACTATTCAGTAAGCTTTCCATCCGGGTTTCCGATTCATCTAAAAGTCTATTAATTTCTTCATTATCCCGGCCTTCAGCAACAGCTTCATGTATTTCACACAAGTCGCAATCAATCTCCTGATAAGCACTGATTATCTGATTAAATCCATCATTAAAGCTCTCCTTCATTGTAGATTCCTTTTTTTTCATACTTCAATTATACCATAAAAACGCCTTAACGCACTTAAGCGTCCCCCGATCCTCATGGGCTTTTATGGCCATCTTCTCACAAAAATGCTATAATTTAATGAATCTCAAATCATATGAACAAAAAACCTCCTACAAATAGGATAGATTTAAACATCAATGATCGCCAATTATTGGAACAAATTGGGCAGCAGGTTCTGCATCTTTCCCGTCGTAAAATCATTCTCTCAGAAAACCGCAAAAAAGCCGCTAGACTCGTCAAATAAATGACTCCAGATCAAGCACCACAATTCGAATTTCAGGGTAATGCAGACCGGCCTGCTCAAATTGAGCTAACTCCCAAATCCCCAGAAAAAAAAACCGATTCCCTGGAAAGTATAGGGCAAAAAGTAAAAGCGGAATTTCAAACACCCGAACAGCAAAACATCATCACTTCAGAATTCTCTGCTGCTTTCACCAAAAACCTCGATAAATTCAGTGAATCATTTCGCCAAACCTTTTGTAATGCAGAAGGACAAATCGACTTAAAAAAAATCCTGGGGCTATTTGGCCTGGACAAAATCCTCGGGAATCAGATTGACGACCTGGGGAAAGTCAAACCAATCAAATCAACTGTTCAATCACCGGATTTACCTCCTCTTACGCGTAATTTCGAATTTGAAACAGCTACCTCCGGCAAACTTCCCGCCCGGCCCAGTGATGCTCCCAGTGGCAGTGAGTTTATGCAAAGAGTCAATTTCGGAAATATGAATGACAAAAGTAATCAGTATAAAATGGAACAAGCCATTCTGGCTGAAATCGAGCGCGGTAATGTTCCCTCATTTTCTCGCCCGGAAAATATGAAAACTTTAACCATGAAAAAAGGTGGAATTACTGTAAATTATAAAGCAGGGCTAGATTACCTGGCAGTAGGATCCGACGATGACTTTGTCCGTGTCCCCATGACTCCCCTACTGGCACAAACCTTGTCAGCCAAATACGGTTGGGGATTACCGACCAGAGAGATGACCAGGAATATTTATTCCAATGCCGATATAAAATTAACCGGTCAAGGTTACATTACCGCCCCTCCCGGAACAGCAGAACAGCGTGAGCAGCAGTTAAAAATGCAGGGTAACGAATACATTATCCGCCATAATACCGACATCAATAAACAGCTCGGACCACAAGGCCTGGATAGATTACTTTCCGGTCAGGCCTTGGTAGCAGGAGAAAAAAAAGATGTAATTGTTTCGGCTTATGCCGTCAGCCACCCGGGTTCGCTTGATTTCGATGGACTATATCAAAATGGCCGACCTATTCAACGCAATCCTGCTCACAAAGATACATATAGAGATTATAGTCATGGCTTTCGTCCGATCGGCGGTAATGTCGTGGTAGCCTATCCGGATGGGACCACCGTCAGTATGAAATACTACGACGCCCTCAAAGATCCGCAGATCGCTACAGTCTTAAACGGAGCAGAAGGAGCTATCGACGCTTATTCAGCCTATAATAAACCGATCAAATCAATTCATCCGAAAAAGCCTACTGGCAGTGGAAATTCAACTCTTCCAGTCGCCTAATTTCCCAAACCATAGACAGCGACGTCGACAATAAAAATTGCCCTGCAGTTATATTTACATTAATATCAGACCAGCATTTCCTAATTTTGTTATCATGTCCAAACCCATTAGCAAACTCTTGTTAAGCTTTTTAGTGGCACAAACGATTTTCCCAATCCTGGTCAATGCCGCCAGTTCGCCCGAATCATTAAATCCCAGTAATGCTTTTACCTATATAGAAGTAAATACTGGAGCTGAGCACCCACTCAAAGGCGATCTCGTCAAACTCTTCGGGAAACCAATCACCTCTGATGCCAATGAACAAGAAGCTGTTATCGCCAAAATCCTTCTCCCCTACCTCGATCAGTCAGTAATCAGCTACAGTCAAGGTTACAATCAAAGTACATTTGAAGACATTTATTTTCTAACCATGGCTTTACCGGAAACTGTTTTCCAAGATCTCTTGGCGGCAGCCCCCGACTTGGCCAGCACTAACCTTGGTTACAATAAATTTGTTTACAGTACCGGTGACGACTTCAACTTTAGTTATAAAAATGGCAATTTAATTGCTTCCAATGTTAAAGCAATTCTTTCCGATCTGTTGTTGCAAAGTAATCCCAGTAATGTAGGACAAAATCCCGATTTTCAATTCCTGAATTCTCAATCCGCTCCAGCCAGTTTCCTCAAAGTATTTGTAAATTTCGCCAATTTACCCGCCTCTGTAGATTCTTCAACTCAGCGGTTAATCCAATCCGAAGGCTTTTCTTTCCATCAAACTAACTACGGAATAGAAGGAGTAGTTACTGTTACTCCAGGTAAAGATTCTACTCTGGATCTAAATAGCTATAATTTTACTCCCGGGCTTTATAAAAAGATTAATCCCGCCAATTTGTTACTTTACACTGAAAGTAGTGACATCGCTAATCACTCCCTGGATAGCTTGAAAGCACTCAATGCCGTTAATACTACAGATCTAAACGAGCTTCTAAATAATTTAGTTGTCAGTTTCAGTGAAAACACCGGATTAGATCTGAACATCGAAATCGCTCCTCTCTTTAAAAACCGTTCAGCACTCACTATCCATTCTAACTGGGATAAACAATTTCTTCCCGCTTTTTCTCTTCTCAGTGAAGTAAAAGGACAAGAAACCTTAGCCAAAAGTACTATAAGCAAATTGGTAGCCAGCTTAAAGAAAAATATGGACAAAGTCGGATCGTCGTATAGCAGTAGTAGTCTAGTCACCAGCAATGGCACTTTCGATCAAATTACAGCCAGCTTGGACGACAGTCCGGATACTGATCAAGCAACTCTTGATCCAAACAACCAGATCACCTTCTCTATGGGGGTAACAAACGATGGACTTTTATTGTTAACGACTCTCAAAAATCCGGAAGACCTGTTTGTCACCAACGGCTTGAGCAATGACCCAGAATGGAATAGTCAATTTATTTCAGATTCAGTATCGGGAATCAGTTATCTCAACTTTAGCAATCTACAAACTTACCTGCTCAACCTGACCAAACAGTCTGGCTCTCCAACAACCATTTTCACCACTATTACCGAGTTTATATCCCCCTTGAAGAGTTTCTACAGCTACACCAAATCTATAGAAAACAACTTTGTCGCTCATTTCAAATTACATCTGGATCAATCAAAAGTAAGTGATTTGGTTCAATACATAGAATCTCTTGATTGGAATACAATGTTCGGAGGATATTCAGCCGAATTTAGCGATCAAATCAACAGTGGAATCAGCGACTTACAAAGTGATCTAGGCGGCTCTGTCTTTACAGATGTTCCGACCAATACCTGGTTCAGCAAAGCTGTCCGCAATCTGGCCAAGCATCAAATTATGACCGGCTATGGCGACTTATTCAAACCGGATCAATCCATTACTCGGGCTGAATTCCTCAAAACCATTATCACGGCAGAAGAAAACATTTATAATGAAACTTATTCCGCTACCACAAGTGTAAATAACTTCCCTAGTGATCCTGATATGGGAGTAAATGCCTGGTACATCAGTTATATCAATCAAGCTATAGCGCAGCATTTTGTCAGCGGCTATCCCGATGGGACATTCCGACCAAATCAACCCATCACCAGAGCGGAAGCGGTAAAAATCCTCACTAATTTCAACCAATTTTATTTTTACCAGGACGACACAAAACTACTTCATCAGCTTTTAGGTGAGAATCATCCTTTCTCAGATGTTCGACCCAGTGATTGGTTCTACGACGCGGTCTATGGAGCATACTGGCAAAAAATCGTTACCGGAAAAACCGTTACTGAATTTGCTCCCCATGATTTATTAACCAGGGCTGAAACAGCAGTATTAATTAACCGTTATATTGACGAAGAATAATCTCTTCGTTAATACCAAAAAAAAGGCTGCAGAATTCCTGCAGCTTTTTTTTTCCATTTACTGTAAAGATTCACGATCAAATTTTCCGGTTTTTCGGGCTGATTCCAAATAAGCTCTGGCATATTGGAAACCTTCTCTACGCGACTGAAATTTATTGACCATTTCCCAATTTTGCACGAACAATAAAAAGTCCGCCAAATCCCAATCCAACGCTGCCAAACCAGTCTGTAATCTGGCCGGAAAAGCCATTGTTAACATTTTAGCAACTCCTGCCTGGGCTATTTCCAGCAACTCAATCATGGAAACACTTGGTTTACTCTTGATCAATTTCGCCAACAATTGAACCGGGCTAACCTGATAATCACGATAACTATTCTCAAATTTCACCAGAAATTCCTTTAATAAATGTAAATCTTGTGCCAGCATTTTGGGTTCCCTTTGATCGCTAATAAAATCCAGATCAGTAACCAATTCCAAACCCGCATCATCCAGAGCCACAAAAATCTTCATGCATAGATCGACTACCTCTTTATTCCCTTTCGCCAACTGCTTGATCCTCAGCTGCAAATTTTCAGGAATAATACTCAAAAGCAAATCCCTTGTGCGATCAGACCTAACTCCTAACGGTGAATCATCAAACTTCAGTTTCACATGTCTATCGCTTTTTGGAGGCAAGTCTTCCATTTCAGGAATCAAGTTTCCTTGATCAGGCTGATTAGGAGGAATAGTAGGCTCAATACTAAATAATTTAAACTTTTTTTTCGGATTATCAGTCATAAGATAATTTAAATGCAGCGTTATTATAATATAAGTCCCGAAATTGTCAAAATACATTTAAATAATTCCCATTGGTCAGGTTGCCCCTCCTCCCTCGTCAAGGTAATATGCCTAAAAGTCAATCTAGCACGAGCAAACGCCAATGCCCCATACTTACATTTCTTTAGATTTGGAAACCACTGGTTTCGATCCTATCTCTGACCAGGTTCTAGAGATTGCCGCCATAAAATTCCAAGGAGATCAAATCCTCGAAAAATTCGAGACTTTAGTTAATCCGGGGGTAGAAATTCCTGCCATGGTTACCCATATTACTGGAATTACCAGCGAAACCATTAAAGACGCTCCTAGTTTCGATCAAGTTTCAGACAATTTGAGCAGATTTATCGGTAATTTCCCAATAGTCGGACACAATATCGAATTCGATTTAACTTTTTTGGAGGCGAAAGGCATACCTATCCTCAACAAACAAATCGATACTCTCAAACTGGCCAGTATTCTATTGACCGATATGCCTTCGTTAAGCCTGGAAACTATCAGTAGAAAACTGAACATTATCCATAAAAATAAGCATCGGGCAATGTCCGATGCTCACGTCTGTTTCGAATTACTGCAGATTTTGATCAGAAAAATCTCTGAAATTCCCCAGCCAATTCTACAGGAAATCCAAAGCATTATCCCCCGGGCAGAGTGGGATTTGAGTGAAATTTTCCTATCAGCCAAAAGCACAGTCCCCAAAAGAAGCAATCTGAAAAAAGACCGGCCTGTCTCTGAAGGTTTCAACCTTGGTAAACAGTTGCAATCAACTGATGATTTGATCGACTTACTATCAGCCGACAGCCTTTTAAGTAAAATCATTCCCAATTATGAATATCGACCGGGCCAGCAAACATTATTAAAGAAAATACTGGGCGCTATCGAAGGAAACTTCCATCTAATCGCTGAAGCCGGAACTGGAACAGGCAAAACTATGGCCTATTTACTGGGAGCAGCTTTTAGCCGAAATCAGTGGCACAAAAAAACCATCATTTCCACCTACACGCACAATCTCCAGGACCAAATCACCAACAAGGATTTTCCCTTAGTCAAAACTCTTTTTCCTCATCTCAAAATCGCCACCTTGAAAGGTCGTAAAAAATATCTTTCTCAACCCCGTTTCAATGAATTGAAAAACAAACCTCATCTGGAAGAGTATGAATTAACGACTATTATCAAGACGCTCATTTGGTTGGATCAGACAGAAACTGGCGATCTGGATGAACTGCCTTTACAAAACAAAGAAACTTCACTTTATGAAGAGATCTGTTCTGATCCGGAGTATCGCCCCCAAACTATCTCCCAGCAGCCAGATGACTTCCTGGAAAAGGCGCGTCGTTTGGCTGAACAAGCCGATATCGTGATCGCCAATCACGCCTTGCTAATCCAAGACAGTCTTTCCGAAACGCATATCTTACCTGAGGCCCCAATTCTAATTATCGATGAGGCTCATCATTTGGAAAAAACTGTTACTGATGCCCTTACTGTAATCCTCGGTGTCAATAAGCTCAATAAACTCTGGGAAAATGTCTTAGAGGCCCTGGAAAAAACCCAATCGGGAACTTTAATTTTTGAAAATAGACTGGAACCACTGATCAATGAATGGAAAAAGATCAGAGTCCAATCACTCAATCTAGGTGAAACAATCTTTGACGATCTTCGTTTGGTTGTCGAGAAATTTGCCCGTACTTATCCCGGCCAGCCCAGTATCGTCAACGTCCACACCATCGTCGCCAATAGTCAATATTGGATTATGTCTTTGGAAAAGGTTAACCTGCTGGCCGGTCTCATCCCCTTATTACAAACACTTACCAATCGTACCAGTGATTTACTTTTAGAGCATGATTTGGAAGAAAATGAAGTGAGCAAGGCTTTATCCAGACTGATCGAATTCCACCAAGAATGTAAAAATTACCTGGATCACCCGGAACAACACATCACTTGGATTAGTAAGGGTTTTGATGAAAGTATTCATTGGCATTTCGCTCCATTGACTGTCCAGTCTGTTTTCAGTGAAAAGATTTTTTCACAAAGACAATCAGTCATCCTCACTTCAGCCACACTCTCCACCAATGGAAACTTTTCCTACATCCGCTCGGAACTCGGTTTAGGAGAAGAATTTGATCAGATCCGCATTCCCAGTCATTTCAGCTATCCCGATCAAGTCAAAATAATCATTCCGGAAAACCTTTCCGAACCTCGCGCCCCTGAATATTTAAACCAATGTAGCACAGTTATCGAATCGGTAATCAAAGCCAATGATGGTCGTACTATGGTACTTTTTACCGCCAAAAAAGATTTAAGCAGAGTTTTTCATGACTTGGCTCCTCGCCTCAAAACCGAAGGTTTCAGTCTACTCGGACAAAATATTTCCGGTGGACGAGGAAAAATTATTTCCCGCTTTAGTGACGAACCTGAAAAATGCGCAATTCTGGGCACCAACAGTTTCTGGGAAGGGGTAGATTTAGCAGGCAATACCTTAACTTGTGTCATTATCCAAAAGTTACCTTTTGACCCGCCTGACGACCCTATTATCCATGCCCGCTCCCTGCTCTTCGAAAAACCTTTTGAGCAATACACTCTTCCGCGGGCTATTTTACGCTTCAAACAAGGATTCGGTCGACTGATCAGATCCTCCAACGATACAGGAGCGGTCATTATCCTCGACTCTCGATTAGTTCAAAAAAGTTATGGTCGTGAATTTATCGCATCTCTTCCGGAAGGAATCAAAATTCATCAATGTCGTCAGGAAGAAGTGGTCGATTTTTTATAAATAGCGATCCAAAGCATAGTTTTTACGTTCAAAACGTGTTATAATAGCGAGATTATTAGCATTTTTGTCATGAGTAAAAAAACTATCTTCTGGATCATTGGAGGTTTGGCCATCATCGGTCTAATACTTCTGACTATTCTCATCGGCGGGCCTAGCCGCCTCTTCCAGGGAGCCCTATACAACCTCCGCCCTATTTACAGTAGTTGTCGAATTGAAGGAGAAAACTACAACAGCACAAAGCTCGCTGACTGTGAAAATTTCCATGAATACTTCCTGGCTCATCGATTTCCCGATGGTGAATATACTATTTTCACCAAATATGCCGACAAAAAATTGAGTGATAATATCATTCCAGTAAAAATCCAGGGCAATCAATTAAGTTGTGATTTTCTCAGCAATGGTTATCAGCCTACCTTCCGCACCTTCAACCCTCTGGACACTTTAACCTCTCAATCACTTAAACCAAATGACACAGTACCGGTAGGTTCTAGCGGCCTGGTCGTAGAGTTATTTTACCAAAAAAACGGTCAACAGTACTTTTACGATACCAATATTTGTGAATCTGCTTTCCAGGCCAGTCTAAAAGATAATTCAGCAAAAGAATTGGGTACGGCCAAATTGGATTATAATGGTTTTATCAATAGCCGCCCTTTGGTCAATCAAATCTTCATCTCCGACCATCCTTATTATCAAAAACCAAACGGTGAAAATATCAAAACTCTGCAACCGGGAAACGCTACACTCAGTCTAAGTCCGGCTCCGGATATCACTTTCAAATTAACTGTCCCCTGTTCCAATTTCATTCCTGAAGTCCAGCTCCCCAACCTGGAAATTTCCGGTAAAACCATGCTCAATATTCAAGGAATCACTCCCGAATATTTCAATAATTGCGGCTCACGTCTCTATCTCAGTTTCCAAAACACCAATCAAGCCTCTGACATTCAAGCATTCAATGGGATCAAATGGAGTTATGCCGATGGAACTATCAGTTATGATTTGGATCCGATCTATCTGGGCAGAGTAACCGACCCGGACACCGTCTTTCCGATCAGTTTCAAGGTCAGTTTACATTTACGTGATCGCTCCGATGATAAAAATGTTTACACTTTGGGCAGTGGCATCTTAACTGTCACTGGTCACAAAATTAAAGCCAACCAAGGAGAAGCTGCAGCAGCAACAGCTCAAACTGAGGAACAACCAAGCGAACCTGATACCACTGAAATCATTCCATCATTGGAATCCACCAGCGATCTGCAAACCATTTTAGACACGGAATCAGCGTCACTGGATCAACCTCTGATTATCGACAGTGAAACTGCCCCCGAAGCGGTCGATCTGACTCCAGAAACTCAACTTAATCTCGACAATTTAGAAGTTGGTAAATTAATTCCCTCGTTTGTTACACCTCCTAAAGTCAGACATCGCCCCGAACCGGTGTTGGTCATTCCAAACATTCCAGACACACCAACCGCCAAATAAAGCGGAGAGACCGCCGCCAAACAAGTTTACCAAGAAAATTTGCATTGCAACTACAACTACACTAGAATTGGCTCTAGCGACTTATCTTTTAAATTGTTCACATGGAACTCATCATTATTATAGCCGTCGTCGTCTTCATTGCGATCGGTGTTATCGGTGTATACAACTCACTAATTCAATTAAAAAACAAAGTAGATGAAGGATGGGCCGATATCGAAACCCAATTAAAACGCCGTTATGACCTGATCCCCAATATGGTCGAAACCGTCAAAGGCTACGCCAAACATGAAAGTGGCACCTTTGAAGCCGTCGCCAAAGCTCGTACTGCCGCTATGGCCGCCAATACTCCAGACGCCAAGATTCAGGCTGAAAATGCTTTGTCAGGAACCTTGAAAACCTTGTTCGCTCTCGCTGAAAGTTATCCGGAATTAAAAGCCAATCAAAACTTTCTGGATCTCCAATCAACACTCAAAGAAATCGAAGAAAAACTCCAACTCTCTCGCCGTTATTACAATGCCACTGTCCGTGATTTCAACACAAAAATCGAGATTTTCCCCAACAACCTATTAGCTGGGCTTTTCCACTTTGCCAGAAGAAAATTCTTCGAAGTTGAAACTCCTCAAGAAAGGGAGAACGTTCAAGTTTCTTTTAATGAAGATCACCAAGCGGAAAAGAAATAATCACAATTATTGGTTTGTAATGAAAAGACTTCTCCTCCAATTAGTGGGTCTAGGTACAACTTTATTGTTAATGTTGGCTCCGTCAGCGGTTGCTCAGAGCACAATCGATTATTCAGATTACAATATCTATGGCTGGGGGATCCAGAATTTCCACTCCGATATTGTCATTCATCAGGACAGTTCATTTACGACCACAGAAACTATTGTAGCGGATTTTACGCAAGCCAATGGTCGTCATGGTATTTATCGTTATATTCCTATCCATTATAAAGATCGACTCCAACAAAACCTCGATTTAAAATTCCACCTGATCAGTGTCAAAGATGGAACAGGGCGGGATCTCACCACTCAAACCAGTTGGGAAGGTAATAATGTTAGTTTAAAGATTGGCGATGCCGACACCTATGTCGACGGCAAAGTGGTCACCTATGTTATCACATATCAGCTCAGTCGAGGATTAAACCAGTTTGATGATCATGCTGAATTATACTGGAATGTCACCGGGAACGGTTGGGACAACGCCATCGTTAAAGCTTCTGCTACCATCGTCCTACCTAAATCAGTAGATCAGTCTCAATTAAAATCGATCTGCTACACCGGTTTTGGCTATAGTAAAGGCCAAGATTGTCAGGCAACGATAATTGACGGTAAAACCTTTCAATTTTCCACCAATAATCTGCTCCCCAGTAATGCCGGTCTGACTATCGTCGCCTCCTTCCCCAAGGATACGGTAACTTTTCCCGGTATAATTACCTATCTAATCTGGTTTCTAAACGATAACTGGGGATACCTCATACCGATCCTGGTATTTCTAATTCTCTATTATCGCTGGCATCTTTACGGCCGTGATCCCAAAGCACTGCATGCTACAGTTATGCCTGAATATGATCCTCCCGATGGCCTACGTCCTGCTGAAGTAGGCACTTTGATTGATGACCGTGTCGACACGCAAGACATTACCAGTACTATTATTGATTTAGCGACCAGAGGCTGGCTAAAAATAATTGAGACAGAGAAAAAAGTTCTCTTCGGGCATAGTTATCAATACGAATTACAAAAACTCTTCCCCGACGGTTCCAAAGACCAATTAAATAACTTTGAAAAGATTATTTACGATAAAATCTTTGATACAGGTGAAAAGGTTAACCTGGATGATTTGAAATACAGTTTTTACACTGCAATCCCCAGTATTAAAGAAACGATCTACAAGAACCTGGTCGATAAAAAATATTATAGCAGTGATCCTGATAAAGCTCGTAACGGTTATATTACATTTGGAGCTGCCGGCCTAATGCTCTGCTTCTTTTTTGCCGGATTGCTCGCTACACTGAATTCATCCTTAATCTTTGGTATATTTGTAAGCCTGGTCATGATTATAATTTTCGGCTTCTATATGCCCAAAAAAACTCAGCTGGGAGCTGATACTTTGATCCATATTCTGGGCTTGGAAGAATTCATCAAAACTGCCGAAAAAGACCGCATGAAATTCTATGAAAAAGAAAATATTTTCGAAAAACTCTTGCCTTACGCCATTGCCTTGGGACTCGCGGAAAAATGGACAAAAACCTGCGAAGGTTTGATGAAAACAGCTCCCGATTGGTATCAAAGTAGTTCAAATATCAATACCTTTAACGCCTATTATTTCATCAACAATCTGAACAGTTTTAGCAATACCCTCTCTTCCAATATGGAGACAGCCCCGCGTAGTTCAGCCTCTGGAGGTTCCAGCGGATTCGGTGGAGGTGGGTTCAGTGGAGGTGGGTTCGGGGGAGGTGGTGGTGGTAGTTGGTAATTCCACAGTTTTTAATTTAATTTCCGCTCTCCTTTTATTTTTGAGCAATTTTTCAACTCTAAGCTTATTCTCTACCCAAACCGCATAGTGTTTTTCAGCTTCATTGTATTCAGGCAAATTAATAGACAATGTCATCAATTGATAAAGCCGATCCAGTAATTCCGCCTCATCCAAATATCCACTTTCAATCAGATTTTCCATCAAATCCAATAAATCGTATTGAAGATTCAAACTTCTATCCAGCTGATCACTGACCATTGCTAATGCTCCTTCCAAATTTTCAGCCGAATGGGACTCTGAAGAAGGCTTTTTCAAATCAATCACCGTGGCCAATTCACTGAATGAATCCGTGGACTTACCGGTAATCGTAAAATTAATAGCAGTACGGTTCCCCATCAATTTCTTTCTCTCCTTGGTCAAAAATCTGGTCAAACTGGCGCTTTTCAAGCCATCGGCAAAAGTTCTGCAATTATCCGCTGAAAGATCCGGTTTTCCGGCAAGTATCAATTCCAGTTGATTTAATTCCGCATGCCAAGAAGGATAAATTTTCGTATCATCCAGTAATTTCTCCAGTATCTCCAATTTACAAAAATCATCATTATTTAATATCCCATTAATCAAAGCCTCCAGATAATTAACTACTCGAAGCAATTTAACCAAAGTTTGATCATTTAACCCATGATCTACATATAAAGGAGCATATAAAACATTCAAAGAATACTGAATCAGGACAAATTGTTTTTCCAGTTCGTTCACCAGGATCAAGAATTTTTCAAAAACCGCCAATAATAATATATAAATCAAAGGCTGCCTATCCAGGCTCAATTGCCCTAAAATATCAGCCTTTTCGGGAAAATTATGAATTCTGTTTTTCATGGCTGTAAGTTTGTCAGCCAAACCTTTCTCGATCTCTTTAATCATCTTTCTTAATTGATTCGGCGTACTGTCATTTATGCCCACTCCCCATTTTTTTCTCAAAACCTGATCGTGCTCACGTTGAAAAACCCGCTTGGCAATCGGATCTGATCTCACTCCCAAGGCAATAGGTCGACCGGCAGACTCTTTCATTTCTTCCTTTTCTATTTCCTTGACGCGCAAAGCAGCCGCTACCAAGTGCTGAAATGGTGCTAAAAGAGTACTCACGAGGTGAGTAAATTCATCTTCTTCCATTAAGTATTCAATAGAAGACGCCGTCTCAGCGATCCGTCCTGACTTTGACTCACTTCCACCAAACAACAGCTCTCGAAACTTTTCCAACAATTCCAATTGTTTATTTTCCACTAGATGTAGCGGTAGCCTGTCCATATAAAACAAAGAAAGGCTATCATTACATCATGAAAAGCAGGAAAAAGCAATGTCCACTGGGTTCATCACTGCTGCTCAACTATTTTTGAGCAGTTAATTCTTTTAGTGAATCAATTTCATCTCGCAATTCAGCCGCCTTTTCAAATTCCATATTCAAAGAGGCAATTTCCATCTGGTCTTCCAGTTCGCGAATAAATCTTCCCATTTCACTTTTAGGAATTTTAGCAGGATCAATCCTTCGCCTTCCCGCCAGGGCATTCTTTTTACTGTGTTCCATAGCGATATCTTTGATGGCCCGAATAATAGTTTCAGGCGTAATCCCATGTTTTTTATTGTGCGCTATCTGAATATTGCGACGGCGCTCAGTTTCTCCAATCGCCGCTTTCATCGAATCTGTAATCCGATCTGCATACATCACCACAAAACCATGAACATTGCGGGCACATCGACCAATTGTTTGAATTAGAGCGCTCTTCGAACGCAGGAAACCCTCTTTGTCAGCATCCAAAATTGCGATAAATGAAACTTCCGGTAAATCCAATCCTTCACGTAATAAATTGATTCCTACCAATACATCAAATTTACCTAAACGCAGGTCTCGAAGTATTTCTATACGCTCCAAAGTATCAATATCAGAATGTAGATATTTCACTTTTATCCCCGCATCAGTCAGAAAATCAGTCAAATCTTCAGCGGATCGCTTAGTTAAAGTCGTTACCAGCACTCTTTCTTTTGCTGCTATACGTTGATGTATTTGATCGATTATATCGTCGATCTGCCCCTTACGTGGACGTACTTCGACCATCGGATCAATCAATCCGGTTGGGCGAATAATCTGTTCAGCAACATTTCCCTCAGCTTTATTCAATTCATAAGCGGCCGGCGTAGCGGAAACATACATAGCCTGATCGATGGTCTGTTCAAATTCTTCAAATTTAAGTGGACGGTTATCATGTGCTGAAGGCAAACGGAAGCCATAATTAATCAGATTTTCTTTACGCGAGTAATTGCCGTTATGCATACCTCCTATTTGAGGAATAGTGATATGAGATTCATCAGCAATCAACAAGAAATCATCAGGAAAATAGTCCAATAAAGTAGCTGGAGGAGTACCCGGCTCACGTTGATTCAAATATCTGGTATAATTTTCAATCCCCTGGCAATAACCGGTTTCTTTCAATATTTCCATATCATATTCAGTCCTGGTTTTAATACGTTCAGCTTCCAAAAGTCTACCTTGTTTCAAAAATTCCTGGCGACGCTGCTCCATTTCCTCCAAAATCAAGGCCACCGCTCGCTCAATCTTCTCTTTGGAGGTGATATCGTGTTTAGCCGGAAATATCTTGATCGAGTCCAGTTCTCTAAGCTCTTCTCCGGTAAAGGAATCAGCCTCAGTAATACGCTCAATTTCGTCTCCAAAAAATTCCAAGCGAAAAATAGTATCACGATCAGGCGGGAAAATCTCCAAAGTATCTCCGAGCACATGAAACATCCCCTGTTTAAATTCCATATGACTGCGATTGTATTGAATATCGGTCAGATGGCGGAGCAGTTTATCACGTTTACGTTCCTCGCCTTTCTTCAGTTCAATGGCAAAGGCATTATAGTCCTCTACCGAACCCAAACCATAGATACAACTGACTGATGACACAATCAATACATCGCGACGGGTCAGTAGATTTACTGTAGCAGCATGACGAAACTTGGCAATTTCTTCATTGATCGAAGCATCTTTTTCAATATAAGTGTCCGATGAAGCAATATACGCTTCCGGTTGATAATAATCATAGTAAGAAACAAAGTAACTTACGGCATTATTGGGAAAGAATTCTTTGAATTCACTACACAGTTGAGCCGCCAGAGTTTTATTATGTGCCAAGACCAAGGTCGGTCGCTGTATCTGTTGAACCACATTGGCCATGGTAAAGGTTTTTCCTGTTCCAGTAGCTCCCAAAAGCACCTGATGTTTAGTCCCTTTTTTGATATTCTTCACCAATTGTTTGATAGCGGACGGCTGATCCCCTTTCGGTTCATAAGGTGATTTGAGGTCAAACCCAGCCATCGCATTACTGTTGCCGGAATTACTGTTACTAGACGAAATAGACATTAATTAGAATTAATTTACTTTGACAAATATCATAAATGATTATCTCATAAATTAGCAAGCCCTTGTCACCAGGCAATAAAATTATATAGATATAACGCAATAAATTTTGCTAAATAGCAAATTAATTGTATTCCAACATTGTTTACTAATTCTAAAATTAGTGTATAGCTATATTAGACCAAATAATTTGTTTGATCTGTCCCTTAAAAACTAGCTGCTTCTTTTTCTGAAAATCCGACTCGAACGGAAACGACCAAAACTCTCAACCAGGAGGACAATAAGATGGCGAAATCGGCAAGGGCCGCCAAGCACATCGTGGCGCTTTGGCTAATTGCCATGGCGACGATGCTGCTTGGCTCAGCCTGTGACAGCTACCCTACTAGTGAGCATTGTCTCACCAACGGGGACCCCAACTGCGTCGACAACGCAGCCGGGACTGGTGGCACCAACATGGCCGACAGCGGCTCTGGCGGCGGGATCAACAATCCCACCTGTAAGTATCCGCAGGTCGAATGCGACCCAGGAACTTGCACGAATGTGCTAACTGATCTCGACAACTGTGGCGATTGCCACTTCACCTGTGGCGACGATGCCAGCTGCGTAAGCGGTAAGTGCGTCGCCGACTGCATCGCCAGCCCTGAGGTTTGCGATGGAGTGGACAACAACTGTGACGGACAAATCGACGAGGGGTTCAACCTCCAAACTGATTGTCTGGTCGGTATCGGCGCCTGTCAGCGCCTCGGTCTGCTAATTTGCGATGGCAGCGGTGGAGTCAAATGCTCCGCCACTCCAGGCGCACCTGGCACCGAGTCCTGCGATGGCACTGACAACGACTGTGACAGTATCGCTGACAATGGCCTCAATTGTGAGTTCATCCCCACCTCTGAAGTCTGTGACGGGGTCGATAACGACCTCGACGGCATCGTCGATAATGGCTTCCCTATCGGTGCTCCTTGTACTGTAGGTATCGGCTCGTGTACACGCGTCGGCATCTACATTTGCGATGGTACCGGAGGGCTAAAATGCAGTGCCTCTCCCGGTTCGCCGGGGACGGAAGTCTGCAATGGTATCGATGACAACTGCAGCGGTTCTGCCGACGAGGGTCTCAGCTGCTCTTGCAGCCCGACCCCCGAAGTTTGCGACGGTATCGACAACAATTGCAATGGTGCAGTTGATGAAGGTTGTCCAATCGGCGACCAATGTGTGGTCGGCATCGGGGCTTGCCAACGCGTCGGACTCTACGTCATCGATGGCTCGGGCGGAGTCAAATGCTCCGCTACTCCAGGTGCCCCCGGCACTGAAGTTTGTGACGGGATTGACAACGACTGTAATGGAACTGCCGACAACGGGCTTAGCTGTGGATTTATTCCTCAGCCCGAGCTCTGCGACGGCGTCGACAACGACCTCGACGGTGTAGTCGATAACGGGTTTGGTATTGGTTCGACCTGTCTGGTCGGAACCGGTGCCTGTCAACGCCTCGGCTTGGTCGTCTGTAACGGCCCTGCCTCAACCACTTGCAGTGCCATCCCTGGTCTGCCTTCAACGGAGGTCTGTAACGGTATCGACGACAACTGTAATGGTTCGGCCGACGAAGGGCTCTCCTGCAGTTGCGTTCCAAAACCGGAAATCTGCGACGGCATCGACAACGACTGTAATGGTAGCGTCGACGAGCTCTTCCCGATCAGCACCGTCTGTCAGGTGGGAATCGGAGCGTGTCAACGCTTCGGTGTAATCATCTGCAAAATGGACGGTAGTGCTGGTTGCACCACCAATCCAGGAACTCCTGGGGTGGAAACTTGCAACGGCATCGATGACGACTGTGATGGTCTGGTAGACAATGGACTTAGCTGTCCAGTCTGCGCACCCAGCACAGAAGTCTGCAATGGTATCGACGACAACTGCAATAGCACGGTGGACGAAGGTTTCCCGGTCGGAGCACAGTGTACGGTTGGTATTGGCGCTTGCGCCCGCACCGGCTTCTATATCTGTGATCCCCTGACCGGTGGAGTCAAGTGCACAGCTACTGCTGGCACACCCGGTACGGAGGTTTGCAATGGCATCGACGATAACTGCAATGGCAGCGCAGACGAAGGTCTGAGTTGCGGGCTGATCTCTCAACCGGAAATTTGCGACGGCATTGACAATAACCTCAATGGCATCGTAGACGAAGGGTTCGGAGTCGGTTCCGGTTGTGCTGTAGGAGTCGGAGCGTGTCAACGCTACGGCGTCTATATGTGCAATGGAATCGGTGGCGTACAGTGCAGCGCAGTTGCCGGAGCTCCCAAATCGGAAACGTGTAATGGGATCGACGACAACTGTGATGGCAGCGCAGATGAAGGTTTGGCTTGCACCTGCAATCCCACAACTGAAGTTTGCGACGGTGTCGATAACAACTGCAATGGCACAGTCGATGACGGTTTCCCCGTCGGGACGACCTGCATGGTTGGTGTCGGTGCCTGTCAACGTACTGGCCTGTTGGTCTGTGATGGCCTCGGTGGAATCAAATGCTCGGTCAATCCGGGCGTAGGTTCCATGGAGGTTTGTGATGGTATCGACAACAACTGCAATGGTACGGCAGACGAAGGTCTGAGCTGCTCCTGCAGCGCAGTAACCGAAGTCTGCGATGGAGTCGACAATGACTGTGATAGCTCCGTCGACGAGGGTTTCCCCGTCGGTGAAACTTGTTCAGTTGGAGTTGGCGCCTGTCAGCGTCTAGGCATCTTTGTCTGCAATAGCAGCGGAGGTGTCAAGTGCTCGACCACGGCTGGTCTGGCCAAAGCTGAAATCTGCAACGGCATTGACGACAACTGCGATGGCAGTATCGACAATGGGATTTCCTGCCCCCTATGTGTACCGTCAGCAGAAATCTGTGATGGGGTCGATAATGACTGTGATGGTAAGGTCGATGAGGGCTTCCCTCTAGGCTCTACCTGCAGTGTGGGCGTTGGTTCCTGTGCTCGCACGGGTATCATCATCTGCAACGGCGTCGGCAGCACCGCTTGCAGCGCTATACCGGGCTCTCCCGGTACAGAAATCTGCAACGGTGTCGATGATGACTGTAATGGCGTTGCTGATAACGGTTTGAGTTGCCAGTGCAGTCCTTCAGCCGAAGTCTGCGATGGCATCGACAATAACTGTAACAGCAGTGTCGATGAAGGTTTCGGTGTAGGAACGCCCTGTAATGTGGGAGTTGGAGCGTGCAAACGCTTCGGCATCAACATTTGTAACGGCTTGGGTGGAGTCAAGTGCTCCGCCATGGCCGGGTCGCCCAAAACCGAAACCTGCAATGGGGTCGATGATGATTGCAACAGCATCGTCGACAACGGGTTAAGCTGTACTTGCAACCCGACCCCTGAAGTTTGCAATGGTATCGATGACAACTGTAATGGTACTGCTGACGAAGGTTTCTCCGTCGGTACGACCTGCACAATCGGCATCGGGGCCTGCAAACGGACCGGTTTCATCATCTGTAACGGATTGGGTGGCACCACCTGTTCCGCTTCACCCGGTAGCGCCGGCCTGGAGATCTGCAGTGATGGCATCGACAATGATTGCGACGGTACAATCGACGAGCCTCCTCCGGCTTGCCTCCCGTAGCAACTCTCCCCTAACCAGAAAACCTTCAACCAGGAGTTAGACAAGCAGCTAGAAAAGTCCTCAATCAAGTGCGTACGATTTGGTTAATTACCAGGTCAATCGCCTTCCACAAAAAGCCCCGACTGTCAGCAGTCGGGGCTTTTATCTAGCTGCCCTAATTTGACAAAATAGCTCTAAGGCGTATCATTGCCATAAATTGATAAATTACATGGGTAAAACTCCCCAAACCAAAAATTTAGCAGTTGGAATAAAAGAGTCCGATAGCGTAGAAGAAGAGGTAAACTCTCGCACAGACACCATTCCTGACGCTGAAGAGTCTGGAGTCAGACTATCTTCAAATTCAGTGGAGATCCTGATCAGTCAATTTCAAGACAGTTATCGAGACTCTTCAGTAGAAATAATTGACTTGGAGATAATCAAGCTAAAATTTCGCTATAGTCTCTATGAAGTAATTAAAAAAGACTTTTTAAAGCCAATTTATCTCTTGATCAAGGCCGGAGCTTCCTTCAAAAAAATCGAAAAATTAGCTATAGAAAGAAATAGAGCCTTCCAAAATTACTTAAGATTATTAGAAAAGCCCTTATACAAAAACCTACTCAGCGATATGATCCTATTCCAATTGGAATGTCTTCCCGAAACAACTGATTGGACTTCGTTGGAAGGACTTAACGAAGCCAAGAGTAAAATCCTGGATTTCTTTGACTTACCTCCATCGAGCGCGGCCTAAATTCCAGGCTAATTATCAAGAAATAACCTTTTTGTCCCGCCCCATAAGCCCAACCGCTCTCTGCGCCAATTGAGGCCATTTGGAAGCTGATTCATGTAACCGTGCGATTTTCTCTTCCGGAACTCCGGCCTGACGGGCTTTTTCCTCCAATTCTTTGGTTTGCGCCTCAAAACTTTTGGCACTCCATTTATTGGCTTTAAAAAAGTAATCAGCTACATCACCCAGCACAGGTATAGCACCAACTGCAAAGTCAGCTGCCACCAACCCCACAATTTTCAGATATGCTCCAATCCCCAAATCTGCCTTCTTGGCTTCATACAATAGATACATCCCAGACACAATGGAAGACCCGGCATCACCCAATTCTGGAATCAATGAAAGCAATGGATCCAAGCCAATATCATCAGCCACCTTGGCAAATAATTTTACTCTTTCTTCTGAACTTTTGGCAGTCTGAAGTTGCTCCAAAATCCTTTTCTGCTCTGGAGTCAACTGAGCTTCTCGCTCTTCTCTCGAAGTTTCATAAACCTCCTTTTTCAAACCTTCAATATGCTCACTGGCTTTCCCTTTAACTGTTTCCACAGCCTGAGTACGATCGACAGTCCGCTCAATTCGTTCCGCTGGAGACTTCTTGTCAAATTCTATCTTGTTCGGTTCATTATCATTAGCCATAATCTTTTTGTTTTAAATTACTTCTGTACATTATACAATAATACGCAGGAAACTGCAATACACACGAATAGACACCTAACACTAGCCTAAAATCATTCAGAATGGTAAGTTTTCACTACTAAACAAACCAGAACATAAACCAAAATAATAATATGAAACTTTCCAGTCCCAATTTTGAAAATAATTCTCCCATCCCCTTTCAATACACTTGCCAAGGACAAAATACTTCTCCTCAATTGGACATTTCCAATGTTCCCTCAGAAGCAAAATCATTGGCATTATTACTGGACGATCCGGACGCTACCAACGGTGAATTCAACCACTGGACAATCTGGAATATTCCTCCTGATACCAAAACCATCAAAGCAAATGTCGGTCCATCATTTGCGGTTCAGGGTCAAAATGGAGCTTCCCAGCAAGGATTCACCGGCCCCTGCCCACCTACTGGAGTACATCGCTATTTTTTCAAGCTCTATGCCTTACGCGAAATGCTCGACCTTCCTACAACCGCCAACAAAATAGATTTGGAAAAAGCAATGAAAGGCAAAGTTATCGGTCAAGTTCAATTAATGGGCACTTACAAAAAAACTCGTTAGCCCTATTTGGCTAGCAACCCATCCACTTGTAAATCCACCAGGTCTTTATAAACACCATTCCTACGCATTAATTGAACATGCGTACCTTCCTCTTTCAAACGTCCTTTATCTAAAACGATAATTTTACTGGCTTTTCTTACTGTAGAAAGGCGATGAGCTATCACAATCGAAGTTCTACCCTTCATCACCTGCTCCAGAGCCTCCTGGACAACTTTCTCACTGACACTGTCCAGAGCGGAAGTAGCTTCATCCAAAATCAAAATCGGGGGGTTCTTCAGGATTACACGCGCGATCGCCACCCTTTGTTTTTGTCCTCCAGATAATTTCAAGCCCCGTTCACCTACTAAAGTCTGATAGCCTTTCGGTTGAGAAACAATGAATTCATGGATATTAGCCAGCTTGGCGGCACGGATAATCTCCGCCTTTTTTGCCGTAGGTTTGGCATAGGCGATATTGTTATAAATGGTCTCATTAAACATGGAATTATCCTGCATCACCAAGCCAATATTCTCCCTCAGTGACTTTAAAGTAACCTCACGAATATTCTGACCATCAATCAAAATAGCACCTCCGGTAACATCATAAAACCTGGAAAGTAAGGCTGCTAAAGTAGACTTCCCGGCACCGGAGTGCCCAACTAAGGCAGTCATTTTCCCTGGCTCAGCTACAAAAGAAAGTTGATTTATTATCTTCAACTTTTCATATTGGAAATCCACCTTTCCAAATTCTATCTTCCCCTGCTTGACCTTGATATCCTTGGCTCCAGGCACATCAATAACTTTATTCATTTCATCGAAGAGGTCCTCCGCCGCATTTAAATATCCACAATTTCTTTGTAAATTCCTTAACTGGCTCCCCAGAGATTGAAGTGGGGAATAGATAGCTCCAGAAATACTCAAAAACATGATCACCGTACCGAGGGTAGTCATTCCCAAACTAATCAAATAAATTCCCCCGAAAAAGATCACCAGGCGATTAAACAATCCAACCATATAGCTGGCCGTACCAATCATCCCCCAACGGGTAGAAACTTTAGCCTGTTTTTTCGACACTGAAGCTATCTTCTTGAGCAAGTTCCCCAAATGGAAATCCTCCCGCGCAAAACTTTTTACAGCCATAATATTAGCGGCAGTATCATGAGCTGTCCCCCAAAATTTTTCAAATTCTCTCATTATTTTATCTTGCAAAATCCCAGTTTTCTTTTGACCAAAAAAGAAAATCCACAAATATATCGGTACCATCAAAAGTAAGATCAAAGTCATCTGCCAACTAACTACAAAACCCAAAACCAACATTGATATGGCCGTCAGCCAACTAGGCAAAAATTCTTCAGCAATAAAAATACTATTATTCCAAATCCCGTCAACGGCACGATCTAATTTTTTCAAAACTTCACCGGATTTCCTGGAAAGATGTTTGCTGACATCCAGATAAAAAAATACCTCAAATGCGCCAGCATAATAATAATAATCAACTTCAGCCAATTTACTGGAAAAATTCAGACGATAAATCGAGAAAGTGATCAAATTCAATAAACTGACCACAGTCCAGATACCCAATAACCAGAAAATATAATTAAAATCCGGTTTACCCTGATTTAATTGAGTCAAAGCATCAATTACCAAACGGTAAATATTCGGCTCCACCAAGGCAATACCGACCGATACAACTAGGAGAACCAGGGCCACCAGGAATTTTTATAGACAGGCTTTAAAAAAAGCCACATAAAGCGAAAAGCCCGCCCATATTTGACTTTTTCTTCACGTTTTTTCCTATTTTTCGTCTTCTTGGGAGCCATTTAATTTGCAAATTTTAAAAACTATACTATCATACGCAGGCAATCGCTGATCGGTAGGAAAAGCTTATGCTAAAAATTCCTGATGATCAAGCCGATTAAAGCACCTTTGTGAGCCCGTAGCTCAGCTGGATAGAGCGTTGGCTTGCGGAGCCAAAGGTCGCGCGTTCGACTCGCGCCGGGCTCACCATTTTACAAAACAGGTCAATATGGTGTAATATAGATAGATCAATTTTATCTTATTGCTTCATATTCATGCAGTACAAACCGGCCAACGGACTAATCGCCTTTCTTATCGCCATTGCCGTGATAACTTCTTCCAGTGGACTCGCCTACTTGTCTCTGGCGGGGACTGACTTCATCACCAATCAATTCAACGAAGCCAGCCTCTTTTATGGTAAAAACATTTTTAAAAATACTAGCGAACAATGTGAATTTATCGACAGTCGTTTGGCTGACCCTAACCTGAGGAATCCAGCATTCATTGATAAATACACAAAAAACCGAGAAAGTTTAAATTGTTCAGTGTTAGAAGCCCGCCATGGCAGTGCCAATCCCGATTTCACTTTAAATCCCGCACAATTATCCGGATTTCTTCATCAAGCCAGTTCAGGTGAACAAACCTATCTGGGCAGCAATAATTTCTTCGCTTACTTATTGCATCTGACCGAAAACCAAGCAACCGGTACCGGTGCAGGCGACTCTAACCCCTCAGAGAATTAATCGCCGCAATCCTATCTTTGGCATGAAAAACATAAGATCCTGCCACCAGAATATCCGCACCTGCTTCGCGACATAGTTTCGCAGTATCTGCATTGACACCACCATCAACTTCTACCAAGATGTCTGGTCGCAGACTTTTCAATTGTTTAATTTTGTCTATAGCCAAATCAATAAACCTTTGTCCACCAAATCCCGGATTCACACTCATCACCAAAACCATCTCAAGGCCTGGTAAGATATCTTTCAATACTTCTACTCCTGTTGGAGGATTCAGGGCAACCGCTGCTTTCATCCCCAATTCTTTGATTTTGGTGATCACCTTCTGCAAATCTGAACAGGCTTCATAATGCACTGTGACCGAGGCCACACCTATTTCCGCCAATTCCTCCAGATACTTTTGCGGATCTTCAACCATCAAATGGCAGTCCAAGGGTAGTTTGGTCTTTATACAGCGGATCACTGGAGCGCCAAAAGTCAGATTGGGCACGAAATGGTAATCCATCACATCCACATGGATCAAATCCGCAGCGCTTTCCACAGAGGCAATATCTGCATTCAAATCACCAAAATCCGCCGAAAGAATCGACGGAGCTATCAGTACTTTTTTAGGTATATCTCTATTCATTTTAGTCGATTAACAACGACCTTCATCAGGTGTTCCACGGCTATCCTTACTCTGCTTTTCAATTTTACCGATTCGTCTTACATGACGCTCTTCAGAATCAAATTCAGTATCAACAAAAGTCCCCAGAATGGCTTTGGCCATTTCATCGGCTGTAAAGCTGGATCCCAAACAAAGTACATTGGCATTGTTATGAGATCGTGCCAATCTGGCTGTTTCTTCATTATTGGCTAAAACAGCTCTAATTCCCTTATGTCGATTCGCAGAAATTGACATTCCTACGCCAGTTCCACAGATCAACACCCCAAAAGAGTCTTGATTTTCCACAACTTTCTCACATACTTCACGACTAATATCAGGATAATCAGTAGCATCATTGGTAAACACTCCCAAATCCAATACTTTAAAATCCTCTTGCCCCTGGAATTTTTCAGTCAGGTAATCTTTGAGAACCTTTTTTAAATTTAATCCAGCATGATCTGATCCCAAATAAATTTCCATAATTTTTTGTTTTAAATTGTCTTTCCCTATATTATAACACTTGTGCGGGCTTATTTAAAGCCAGAGATTCACGACGCACAGCAATCTCAAACATTGCCATCAAAACCACCATCAAGCACGACAAATGACCGAGACTAGCTCACTACGAAAAATCTTTGGCGAACAATTAGAAAAACTTGGGCACAAGACCAAGAATCTCTTTGTGCTGGATTCTGATTTGAGCAACAACCTCTATACATTACATTTTGCCAAAAGTTTCCCGGATAGGCATTTCACTGTAGAATTAGGTGAAAGCAGCATGCTCGCCATGGCCGCCGGAATGGCCATTAGAAAAAAAATCGTTACAGTCTGTGCCGAGGCTTCACCATTATTAGGGAAAGGCTTTGACATGCTTAGAAATGCTATCGCTGTCCCTAATTTAAATATCAAAATCATCCTTTCCAATATCGGCCTCGGCAATCTCGAGGAAGGAGTTGCACGAACTTGTACCGAAGATCTGGCCATGCTCCAAACATTACCCAATCTAAAAATCTTTACTCCAACCGACCAATTTGAACTACGCTCCATGTTGGAATGGACTATTAATGACTATGGACCAACCGTAATCCGTTTGGGTAAACATTGTCTGGAAGACTACCTGGATAGCAATTACAATTTCTCTCCGGGTCGCCCAATCATTATCCGTCGCGGAGAACAAATCTGTTTTTTCAGTTATGGATGTATGTTGGGTGAAGCCTATCGGGCCGCTTCCGAACTCGAACATCGGGGCGTATCGGTACAAGTCATCAGTCTTTCCTCCATCGTCCCCTTAAATGAAGAAAAAATCATTGAATTAATCCAAAATTATGAATTATTGGTGACCATAGAAGATCATCATTTGCATGGAGGGATCGGCTCATTGATTAGTGATTTATTGGTAAAACACCAATTGCCAAAAAAACTGATCAAATTAGGATTGAACAGTCCACTCGAACCGGGAAAATATGAAGACACCCTCAATAAATACAATCTTTCCAGTAAAGGTATTTATGCCAGCGTCAAAGAAAATTGGATCAATTCCAACTAACGGTATCCCCCAGCTTCAAGCCCAATCTATCGGCCTCTCCGGCATTAATTTCCAAAACATATCTCACTGGTTTGCGAGGGGAAATCTTTAGGCAGTCAGCATCGCTCCCCGTACAAGGCTGAGCATTGCGAACGATATCCTGAATTATTCCTTTTTGGTCGATAAAGACCATGTCCAAAGGGAAAAGTGTGTCTTTCATCCAGAAATAAAGAACCCCCTGTTTATCAAAAATAAACAACATTCCCCGGTCTTGATCCAGATTTAGACGATTCATCAAACCGATTTTGCGCTGTTGATCAGTTGAAGCTATTTCTACCTGCATTTGATGTTGGGAGTTTCCTGATTTGATAGTTAATTGCTTGACCGATAATCCCGAATTAATCATGGTGGGTTGATTATTGTTAATGGTTTGCATACTGTCAGTCTTCACTTCATTACCCCCGATACCGACGCATCCACCAAGTAGCAGCAAGCTCACCATTCCCACTAAATACATATTTTTTCTCATACTGATAATCGACTTATGGATAAATATATTTTCCGTATATCTCGTCAATTCTAACATATGGATAACTAAAATACCTGGAATCCTTACTATGACCGCGATTATCGCCCATCACGAAGTATTCACCTTCAGGGACAATAAAATATCTGCTATCGCCATAGTTAAACCGTTTACCCAATAAATACGGTTCCTCGAGAATTTGGAAATTCCCTTGAGCATCTTTGATCTCCACCTTATTTTTTCCCATTCGTAAGGTCTCTCCTGGTAGACCGATAATCCTTTTTATATAAAAATAATTATCATCAAAACTAAATACCACAATCGTGCCACGATGCAGTGACTCAGGTTCAATTTGTCGGTCAATCAAAACCAATTCACGGTCATGCAAAGTCAAATCCATGGATTGTCCTTCCACCAAAAAAGGCGTCCAGAAAACCAGTTTGGTAGCGATCAGCCAGATTAAAAAGAAATTGGTCATGCCCACACATTAATAAATTCTACACTCTAATCAATCTTTCTTTCCAGGCCGGACAAAGCCTCCGCCAACTCTTCCTGGCTCAACGGTTTATCGTGGTAAAAACTCTTATTTTCAGCGAAATCCACACCTTTTGCTTTTACTGTTTTAGCAATGATCGCAACCGGCAAGCGGGTCTCCGCAATGGCTTTTTCATATGCCCCAATCAATTGTTCAAAGTCATGGCCGGCAAAAACATTGATCGTCCGGAAACCAAAATGATCCAATTTATCGGCGATCGGCTCTACTACATTCAAATTCCGCACAATCCCATCTAATTGAATACCATTCCGATCAACAATTAAAACGAAATTTCCCAATTTAGATTGGCCGGCATTGATTAAAGCTTCCCAAACTGTCCCATTCGCCATTTCCGCATCACCGGCCAGGACAAACACTTTATTGCGGGAACGATCGGCTTTGATCGCCATGGCCAGCCCCACTGCTTCCGCTATTCCCTGGCCGGCCAGACCGGCTGCAGCTGGAACTCCCGGGATTTTCGAACGTGGTATAGCCGACAGCAAGGCACCGGTTTGTTTGTAAGTTTGTAATTCATCCACTGGGAAATACCCCAGGTCAGCTAAAATTGCATACCAGGTTGGGGTAGCCCCGATTTTGGAAAGCAGAAAGTAATCCTGATCCTCGCGGTTAGGATTACTGGGATCAATATTCAGTAGTGGTCCGCTCACACTCTGACCATAATAAAGCGCCGTCATAATTTCCACACAGGAAAGCGCGCTGCCCACCGCACCGGATTTGGCAGTGGCGATCATTTTCAATGTTTCTATTCTGATTTCAGTAGCTTTGCGTCGCAGCGCTACGAGATATTCTTGAAATGACATAATTAGCAGTTATTCCCTGCCAAAATACCGTGAAAGTCGCTTTTGGGCAAACCTTTAGACCCTGAGCAGGCCACGAAACGCCCAATTACTAAAGTGAATGGTCACATCGCTCTCCGCGGTGCGAACAACATTTTGAAAGCGATGACCGTTAAGAGCCACACTCTCTTTTCTTTTATAAACAGGAGTCTGTATCCAGCTCCACGAATTTAAATCAAATCCTCCTTTAGTTTGAAGCTCCCGATATTCCGCTTCCGTCAATAAGCTAATGCCCATTTTTTTGGCCAGACCGACTGCATTACTATTACAAGTTTCATTAGGACAATTCTTCTTCAGATTTTTTTCACCCTCCAGATCATATACACAATTTCTACGGCCATCGGGACTTTCCGCCGAGCAGTCATAAAAAATAGTTTCTCCGGTTCTTTTATCTATTTCCAGCACATCAGGTTCGCCACCGGTCTTTTCCATCTCATTTAGTGACCAAAGTTTTTGGGAGTCGGCTTCGCGGAGCCTCTGTTCAACCTGTCCCCAAGTAATATCTGGGTGTCGGTACATGTTGGCCTTAAAGCGGACTTCAACCGTATTTAAAAGCCCTTCTATTTGTTCTGGGAGGAGTTGTCTTTCGTCCATTTCAGAAGCAGCCTCTGCCTTTTCAGCAATCGCACTTCTCAAAATATTAAGTTCAACGCTGAGCGCTTCCGCAAGTAAGGGGTCCTTTTCTGCAAGTCGACGTGAAGCCATGGCAAGTTCGGTGTCTAATGCTCGCTCCAAGGTTGCTTTAAGATTCTTATTATCCATAATACTCTATATTGATGACGTGATAGTTTATCGTATAGTTACATACATCTATTTCGTCAAGTGATAACGTTTAGCTGCTTGGCGAGCAGGCGCACATTGCCAATTTTCACCACTCCCACTTGGCGCACGGATTGGATCATCTCCCCGTCCACCTGTAAACATTCCTCGGCCTCCATCAAGTGATCCACTGAGCGAGTCCCGTAAACCTCCTCTAGCGGCATCATTTCCTGAATCATCCGATATACTCTGGCCGCCTGTTCGCCTGCCAGATTGTCAGCAAAACAATAAGCTCGCCCGGCGCGTACCCAGAAAAGGTTTTGGCTTTGCGCCAAAGACAGTTGTCTTTGTTCCCGCTCGAGGTATATGCGTCGGGTTTTTTCTATTTTGGTCATCTCTATTTAACCTTGAAGAGGTCTTCAATTTCCTCTAAAAATATAGCACAAACTAATCAAAAGTCATGATTGACGACAAAATCAAATTAGCCCTCCAGGAAATCAAAAAGGTCAAAGAGGAATTACGTGATATCCGTAAAGACATCAAAGAAGAAGAAAAAATCGACAGTCCCGAATACCAGGATTTAGATAAAGCTTTAAAAGACCTCAAGAAACAGGTTAAAGATTTCAAAGATCAGTGGATGTTGGAAATGCAAAGCGATGAACATTACAACAAATTGCGCGAAATGAAACTTCAGAGAGAGGAGGATTTAGCTGAAGCCAATGCCAAATTATTCAAAATTATTGCCGAGCTTCCCCAAAAACCGGTCGACCTGAACATGGAAACCGACCAAGGTCCGATTCGCATTCAAATCATGCCGGAAATGCGGCTTTACTTAAATGGACGTGAAGAAAAACGACGATAATTTGACTATCGCCATCGTGGGCGGTGGCGCGGCCGGAATGATGGCAGCTTATTTCGCCAAATTGGAAAATTCACGAGCCAGAGTTCTGATTATCGAAAAAAACACTTATCTGGGCGCCAAAGTTTTGATATCTGGCGGGGGACGTTGCAATGTCACTACAGGAATTTTGGATGTGCAGCAAGTTTTGGAAAATTATCCTCGTGGGGCGGAATTTTTGCGTACAGCCATGCAAAGTTTCCCACCGGAAGCTGTCATCAATTGGTTTGAATCACAAGGTGTTACTCTTAAAACCGAGCCTGATTTACGCGTTTTCCCGACATCCAATGACGGTCATGATGTAGTCGGCGCTTTGGAGAGTGCTTTGAAAGAGATTAATGTCGAATTTCAATTAAATCATCAATTGGTCGCTCTGGAAAATACACTCGAGCAGAAATTTTTATTGACCTATAAAGACGGGACAAAGTTGGAAGCCGATCGCGTGATCCTCACTACCGGGGGGAATGCTTATCGACAGACCGGCTCAACCGGTGACGGTTATGCCTTTGCCAAAGCCATGGGTCATCTTATTACTCCCCTCGCTCCTTCACTTTCTTCATTTTATACAGCCGAGAAATGGCAGCATGATTTATCCGGGTTAAGTTTCAAAAAAGCCACCCTGCAATTTCAATCAGCAGATCAGCAAAGATATTTTATCCGGACCGGACCTTTTCTATTCACACACAAAGGAGTGAGCGGGCCGGCTATTTTCGCCTTGTCAGGGTTAGCAGCATGGGAGAAATTCTCAGATCAACAACCGGCCAAACTAAAGATCGACTTTTTCCCGGATCAGAATACCGCGAATTTGAGTTCAGAATTAGATGCAAAAATCCTGGCTAATCCAAATAAGCAAATCAGTAATTTATTAGCTTTATTTTTACCTCATTCTTTAGCTGAGAAGATCATTACGGAGATATTCAGTGAAGATTTTTCCAAAATTACAGCCACTCATTTGACCAAAAAAATGCGCCAGGAAATCGTCTCCATTTTAAAAGACTTTAACTTGCATTTAGTGGGCCGCGGCGCCGGTGAGGAATTTGTTACGGCCGGTGGGGTTCCCCTCGACGAGGTAAATCCTCGCACTATGGAGTCACGGCTGCGCCGCGGCCTTTACTTCGCCGGCGAGCTACTCAATATCGATGGTTTCACCGGAGGCTTTAATCTCCAGGCCAGTTGGGCCACCGGCGCCCTCGCCGGCGAGTCGGTGGGAGGACTATCTAAATAACCTCTACTAGAGAGTATTGACATTTTTGAATATTACAGTAGGATAATTCTCTACTGCTAATCCTTGCTACAACAAGCGGTTATCAGTGACCCCAAACAACGAGGCAAAGAAATGGACTCTCTCTTCCCAAACAAAAACCTGCCAAGCTTCCTCAACATTGTGGAAGCCGGTGAATTCAGCAAAACTCACATCGGCGAACATGCCCTGCCCCAAAAGCTCTGCCATAGTCTCTACCATATCGATATAGAGGTTATGCAAGAAATCATCAAGGACGCCTATGTCCTGATCGATGAGATCATCCCCAAAACGCTCTCCTCTGGTCTCAAGACCAGCCCACTCAGCAAACTCGTGATCCAGGCAATCGTCAGTCTGGACCAGCTACACTCCTTCTTCCACGGAGTCGGTATTCTGGCTCAGATCTGGCAAGTTTACAACAAAGACGCCCTGGTAGTGGTGCTAAAGGACTGTATCGAACTGGAAATGCACTATGCCGAGCAAACTGGGAAGCTCAGCAAATACGGTCTGACCGCTAAAATCTGCGAACAAGCCATCTCTCAAAGCCGGCCCATCGGGATTGTCGGAAAACTGGCCTGGGTCGATGACCTGATCCGCAATCCTCTCACACCGTGCTGAAAATCCGCTTCGCCTCGTTCCTGCCCGCCCCGCGCCAGAATATTCCATTCTGTTGAGCGGGGCGGGCTTCATCATGTCTCAATCCAAAGAAATGTATAGCATCGGATCCGGGAATTTTACTATCAATTCCCGATATTTATCAGCCAAGCCATAACCATTCAAATCCACCAAACCGTTTTCCAGCACTCGCTCTAGTTCAGCACAGGTTACCGCCTGAATATGCAAATGGGAAAACCAGCCACCATTTACTTCTGATGCTCCAACTGTACCTATTATTTGTCCTTTTTGAATTGATTGCCCTTCTTTCACTCCAATTGCCTCATCCAAATGGGCAAAAATGAAATAATTATCCAAAGAGTCGGGTAATTTTTGGCGACCAAAAAAAGTCTCCATTTGCTTAACAATTACCCTGCCTCCCCAACCAAACTTGGTTTGATCATGATCTACTCGGATAACCTCGCTCTTCCAGGGCATCGCCACCTCAGTTCCTTCTTTGACATTATAATCAATTCCCAGATGCAAATATCTTTGTTCTTCATCCAAACAACTTCCACTCCAAACATTTTGACGATTTTCCATCCAGCCCCCATAACTCCAAACCAGATCCAACCTACGATGATAATCGTCAATCATTTCCTGACATTTTTTCGGGTCAAGTAAAGGATTTTCGACTTCACCATTTCGACCTTTTCCGATCAAGACAGATTCATTATTCAAGTTTATCTGTCCGACTCGGGTATTTTTTAATTGGGGAAAAAGCATGGCCGTTTATTTACTTATTCTTTGGCCAATTCATCACCTATATAAACATGTTCATATTCACCTTTAGAGTAATCGAGAATCTCATCAGGCTTGAAAAACCTTGTTACTTCCTTGATCGCTGTTTCAATAGAATCCGACGCATGAACAACATTACAGGCCACACTCATGGCAAAATCACCACGAATAGTACCGGCATCGGCCTCACGGGATTTGGTAATACCGACGATTGTACGCACAGCATTGACCACTTCCAGTCCTTCCAAACAAAGCGCGATGACGGGAGAACTCTGCATGAATGACGATACTCCTGGGAAAAAAGGCTTTTCGGCAATATGGGCATAATGATCGCGCAAAACAGCTTCATCCAAAGACATCATTTTCATTCCGACAACTTTCAAACCTTTCCTTTCGAAACGATGAAGAACCTCACCAATCAAACCTCTCTGTATACTATCCGGTTTGATCAAAACCAGGGATTTTTCATGAATACCGCTAAAATTCATAGTCATAATTTTCAGATTAAATTAATAAATCGCGCGAATTATACTCAAAGCTTCCAACTTTGTCATTATTTCTTCCGCCTGCTCGTGCCGCTTCATTAAACTTGTTTTTTAAACACCAACAGTTTTTCAAAGCGGTTTTGGTCATCATAAGGTCCGATGACGGCCAGTTTCAGCAAATCCTCCTGAAATAATCCCTGAGCCACAGCATTAACCTGCGCTAATTCCACTTGATCGATTTTCATCAGAATCTGTTCCAAATCCATCTTCTCGGACTGTAATAATTCATATTTACCGATCAAATGAGAGTATTCCTCAGAATCCTCCATTCGTAAGACGATTTTTCCTTTCAGATAAGCTTTAGCCTTGGCCAGCTCCGCTGCAGTTACGCCGCCTTCGGCGGCCTTTTGAAACTCGGCAATAATCGAAACAATGGCCTGGTCAATTCTCTCCACTGATACTCCCGCACTCACAGAAAAAATCCCTGTATCTTGATAGTCATCAGTACTGGCATTGATATAATAAGCCAAACCCTGAGCTTCACGCACTGACAAGAACATTCTGGAACTCATATTTCCTCCCAAAATAACCGCCAACAGTTTTGCCGGATAATGCATAGTCGAATCAGCAGCATAGCCGGGAAACCCCACCACAACATGAGCCTGTTCAGTTTTTTTGTCCCGCAACCAAACTTTCAAATCACTCTTAATCGGCTTGTAGGCATCGAAATCATAGGACTTTTTCTGACGAGTTTCTGGAAATTTAAATAATTCTCCGATATCTCTGGTCAATTTTTCTTCGTCAAAATTACCCGCTACTGCAATCACAGTATTATCGGGTGTATAGAGATTATAAAGATATTTAATAAATTGTTCCTGAGTGACTCCGCTGATTAATTCTTTTGTCCCCACCTGGTCCCAGCCCAAAGGTTGATCACCAAAAATCAGTTTCTCAAAATCCCAACCGATCTGATACATCGGCGTGTCTTGGTACATATTATATTCTTCCAGGATTACCCCACGTTCTTTATCAATCTCTGCCGGATCGAATTTTGAATTAATCAACATATCAGCCAGCACATCCAACGCCACTGCCAACTTTTCTGCCGCTACTTTGACATAATAACCGGCATATTCCTTCCCGGTAAAAGCATTGAAATCACCGCCCACCGAATCAATTGCCTCGGAAACTTCTTTGGTATTTTTGTACTTTTCCGCTCCTTTGAAAAACATATGTTCCAAAAAATGAGAAATCCCATTAATTTCTTTGGTTTCATAGCGGGATCCGGCCCCCACCAAAACCAGCACGGTTACAGATTGGGTATTTGGCAAGACTTTTGTTACCAGTCGCAGTCCATTAGCCAGTTTTGTCTTCTTGACCATATTTTTTAAGCTTCTATTATTAAAACAATTATTATCTCCAAGTAGGTTGCCAGGTTGACCTGACAGCGCTAGAATAATAACTCAAATAGTCTAAGAGTCCAATCATTCTAAATGAACTATCGCAGTAGTAAATCAGCAGGCAATTTCTTCGGTAATTTCCAATTGGATAGGAACAAAACTTTCCTGGGACTTGTGATTATCTTAACAGTGTTAATCCTGGTTCAACTCTTTTCCATCCAAGTTCTGGCCCATGACCATTACGCCCAAGTAGCAGCCAAAGAACACTATGGTTATAGCGAAATGCCAGCCCATCGAGGGGAGATTTTCATCAAAGACTACGCCTCTGGCGAAAATGTTCGTATAGCTACCAATTCCACGCTTTACCTGCTCTATGCCGACCCGACTTTAATCAAAAACAAGAAATTAGTTGCAGACCGTATAGTTCCCATGATTTTCGACCTCGATACTGCCAAAACACAGGATCAGGAACGGATCAAAAAGGCCATCAATCGGGCCAAGACCGCCGAGGAATTAAACGAAATCAAACCCTATACAGATGACCAACTCTATCAGAATTATTATAATGATGTATTGAGCAAAATCAGTTCTGATATTCGTCCTCTGATCGTGCTTAGTGGTAATTTAGATCCGGCTAAAGCAGATCATGTTCGCGAACTGAACTTGCCGGGAATTCAGGTCACGGATAACAACGAATTAAATGCTTTCCCTCCCCAGATTGTTGACTTCAATACTACTTCTCAACAACTCGGTAGCATCTTGGAAGTTCCTCCTCTACAACTGGAAGCCACTTTGCGCGGGCGTAATCGTTATGTAGTCCTGGGCAAAAAAATCCAGCCCGAATTGGCTGCCAAAATCAAAGAAACCATCAGCAATGATGAAGGAAATAACTTTGCTGGACTGGGATTGAATGAAGAATATTATCGTTATTATCCGGAAGGCATATTGGCGGCAAATTTACTGGGATTTGTCAGTCCAACCGGCGATGGTAATTATGGGATCGAAGCAAAATTTAATACTGAATTAAAGGGAAAAAAGGGAGTTTTCCAAACCCAAAAAGACTCGATTGGCCGTCTGATCACCGTTGGAGACGACACCCTGATTCAGCCCGCCCAAGATGGAAAAAATTATGTTTTAACCATCGATCGATCAATTCAAATGGCTGTCGAAACCAGGCTGAAAAAAGCGGTGGAAGACTATCGTGCTGATTCCGGGCAAGTCATAGTCATGGATCCCAAAACCGGTCGCATCTTGGCTATGGCCAATTACCCTTCCTTCGACCCCAATAATTATGGAACTGTTTATGACAAAGAAGAAATCAAATTAACTGAAGATCAAATTCAAAATCTGGTTCCGGTAGCCAAGATCGATGATGCTTTCTGGTTGTATAGAAATATCATTGCCCAAGATAGATTAATGGTTTTCAAACGGATCCTCAACGATGGAACTGTGATTTATGAACACTATAAAAATAATATCGGGCCTGAAGCTTACCAAAATAAACCGGTTAGTGAGCCTTATGAACCCGGTTCGATTTTCAAGCCAATAGTCATGTCTATCGCCATTGATGATGGAGATGTCACCGCTGGAACCATTCATAATGACAGTGGTGTTCTAAAAGTTGATGAATACTCCATCACCAATGTCTCGCCACATTGTACGGGTCGTCTCAATATGGCTCAGACATTGGCTTATTCCTGCAATACCGGTATGGGTTGGATTGCTCAAAAAATTGGTCGCAATCTCTTTTATAATTATCTGACCAGATACGGTTTTGGCGAAAGAACCGAGATCGAATTCGATAATGAAAATACCGGGAAATTGACACATTATAGTCAATGGGCAGATTCTGAACTAGTCACTCATGCTTTTGGCCAGGGTTTAACAGTTACTCCAATTCAAATGATTTCTGCCATATCCGCTATCGCCAACGGTGGTGTAATGATGCAGCCATTTATCATTGATAGTATCGAAAAAACAACCGGCAATTGGCTGAAAACCGACCCCATAGTTCTAAGTCAGATCATCAAACCGGAAACCGCCAAAGTCATCACCCAGATGATGATCGGTGCAGTCGAAAATGGCGTATCAAGCAACAATCGCATGGATAGATATATGATCGCCGCCAAAACCGGTACGGCCCAAACCTATCGCAATGGCAAACCATTGAGTGGGGTTGGTACAACTTTCGCTTCGGTAGTCGGGTTTGGGCCTATCAACGATCCCCATTTCGTTATCCTGGCCAAACTTGATCGTCCACGGACCAGCGAATGGGCCGACACAACTACCAGTAATTTATTCAAATCAGTAGCTGAATATCTTTTCGAATACTACTCTTTCCCACCCGATCGTAAATAGTTCCAAAGTAAATAGCCCCAAAATCTGACTTCGACTTACTCATACCTCAAAGCCTCGATCGGGTTTAGTCGAGCGGCCTTTCTGGCCGGATATATACCAAACACCAAGCCAATCAAAATCGATACAACCAAGGAGATCAGCAAAGCTTCAATATTGATCAAAAATTCCCAGGTCGATTGATACCGGACAATCACCAGTGACAACAAATAAGAAGTCCCTATACCAAAACCTGCTCCCACCACGCTTCCTATAAAGGTCAGCGTGATCGCTTCAATCAGGAATTGTAACAATATGTCTGCACTGGTGGCCCCAACCGCTTTGCGCAACCCAATCTCCTGAGTACGTTGATTCACAGAAACAAACATTATATTCATAATTCCTATTCCCCCCACTAATAGAGAAATCGAAGCCACCAAAACGATAAACAAAGTCAGCACTGCCGAAACCGATGTAAATATCCCCAAAGCCTGCTCTTGACTGATGATTTGGAAATCATCTTTGGCAAAATCATTTTCCGGATTATCGATATTATGAAGTCGGCGCATAATATTTCGGGTATCAATAATCGCCTCATCGATATCCTCTTTTACCTCAGCCATAATTGTTTGAACATAGTCGACCCCAAATAAATATGTCTGCATTGTAGTTACAGGCAAAAACACCATATCGTCATAATTCTCAAAAGCATTGCCTCCTTGAGGTTCCATCAAACCAACCACTTTAAAATTCAGGCCTTTGATTTTCACATCTTTACCCACCGGATCTTGATCACCAAACAAACGACCTGCCAATTTGTAACCAAGCACAACTATTCTGGTAACATTAGAAACGTCGGAGTCCTCGATAAACCTTCCCGACTGGGCATAAAAATTCAGTGTTTTGGAATAGCCGTTAGTAGTGCCCACTGCCTGAGTCCGCACATTCCCTCCTCCTGCTACGACAATAGCATCATACACTAAAAAGGGCGTAACATTACCCAAAAAATCAGCTTTACGAAGATTCAAATAATCACGGTATTTGACTCGATCAACGGTGACAATCGAGCCGGCCAAACCCTCCACTGGCGAACCCGATTGAACATAAATTAAATTAGATCCAAAACTAGTAACAGTTCCCAGAATAAGTGACTCCGCCCCCTTGCCCAATGAAGTCATCAAAACTACCGCCCCAACACCAATAATTACTCCCAACATAGTCAAAACCGCACGTCCGCGATTTTCATTTACCGCTGTCCAGGCCACCTGAAAATATTTGATAATTCTATACATTATTCAGTTCTTAAACAAGTCATTGGATCAAGTCTAGAGGCGCTTCTAGCCGGATACATTCCAAAAACCAGGCCAATTCCAACCGAAATTATAAAAGCCACCAAAACTGATTCCCAATTGATAATAAACTCCCACCCTAACTGTAAATTATTCAAAACCTGAGCGATCAACCATGACCCGGCAATGCCCACAATTACGCCCAATATACCGGCCACAAAAGTCAGCACTACTGCTTCAATCAAAAATTGTAGCAGTATATCAGAGTTATTCGCCCCCACCGCCTTGCGCAAACCAATCTCTCTGGTTCTCTCAGTCACTGCTACCAACATAATATTCATTATTCCAATTCCCCCAACCAACAAGGAAATAGCCGCAATAGCCACCAAAAAAAGCGTCATCGTATCAGCGACCTGTCGAAACATCTCCGCTCCATCGACCTGACTGACAACTTTAAAGTCATCCTTATCAGGATCATCAGTAGGATTGTAAATAGCATGCCTCCTGCGTAAAAATATCCTTAAACTTTCGGTAGTATCATCAAGTGAATCAGTGCTTTTTGCATTAGCTAACAAGGTCATCACATAATCTACACCAAAAATCGAGGCTCTCATGGTCGTCAAAGGAATGATTGGCCTTTCATCAAAATCTTGGAAAAATCTTGTCCCTTGACGGCCCATCACTCCGATAACCTGAAAGTTATACCCACCAATTTTAACATTTTTCCCGATGGGGTCCTGATCGCCAAACAACTCACCGGCATTTTTGTGACCCAAAACAATCACCCGGCGGGAATTGGTCAAATCATCAGGGCTGATAAAACGACCTATTTGAACCTCGGCATTAACGGCTTTAGTATAGTTCTCATTAGTTCCAATCAATCTCACCCTTTGATTCTGGCTTTGATAACTCATGATCGTCGAATAGACCAATAAAGGCGCGACGTCTTCGACATAATCCAACTCTTTAACCGCCAAATAATCTTTGTATTTAATCTTATCAACTGCGGTAATCGACGGAGGTCCCGCTTGAGAACCACCGCCAGGTTGTACAAACAGACTTCTATTACCAAAACTTTCAATCGAAGAAAGGATCATAGCTTCAGCCCCTTTGCCCACAGAAACCATCAAAATTACCGAGCCAATACCGATAATAATCCCCAGCATCGTCAGAAATGACCGCTTTTTATTGCTCCACAAAGAAGTTAAAGAAATCTTAATAAATTTGACGATTCTGCTCATTATTTTTGGTAATGATCAATACTGATGCGATTTTTGACTTGTTCGATTTTCTCCACCAATCCATCTTTGATGTGAACAATCCTTTCGGCATTCTGGGCAGTCACACTTTCATGAGTTACCAAAATAATAGTGTGCCCATTCTTATTTAATCTTTGAAAGATTTCCATCACTTGTTTTCCGGATTTGGAATCCAGATTTCCGGTTGGTTCATCCGCAAAAATCACTGAAGGAGAATTCACCAAGGCACGGGCAATCGCCACTCTTTGTTTCTCACCTCCGGAAAGATTGGTCGGTGAAAAGTCTACACGATTGCTTAGGCCAACTGAATCCAGAGCATTCAAAGCTTTCTCACGATGATGATCATTTTCTCTAGCATAGAGCAGTGGCAACATCACATTTTCCAAAACTGACGCATGTGGCATCAAGAAAAAGGATTGGAAAACAAAGCCGATCCGATCTCGGCGAATCATCGCCAAATCATCATCAGTCAGTTTACTTACATTGATATCCTCAAAAAAATATTCTCCCTGAGTCGGTTTATCCAAAAACCCCAAGATATGCATCAAAGTCGATTTCCCAGATCCCGAAGGGCCCATTATGGCTATAAATTCACCCTGCCTGATTTTTAAATCGATACCATGAAGGACTGGAGTGGGAGTCCCTTCAGAATAATAAGTCTTATGAAGGTTCTTTACACTGATGATCTGATTCTCTTGATGATGATCATTTGTCATTAGTTTTGACTATAATTTCTTGCCCTTCAGAAAGTCCTTCCTTGATCTCGATATCTCCCTGCAAATTTCGAATTCCCGTCTGAACATCAATATCTTTCACCAAACCATTTTCCAATATTCTCACATAGTTTCGCCCATTGTCGGACTGTATCGACTTTTCCGGAACGGTCAAAGCCCCTTTAACTTCCTTCAAGACTATATCTACAGTCGCCGTCATACCCGGCTTGATTCGTGGATCAGTGCTATCCACAATCACCTCTGCTTTATAGAAAACTACACCCTGAATAGTGGTTTGGACTGGATCAATCTGAGCGATTGTTCCATGGAACAGGTCATCACCAATCGCATCAAAAGTAATTTCCGCTTCATCTCCGGCCTTCAATTTATTGATATCCACTTCTGCAATTTCCGCACTAATCTTGAATTTCTGATCGGAAATCATTTCAAAAACAGGGATATTGTCGGCTGCGGCCACAGCTCCGGAGGAAACAACATCTTCACCCACCTCGATGTTACTGCGTGACAATTTACCATCAATGGGCGCCCTTAATAAGGTTTTTTCCAAGGATTCCTGGGCCAATTCAACAGCAATCTGACTGGCAGCAATTTGAGTACGTAAAAACGCTACATCTACAGCTCTGGGCCCGGCTTTCACTTGACGCAAATTGGCATTCGCCGAATCAATATCCGCCAAAGCCATCTGATATTGAGCCTGCAAATCCCTGATATTTGCCTCTCTGGAGTTCAGATCGATCCGATGATCCAGCTTGGCTTGAGCCACCGCCTGTACTTGTTGGTCATATTGACTTTGGGCGGAAACCACAGCTGAATCCTGGGCGTCACTACTGCTACCCAAGCCTAATTCAGCACTGATCAGCGCCTGGTATTTGGCGTTTAAAACGCTTAAACCGGTGGCCAGGCTACTGCTATCAGCTTGTAATTTAGTAATAGCAGCATCAAAGAGTGGCTTGGAAGTAATACTGACCTGGAAAGAACTCATATTATCCAAAGTCATCTTCAAAGCAGACAATAAATCCCCCATATACTGCTGCTCACGTCGGGTATATGATTTCAAATCATCGATCGAAATATCGGTAGTTGCATTTATTTCGGCCAATAAATCATTATAATCAGCGTTAATAGCATTATAAATCGGTTTTGCCCCTGATCTCAGCAAGTAATCCAATTGTTCAAAGTCCCCATTATTTTGATTATTTTTCACATCATCAATTATCACCGATTTTAAATCCAATAAACTTTGCTGCAATTGTGAACCGGCCGTATAAAGTTGGGCTTGTAAATCCTTTTGGGCCGTCTGGACCACTTGTTCAGAAGTTTGACCGGTATTTCCCTGATTCTTCAAAGCATAATCCAGTTTATTTTGAGCATCATCAAGCTGTAATTGAAGTCGTTTTTCATCTTCCAGATATTTCTGTTTGATTAAATATATTTCATCTTTAGCATTATTCCAATCAGTAGAAACCCTCTCGCTAGCCGCTTCTGTCTTCTTCACAGCTGTTTCAGCAATGGCGATTTCTTCATTGGTTGAGCCAGCCAGCCTTTGGTTCAAATTAGCCTGAGCCGCCTGCAAGTTTGTCTTGGCCTGATTCAACTGTAATTCCTGATCTCGATTCTTCAAATTAGCGATGACATCACCTGCTTTGAGTTGATCACCTAACCTATAATTAACTTTCTCCAATTGTCCGGAAGCTCTGAAAGTCAGGTTAATCGTCGCCCCTGCCTCCAAATTACCGGTTATTTCCACTGTTTCACGTAAATCCATTTTTCTCACTGTCGCAAATTCATATTTATTGGATTTATTGGCACCGGACATATAAGCATAAATACCACCAGCGGCCAGCAAGATTATCAATAATAAAACTACCCTGGTAGTCCATTTTCTTTTCCCCGATGACAGCCTTTCCTGAGAAAGCTTTTCGCCTAAACCAACTGATCCATTATTTTCTTTACTTGCCTTCATAATTCAATTTTGTTTTACCGAAAAAGGATAGCCTTATGAGCAGCTTAAGGCAATATTTAGTTGAACGGATTTCGAGTTTATATTTTCACCTAGCCTGATGTCTTTCCTTCAAGGCTTTCAACTCAGAGTAAAAAATGCTATAATACCAAGATTTTAAAAAAAACTTCTATGACTCGTGATCCATCAACTCTTCGAGCTTTACCAGACCATCCGGAAACTCCGTCTATTGCCAGAGAAATTGCTGAGCACATACTCACCAACCCGGATTTCATCTTTGACGAATATCAAAAGTTATCAAAAATCCTCAGTGCCAAGCCATCTTATAAGCCTCGTGAGGTGAGTATAATTTATCGCCGCGAACTGGGTAATCCTAAAAAAAATCCACAATTCCTATTCGATCAAATGGCCGTCAGCTGGTTGATATTGAATACCGACAAACCAATCGTGACTCCCGTCGAAATGGTTAATCTCGTCCAAACATTATCCGGGATCAATAGTAGCGACCTGGCTGAAGAGACTTCAGAGGAAGTTGAACAACTGTCGGCCGATATTTCCCAAAAAGTTCAACGAGAACTACTGGAGCAGGATGACAATGATATTTCAGCTTGGGTAGCTAAACACGCGGGGGAAGAAGAATAGCCCGTTAGTTATTAGCGATATGGAGAAAGGCCTCAGAATGGAGGTGGTTCTTTTCAATTGAATTGGTTCCAAAGACCAAACTCTTGATCGGTGAAACATAAGATTTTATCAATTGATAGGGTTCCGGTGTTCCAGGCAAGGCGCCACTGTCTTTGGCCAGCTGCATCAGTCGATCGGCATAAACAGCTATTTGTCCGGGGGCAACATAACCAATCGAGCCTTTAGCATCGTTTAAATAACTCATTGCTTTCTGATATTCCTGGCCTTTTGAAACACTGTGGGCTTGCCCATAATTTTTCTCCAAATCAGGAGTCAAAGCGAAAACCATAACGTTATCCGGCAACAAGCCATAATAAAATTCTATTTTCTGGCCGCTCATTTTTTTCGAGATTACCGGTGGCATCTGTATCAGCAAAGGATCAATATTTAATTTGAATTTCCAGAGCTTGGCAGGAGTGACTTCCTCTTTGGTCATTAATAGCTCCAAATCCGGACTGTCTTTTTTAGCCAGAGTGAAAAGCTGGTCAAACCCATCATTAATTTTTGCCGCTACTTTGGCAGCACTGTCAGGATTACTGCTGGCGTCGAGGTAGAAACCAATAGTTGGTAGAACCGAACTGTTATCCTCTAGAATCATCGCAAACCCCTTATCCAAAATCGGTAAAACATCTTTTTCCAAATCCAAATCCTGGGAATGGAGATAATCCCGCATTTCCTTCATATTATCATCAAAGTCAGGGTTATTTTTACCGATTTCCAAGAATCTAGTATAGGCTGCCTGCAAATTATTTCCTTCTATATAAACCACTGCGTCTTGGGCCGGTATTTTGTCTGCCAAATAGACTTTATCAACCCCTCCCACTGACTTGTTCAAATCCACTCCAGTTTTGCCAACCACATCTCCACTCAACCGAATCCCATCCTTTTCAGCACTCACCAAAACAATTTCCGCGGCAATATCTGTTACATTTGTTCCACCATTCAGTGAGTTGAGGGATTGGACCAGATCTTTTCCATCAGACGAAGTTTCGGACATAAAATCTACAACTTTGGAGAAATCACCATAGATTAGAGCGATGGATGGTTTGTAATATTTATTCACCGTTTGCTGATATACAGAGTTATCTGCCAAAGGGTTTTTCCCAGCCCGCTCATTGTCTACGCCTGCTTTCAAACTTTCTAAGCTGGTAGTCACGACAGCCAAATCATTATAACGGAAGATATATGCGGGCAAATCAGCCAGATCAGTTTCGGTAAAATAATTCTGGCCATTATAACTGTCTTGTTTCAGTTTACCCTTTTCTACTTGCCTTTGTAGAAGGCCGTCAAATTTACCTTGATCCGCTAAAGTCATGGCCAAAACCGCTTTAACCTCTGTTGAATCTGACGTAGTTTCAGTCGATAAAGCTTTTCCAGGAGCTACAGCCAGATACATCTCACTCTTTTCATTTAAAATCGGCAAAATATCTTTCTCATAATCCAGGCCCATTTCATCCAGATTTGCTCCTTGTTTAAACCCAACATTAAATTCATCAACCAGAGCTCCCATTGGATCATTGGGGAAATAGGAGTTAAGCGTCTTCAAATTGGCAATCTGTCCCTCATCCTGAGTTCCTACCTTAATTAAAAGAAAAGTATCTGCCGGCCACATTGATTCAATTTTCACACCCTGGGGTGAGACAAATCTACCCTGGTCATTGGCAGTCTGCTGACAACCGGCCAACAAGAACAAACTAAAAACCCCCAAGGCTAGAATTCGGGGAGTAATTGTTGTAACTCTATTCTCAACCATGGGGGTAAAATTTAAATTGTAATTTTATTTTATCTTAGTAAACCAATGATTTATTTGGATCCTTTTTTGGTATCTTTACGCTTATGTGTAGTGTGTTTACGGCATTGTTTACAAAACATATCCAATTCCTTGGTGATTTTGTCATTATTCTTTTTGTTGTAAGCAGTCGTTTTCTTGGGTGCTCCACAGACGCTGCAATACCAGGTACAGAATGTGCTTTTTCCTCTTGCCATATATATGAGCTACGAATAATTTTACCACAGGAGTTTAGCTCAATTCACCTAATAGTCAAGCGAAATTGTCTTTTAACCGGGGCTTACAGCTGAGCGAATCGGAGGCTTTGGAGTCACTTTTTGGCGATAATAAACTATTCCTGCAGCAAGTAGCGCGAATAGGCCTACTAAAAGCACAAAAAACCAATTACTGCCAAGCCAGTCAGCTTGTATATCACGCGGATTTTGCAGTAACCTCTCCACAGCCGCCTGATTTAGATCAGTTTGTACCAAACCATCTATTACCTCAACTGGTAAAGACTTCTCCACACTAGGGCTTCCCAGGGGAGAGTTCCCCTTCTTCTCCAAAAGATTTTCAGTTTGATCATTGATTGTCTGTTGCTCAACCTGATTGTTGACCGACCAATTTGCCTCGATATCTTTACGACCTTGTTCATAAACACTGATTACTTGATTGGAAATTTCAGAAATCTCTATAGATTGATCATCAAAAATAAAGGACAACAGCAAGCCATCCGGCAAACTGACCAAATGATCTGACTTCAAGGTTAATCCCAACACTATTTTCCCCTCTTTTGGCAAAGCCTTGGCGAGGTCAATCAAAGAGTTTTGATCAGCCAAATCCTTTAAAATAGGAGCTAAAACCATTTGATCATATGAGTCTTCTTCAAATGGCTTTTTCAGATTTATATCAGCAGCCAAGCCGAGGAAATTCCGGGGTAAATTTTTACCGATCAAATCCAACTTAACTCTACCGTCTGGCAACCGGTTTTTCTGCATAATTATTTCAGTCATAAAAGAAAATTAATTCCCCGGCCGCCGCCAAATGGCGGCGGCCGGGCCAAATAAAAATTAGTACTGATGAGCAAAAGTAACTCCTAAGTCAATTAAATCGCTGCCATTAATAACACCGTCATAAGTCGTATCAACCAATCGATCAAAATTGGCGAACTGGTCGTCTTCACTAAAATGTAAAGCCAGCCTCTCCAAATCACGTCCATCAACCAGATCTGAACGGGTATTATCTCCCTTCAAACCACGGGTGTCTTGGCCCTGGATATTGACGGCTAAACTAGTTTGACCGGCCTTAACCGCGCTAATGCGATAGTCATAAACCAGTTGTGGGACAATCGCCCCACCACCAACTAGGCCATCCTGATCAGTAAATTCAGTACCCGTTGGATTACCGATAATCACCCAATTACCATGGGCATCCTTTCTCTCAACCCGATAAAGCTCAGGATTGGAAGTCGAGGCCGCCCAACTGAGTTTAATCTGGTATCTTTGAGCACCTTCAGACACTATCAAATTTGTCACCGGCTCAATGCCTGCAGAAGCAGCATCATAAGTTGCCGACAGGTAAGTTTCGTTTAAATCCCCACTTGGTGAAGAAGCAAAAGAATCACTTGAGAAGATCACTGCGGTATTGTTTACAGGTACAGTCAACACTTTGAAATTAATTTCTAACAAGAGGCCACTTCCATTGATTCCGGTTTTTGGATTAATAGTTCTAGCCTCAGCGACCAGAAGGCTGCCGGCCTGGCTATCTTTCAAAGCTGCCTGAAAAGAAGTTTGATCCTGCCCGGAATTACCTAGAAAACTTCCAACAACGGCATTTTGATATTCCAAAACAGACGGGTCATAATCAATTCCAAAGCCATAGGCAAATAAATTACTGACATTCTCCGCCTTTATTTGGACTTTTACAGTTTGTCCAACCTGCCAATTATTATTGGCAAATTCTGCGGAAATCCGATCAATAGCACTAGTTCCACCAGTATAAACAGAATTAACGGCTTGTGGAGTTCCTACCAGTAATGCCCCAGCAGAACCATGAGCTCCACTACCGGTGGAAGCGGCAAAATTAGCAGCCAGATCTCCCACAGTCGGATCAATTCTTTCCATAGTCGAGTAATTAGTGGACGATCCGGCGTACCAGGCCCCTCCACTACCATTAACTATATCGATGCTTTCGCCATTATTATCTAGCAGCTCTAAACTATCACCGGTATTGGCCAAAGACATATTATAGATAAAATCAGCTGTTCGGTCAGCGACAGCATTTTCATTGTCTTCGATCAGACTATAGCCATGTGAGGCAATTGTTGCCCCGGCCGGGAAAGTAAAGGCGACAACTCCATCATCCTTAATCTTCCAATTGGATAAATCCACCACCGCGCCACTATTATTATACAATTCCAGCCATTCATCATTCGATCCATCAGCCGAACCGGCCCAGGCTACTTCGTTTATCACAACTGTACCGGCCAGTGGCGCGGCAGCCATCGCTCGCGGCAAAACGCTTCCCACCGGCATCATCGACAAGAAAAAAGCTAAACCGGTCAATCCGGCCCCCCATTTTCGGAGATCTTCAATTCCTCGAACTGTAGTCAACTTAGCGTGAGGCCTAACAACATCATCAGGCTTACTTTGAAAATTATTCATTATAAAGATTGGTTAGGGTATTTGAGTAAATCGGCCGATTTACTCAAATACCCTAACTGACAAACTTTTCTATATAATGAAATCTCGATTAAAAACTATGTTTCAGTTTCTTCAGCATTCGATGTTTCTTGGCCAATGGGGTCGGAGGCAATTTCTTTCGAAGTTCCTTCACTTTAGCCCAATCTTTACTCTTCACTGCCTGGGCTATCTCAGTCATTTTAGCAAATTGATCAGCAGTTACCTTATCAGCTACTCTAGTATGTCCAGCTTGAATCATCTGGGCTTTCCAGCCGACATAATCTCCCGCCTCGATCAAGGAAATCACTTTTTGTCTTTTCGCTAAATCAAAATCTCTATTGATTCCGCCTGGACTTGGTTTAGACGTATCTGTATTCGTTCCATCAATACTCTGCGCACTGGCGATGGAAGTTCCGATCGCAGCAGTTACCAAAAGAGCACTAATCAGTTTCTTCGATATATTCATAAACTTTTTGTATTAAGTAATAAATGTAAGTTCCTAGGTCGTTACATAATTGATACACTCTCCAGAAATTATTTATTACAACTTTGGCTGATTATTCAAAAATCTTTTACGCAGACGATCGCGCAAAACCTGAGAGGGAGGCAAACGCTTATTTTTTCGAACAGATACAGCCAAAAAGCTATCTTCATCCTGTTTTTGCCCAATCACGAAAACAGTCATACCCTCTTGCAAGCCTACAAAACTATGATTTGGAGGTAAAACTTTATTTTGATTCAATCTTACCCGCCAAAGATGATTATTGTAGTCCTCCAATTGCATGACTGTAGCCGACTCCACCACCACCACATGACCGGGTAAAATGCCTTTATCCGGAAGATGGAATTTCGCTTCAAATCTTTCTTCCATCAATTGATAGGACGGCCAACTTGCTTGCAATAAATCATCCACCAAATCGGCACCCTGCGTGATATAAATTACTCCTCCCAACGCAGTCGAAAGCACAATTGCCACCAAAACTACCAAAGTAGGCTTATATTTATAGCCCTGTTCAGTACGTTCAAATGCCCAAATTGATATTAGTAGTACCAAAATCAACAAAGCTATCCAGACCAATGGTAGAACTTCCAAGATAGCCGGCAAGCCTCGTTCACCGGTCAAACTGACAAAGTCCCATTGAGTATTAAATAATTTCAAAAAAATCAGACTGGTCACCAACCCTCCACTGATAATCGTGCTGATCAAACAAATCACCAGCAGTATGCCGATCAGGACAAATTGCCAGCGGGGACGAGGTTTGAGACCTTTGTCCTTGATCTGATCCATGATCTGTTTACTAATATTACTCATATTTGAGCAGGTTAAACTTCTTGACAATTCTACGAAAATCTTCCTTGGCTCGGGCAAGCATCACGCCCACCGTACCGATCGGTTTTTTCAAAATATCACTAATTTCCTGATAATCGTAGTCTTCCAGAAAACGCAGCACCAAAAATTCTCGATAATCTTCTTTCATTAAATTCAAAATCTCACGCACTTTACCAGCCAGTTCCTTTTCAGCCATGGCAGCGGGAATGTCCACATCGTTAGCCAAAACTTTTAGCAAAGCAATATTGCCTTCATCTTCACCATCCAGGCTCACTACAGCAAATTGTTTTTTATTTTTTCGTAGATAATTCAATGCTTCATTGTGGGCAATTCTATAAATCCAGCTGGAGAAGCTTAAATCTTGGTTAAAGCCGTTCAGGTTACGGTAAACTTTAATCATAGTTTCCTGTAAAATATCCTCAGCTTGCCCCTGATCAACCCCGGTCGAGTAGCTCAGATAGCGTAATAATTTTTTCTCATACCTTTCAATAATCAGCGCAAAATTATCCGGATTGACCAGAGCTTTTTTGACTAATTCAGCATCTACCGAGTTTTTCTGTGCTCGCACAGTTTCCTGCTCTGACAAGGGACTTGTTTACTATTCAATATATATACAAGCAGAAAGCCTGGAAAATTACAAAAAAGTTTTGCTCCCCCCCTCACCTATGCTAAAATCAGCGCGCATTGACCAGTAATAAGCCGCAGTAGCTCAGATGGTAGAGCGCATCCATGGTAAGGATGAGGTCACGGGTTCGATTCCCGTCTGTGGCTCCATTATGGCTTGTTGATAAGGAAAATTGAACTTCGCCCCTCGAGCCCACTACCTAATCCCACGAGGATGCAGTCACCGGCACACATCTAGCAAAAGAAACTCAACAGTCCAAATAGCTCTCAAATAAGACCAAATCACCCTCCTAAAAACCTTCGAGTTTCATGGTAAGACCGAGGTCATGGGCTAAACTTAGTATTTTTCTAAATTGAGCTCTTTTTGTCTTTCAATAAGCAATGGCCACACCTTCCCATCCATCAATTTCGGCTTACTTAAATTTATAAAGTAATAGAACTTATCAACTAGTTTAGAAAAGGCCTCTTGAGACTTAGCTTTACCGTAATAGTAAGAATTATCAATCAAGTCCACTGCACGAACTGTTAAACTTTCGTACCCATCCTCAAAGGCCTTCTGGAAAGAATCCATGTATCTTTGCTTTTCATCAGACATGGATCTGTCTACAGTAGAATTTTTAACTATTTGAACCACCCTCACGCCAAACATTTCCTCCATTTGCTTTAAAATGTAAGTTCTCCTCGTCATTAAGAATGTCAGAGCTTGTATGCTTTAAAACACGCAGATTATGACACTAATAACTTGCTAAAGGTAACTATGCCACAAGGTTTGGTCCTACATATTGATAATTTTGGAAACCTTAAAGTTTACAACAGAAGCTCTGAATTAAATGCAGGAGTTGGCGATAAATTAAACTTATTTATTGGCGAAAGGGAATTGGGCACAGCTGTATATACAAGAAGCATGAAAGAATTGGACGCCGGAACTTTAGCTGTTTACAAAGGCAGCTCAATGGATCTTTTGGAAATTACCATTGTTCGTAAAATGAATACTGACAAGGATTTATCTGTGAAAATAGGTGATGTTATTTCAATTACTAAAGCCTCGAAATAACCACAAAAGAGCCAATCAACAAAATGTTTACCACGATAGGAAAGATCACGACCCCCGTAAGATTTTAGTTCGAACAGCGCGCCATATGTGGCTCCATGAAAGATTTCCCCATGTCACGGCTTACTAAGGGCCGGGGGGTGGTGGCGCGTATAGCGGCGTTTTTAGATCTTCAACCTCTTGTTAATATTAGAAGCACTTCCCCATCAATACACCTCATCATGCGACCCAATATCAATCGGGACGATCTGATTGTCTTTAATAATAAAGTTTATTAACACGCGATAAGAGATATTGATCGAAACGCTAAACACCCCATCCAATCTCCCCGACAATTTATGCAATCTCAAGGAAGGGTGTTGCGGATTCAAGCAGAGTAGTTTCAAAACCTTTTCATATTGCTTAAGGATGTCTGGATGTTTAGCAAAAAACCTTTTAGCTCTTCTAAGATAGCTTTCAGTAATTACCAGTTTATACATTCTTCAAATCTTTTAGATGATCCTCAAGACTTTTAACATCAAACCTACCAGCAGCTAAATCAGCTTCTGATTCTTTCAAAGCAGTTTCCAATTCGCACTCTCGCAGATATGTATATTGTTCGATAGTAAGGACAACAAAACGCTTTTCCCCTCGAATTGTAATAAAGGTTTCACTATTCTCCTTAGTTTTTTTGGTTAAAGCTGACGCCCCCTTAGTCTTCAACTCCTGTGCTGTCACGTTATTATCCATAGTACTATTCATAATATTATTAATATCACTACCAATTGTACCATCAGCCACAATCCAATGCAAATATGTTTGTCTCTGCATAACACCTCACAACCTCTCCACGACTAAAGTTTGAACATCGCGCCAAATGGAGCCCCATTATGGCTTGTTAGTTTCGTCAGCCACTATTCTTTACCGGACTCTTCAAAGAACCAATCATTCTTTGTTTTACTTACATATCCAGAGAAAAGTCGTTCAGTTAAACTAACGACTTCAATATCAAAATCTTTCGATAAGCCTTCATAATTATTTTTCTTGAGTGCTATACTCTTTTCAAGTGCGTTAAAAACCTCTACATCTTTAGTTTTAAATAAAGCCAAAGCATCTTTTAATCTAGGCAATTCAAATCCTTCTAAATATAAATAGTTTTTACAATTATATATAAAATTTTTAAATAGTGGGAAGTAATCTGAGCTTAGTTCATGTGTAAATAATATCCCTCTATTTCTTCTTATTATCTTTTTAGAATCAATTTCTTTAATACTATTATATACCAAATCGATTTTCACTTTTGAAAGAGCTTCATACTTAGATTTAAGGTTATTTATTCTCTCTAACACACGATAGGAAAATCCATCTCCAATGATAATTAAATCCAAATCAGAAGATTCACTTTCCAATTCAGAGTTTAAAGTACTACCCCATAGGAATACTCCTAAAATCTTATTCGACATACGACGCAACTCAAAGCTGACTATTACAGCTAGAATGGCTTTTTTGACATAGTTCACACTATATAATGTATCCAACCGGTGCTCCCCTTCTTTAACCAAATAAACAAGTTTTTGATCTATCCTAAGCTGATTTATTTGTTGATAAACTTGTTTGACTTTTACATTTGAATCTTTTCCACCTAGAAAGAAAAACACCGGTACTTTAAGACTATTTAATTTATTGAAACTTTTATAGTGAATCTCATCAGCAGGCTTATTAAGTTGTCTCTCAAACGACTCTATATTTATGTTAAAGACGTCAGGATTAGCTGTTTTTATCGTATTTAAAGTTTCTATAAAATCCTCATTAATACTGGTCTTTAAATCTGTAATTGGTGAAAACACAAGTACACTCATTACATTATCGTTCTTGTTAATGCATTGAGCTACAAAAAGTGTACTAAAAGAATAACAAACAAGAAGAATCGGCTTATTAAACACCTTCAGATCATTCAGAGCATGCTTTACTGCCTTGGTAACATTAGTTAAAGAAAATTCACCCGCTTCTGAGTAAGTTCCAGGATACACCAAACTATAGACATCTGAATTATATGATTTAAGGTCATCAAAAAGGGGTCTGTCTTTATATTCCCCGATATTCCCCGGGGAAACCTGGCAAGAACAGTGAAATAAAACTCGCATTTTCCGACTTATGTTTAAGCTTAAGCAATTTGTCCATAAAACAACTTATTTATTTGAGGTGCGTCATGCATGCTCAATGCAGCAGCGGAAATTGCCATGAAAGGCATTGTAAATCCAGGGTCTTCTTCGTTAACTTTATTAAGGTCAACATTAGGTAAATATCCTACTGATAAATACTTTGTGACGCTTGGGTAACTCCCCAGAAACCAAAAAATAATAGTGGAGCCCAGGCCAATATCAATAACTTTGTTTTAGTGAACATACTAAAATTCTAAAATGGAATTTAATTTATTTGCCGATATCTTATAACACAAAAAAGCCCTAAGTTCCAAATTGCGCTTTCAGCAGCAGATAAGAGATTAAAGTAGAAATTAATACATCACTGACTTAACTTCCTATAAATCGAGTTACCCCAATTTATAATCTGTCTACCACTTCTCTCTAAACACCGAGCCCGTCTAGAATCAGTTAGTAATGACCATAAACTTTTGGGAAAGTTTATAACCAGGCCTATTATTGCAATTTGAAGCTTAAGGCGCAAATGACGATAAAAACTTTCTTTCAGTTTATCTCCATTTGTGCCTCAAGTTTCTGTTATTTTCAAAGGTCATCATGTAATACTATCACACTTTCTAAAAAATATCAAACATTATTTATTCGGCTCCATCTAGTCTATTCGGCATCATCCGGTTTACCGGCAAATATAGCTATGAGCTTGGCAATCCCCCAGGCCACCACGGCATAAACTGCAATCGCAATCAAGGCCGACGGTTCAAAGACAGCGGTTGTTTCTGCCCCACTAGTTGTAGTATTACCGAAAATAGCCTGAAACGGGAGTACAAACAAACCAGACAAAGTATAGACGAAGCTCACAAATCCACTTGTCGGATTTGCCCCAGTAACTTTAAAAGCCAAACGAAACAAGATCAAAATCTCGATAGCCCCAGCTATATAGTAGACAATATGTTGAATATTCCGATACTTCGGCTCTTTTACAACAACTTCTCTCAATTCCTCAGGCATAGTTTAATATAATTAAAAAATAAATAACTTTGATAATATCAAAGTTTACGACCTTGAATTATTCTAATAATTAGGACAACCACTGCGATAACAAGCAAAATGTGGATGTATCCACCCAATGTATAGGAGCTTACCAGTCCCAGAATCCATAAGACTAGAAGTATGACGAATATTGTCCAAAGCATAAATATATAGTTACAGGGTACAAACCATCTTAGTTCTTTTATTCCTACAAAGACAAGCATCATTACTTTTACTTTCGGATAATAAGGAGATTACGTTAAAAACCACCAGTTCCAATTTAAAATTTGTTGATATATAAGCGCTCAAATCGAGATATAAGTCTATCCGCTTTTCCAAAAAGGGGTTCCCATATCCAGATATAGCAAGTACTCTCCACACACTATTATTTAACCAAAATAATCATGGACGAGAATACAACACCAGCTGCTACACCAGCACAGGATCCAACACAGGAAAATATGCCTGCTACAGCTCCTACAACTGAAGCAACTCCTGCACCAGAAGCAGCTCCTGAAAATCCGGCACCATCTGCTGATCAACAGTAGTTTACTCAAGTAAGTTGTTCGGTAATTTAAAAACCCATCCTCTTCTGACCTTAAGGGTCAGGAAACAGGATGGGTTTTTGTTGTCAGCAATTGAGCTCAATCTTCCAGATTCATAGGATATTCATAAATCCCGATCTGGGGGATTTGATTGCTTACCGATTCAAACAACTCCAATAAAGGAAAATTAGTCGTAGTCAAAAACAGCTTTCGGCCTATCTTTGCTCGCTGTAAAGCGACGATTAAATGGACTTTATCTTCCAAATCCACGTCCTGAGCATTATCCAATTCATTAAATAGATTTTCAGCAGTAAAGATATCCGGTTTAGTCGGATTTACCGCCACCAACCCCAGTGTTTCCAAGCTGCGATGATTTCTAATCACCGCCAGTCTCTCTCTGAGATCGTTCCTGGTTTGATCCATAACTTCAATAACTTTCTGAGTAAAAGCCTCCACTAGGTGATTTTTGGAAACATTATCATTCCCACATAGATTCACCAGTCCACCATATCTGAGTGCTCCATTCTGATTGATCATTTCTGCGCTTTGAATCGCGATTAACTTTAATTTCTTTAAAACTTGAGCCTGGCTGGCGGTTTTTACTTCAAAAGTTGTAAAAGTATTTTGTGGATTCAACCCGTAAAATGCTAAATCATCTAACCCCATTTTCGTTTATTAATAAATCAAGAGCTAATTATAGTACTTAATTCAAAATCGTCAATTTGAACTTAGTTTTGCTCATTCTATATTTTTACTTAATATAGATTTTAGTCGTACTTCGTTATTTAACCCACTGTGCAAATCGAATCAGATCTACTTATCATTAGACCCTTCAAAAAAACCGATATCAAGGCTTTTCATCAACTGGCCAAAAATCAGACAGCTATTCGTTTTATCCACTGGGGACCACTGGATTACCAACAAAGTGAGCAATATATTCAGCGGGCCATCAAGCTGCTCAAGGTTAAACAACCGCGAAAATTCATTTTCGCGGTAACTTTGAAAGACGGCACTTTTATCGGTACGGTCTACCTCCATGTTAGAAATCATATCCACAGATTAGCGGAAATATCCTATCTGCTCGATCCCGCTTATTGGGGAAAAGGCCTAGGTTCAGAAGCAGTTCAAACAATTCTCAAATGGGCTTTTGGCCAATTGAAAATGCATCGAATCGTAGCACGAGCAGATCGTGCTAATACTAATTCCACAAATTTACTCAGAAGAAATCATTTCAACGAAGAAGGCGTGATGAGAGAAGATTTTTTATTCAAAGGAAAATGGCGAGATTCAGTACTTTACTCCCTGCTCGAAGATGAATTTAAGTTAAACCAAAGTTAAAGAGAATTGTTCGATAAAGGACAGATTCTCCACAGCCATTGGTAGAATGTATTCGAAATCATCTCTTTTATAAAGATAAACCTGAACATGCTCAGAACCATCATCTTCTGACTCAAATCCTAGATTTTCATCTATGGCGATAGCCTTTAGCCTGTCGATAATTTCACCCAAGTCTTCACTCTGCGAGTCAAAACCAATGGCTAAAACTTCAAATTTAAAATCAGCTATTTTACTTGCCTCTTCTTCTTCCGGGAAAACCACATCAATATCATCAGATACATCGATAAATTCTGCATCATCTTCAGTTGAATTTATGATCGTCTCAATTCTTTCCACCAACTGATCTCTGACCGGACTTTTTCTGGCTTCTTTAGGCGCCTTGGCCAAAAGACGGTATTTGGACAGCAAAGCCAATAATTTGGCATCAAAACTATCAACTCCACAATTCTCATCATAAGACAAGATAGCTTCTCGAACCGGTCTGGCTAAATATTTTAAATGAAACAACCCCAAAGCTTCTCCTTCTTCCAATAACCAGAAATCCTTAGCCGCTTCTGAGTCATCAACCTTTGGGTCTTCGGCATCGAAATAAACTATCAACTCCCAACCAGGCTTGGAAATATCAATTTCTGACAATTCACAAATCTGCGGATTTTCCAAATTTTTAAAGAAATCCGGATCATCGAGATCCAGCGTTGACTCCCCATCTACTAACCGCTTATTCGACATAACCAAACTATTAATAAAAAGGTTGTACTATAACAAATAAGTATATATGTGTCAATAAACTTCTCCATCACAGATTATTCAACATCTCTACAAAAAGAGATTTTTTCAGTATATTGAGATCAGCAAATCGATTCCCCGCTAAACACCATATTATGCCTTCCTACTTTCTCGCTCTCTTGCCTCAACTGGATCTGGAGTTCTATCGTCAGGTAGAGCGTTTTTTCGAATTGGGCTTTCTCTTCGATTTACATTTACCATTCCACGTTACCGTTTATTATTTCCGAGAGATTAGTGAACATGACCTGATCGGCGTATCAGCCTGGATGGACAGTACCGTCAGTACTTTACCCAGTTTTTCAGCGGAAGTGCAGGGAGTCGACTTTTTCCGTAGAATGGAGGGTCTGGAAAGCAAAGTAAACGTTTATTATTTAAAAGTAATGGCATCACAGTTCATTCAAATAAACAGAAGCCTCCTGGATAAATTTCCTTCAGTTACCAATCAGGATTGGAATTACATTCCTCATCTCAGTTTACTTTTCCCTCGTGATTTAACCGCGTCCAAAAGGATTTTGCAGCAATTAAACCAATCATTCTCAGAGCTTAAACAATTGGAGTTTAAAACATTAGCCTTATTTTCCAGTCAGGACGGAGCCTATCAATTGATCAAGAAAGTCCATCTTTAAGGCTCGGGTTTTTGGGTTTACGAATCATCGCAATTATTTCTTTGTTGAGGGCTTTTGTCATCACCAATATCCCCAGATATATCACTCCCCCAAAGGGAATCAAGATAAGGATATTGGCATTACCAAGGTTAAACCAGCCAAAGGTTGGCCAACGTGCATAATAAACCGCGAACCCCATCACCGTAGCAGCCAAAATCGACTTCAAGGCGGTTTTGTAACTAAGTGTAAATTTCACAAATCTGCGGGCAATCAAATAAGAGGCAATGGCCACATAAAATTCAGCTACAACATTATTGAATGCCGCCCCTCTCACTCCATACATCGGAATGGTGATCAGTCCCAAAACCAGTGTCAGCGCTGCTCCGATCAAATTACGCACCAACAAAGTATTTTGCTTGTTAGCAGCCACGATTATATAACCAAATAACATATTAACGAAAGAAAACATTGTCGCGATAATCAAAATCGAAAGGACAAAATCCGACCCATAAAATCCTTCAGAAATATTACTCAAGTATTTCGGTTCACTCATCAAAAGTATTAGCGGTGATGCTAGAGCAATCGTTCCGGCCACTATCGGTAAACTTCCGATCACCAAAAAATCAAAAGAAAGCTGAATAATCCGCTGGTGACTGCCATCTTTACGGTCAATTGAGCGAGTCAAGGAAGGTAAAACAGCATTCATTAAATAAGCCGGTAAAACCGCAATGTTCTCCAATATACGCATCGGCAAACCATATAAACCGGTTTGCACCTGATCCGGATAAAACAACGACAAAAGCAGTGACCCAATCCGGAAATAAATCGTATTCAAAATCAACGCGACTCCATAAAGCAGTGATTTCAGCAAAACTTCCTTCCAGAACCACCAGTCAATCCGATAACGAATCTTCGCTAATTTGGAAGAATAATAATAGTTCATCGCCAGCATCACCGCATCACCCGCTACTCCGGCCCAAGCCAGTTGATAAAACCCCTGATCCGGTTTACCCGGATAAAGCATAAAAATAACTATCAACAAATATCCAATATTAACCACCTTTTCCATGATCGTCGCCAAGGCACTGTATTGCATTTTCAAATACACCTGCTGCACCGAACAAACGGTCGAAGCCAACAAATTTAAAATACAAGAAAAACCGGCAATAATAACTGCCAAAGGAATATGCGTCCCCTGGTATTGTGGTATGAAAAACGCCGCCACGCTGGCGATCCCAATCATAGTGACTCCCACAATAGTGCGGAAAGCTATAATATTACCAATGATAATCTCAATTTTACTGTGGTCTTTCGACATTTCTCGCACCCCAATCGTATACAAGCCCAAATCTGCCACTACGGCAAAGAAAGCCAGGTATTCAAAAGCCGCAGTGTATTCGCCATATGGACCAGTATCGGCACTCTGCGAACCCAAGTAACTGGTAATCAGTTTGATAATAACGATGCTCAATAAAGCCGAGATAATTTTCCCAGCGAATTGAGCCGTGGTATTCCAAAAAATTTTACGCGCCGTCGTCGACATTTGCTGATAAAACTGGATATGGTCATATTGGAACTTTTTCAGAATAAAGACAATGGACAATTATGGATTGATGTCTATGTCCCTAAAAGGGTATGACTAGAATATCCTTTCATCCAGTTATTCACGCCGTTCACCAAATAATAATTTACCGAAATACCCAACAAATATGAAAAAGCTAATCAAGTTAACCCTTTACAGTATCTTTACTCTAACATTGGCTTTTCCGGTAATCACCAAAGCTGCTGATAATGATACTTTTTCAGAGTTCAAAATCCCCGCACAGGTCCTCCAGGTAATCGATCAGCAACAAAGTACCGACCAAGGAGAGAGTAATTTGACTCAGACTCTCGATCTAAAAATCGAAAGTGGTATTGATCAAAATAAGGTCGTTCAGGCTAAAAACAATAATTCCTATGTAGCCGGACAACGTCAATACAGGCCAGGAGATAAAGTTTTCTTGGTATCTGAGCAAAACGCCGAAAACAAAACCATCTTTTATGTCTATGATTACAATCGCCTCAGTCCATTGCTTTGGCTCTTCCTATTATTTATAGCCGTCACAGTAATGATTGGCCGAATCCGCGGAGTTACCTCTTTTATCGGGATGGCCTGTTCCTTTTTGATAATCTTTTATTTTGTCCTGCCTCAGATTTTGGGAGGAGCCAATTCCTTTTTGATAGCCATCATAGCGGCCTTATTGATCGTCCCCATAACTTTCTATTTATCTCACGGCTTAAACAGAAAAACCACCGCGGCCATCATCGGCACCATGATTACTTTGATCATAGTGGGACTTATATCAACCATCTCTGTCGAAACGAGTCATATGACCGGATCAGCTTCCGAAGAGGTGAACACTTTATTATTGGAAAAACCCGGAGTAATCAATGTCAAAGAATTATTGTTAGCCGGTATAATCATCAGTTTATTGGGTATCTTAAATGACATTACGATCTCCCAGGCAGCAATTGTTTACAAACTCAAAGAAGTTTCACCCGAACTAAAGTTTACCAATATATTTTCCAAAGCTATGGACATTGGGAGAGACCATATCGCTTCAGTTGTAAATACTTTAGTATTAGTTTACGCAGGAGCCGCCTTGCCACTGCTCTTACTGTTTCTAAATAATCCCGCGCCTTTCACCGAAATAATCAATGAAGAATTTATGGCAGAAGAAATCCTCAGGACCTTAGTAGCCAGCATAGGTATCGTCATCGCAGTCCCTTTAACTACTTTAATCACAACTTTTATAGTGACCAAATGGACCGGTAAAGCTCATCCAAAAACCTTAGAACGGCACATTTAAATATTCTTTTTCTACAACCATGGATCATCAAAACAAACATACTGGGCACAATGTAAACATGTTTGCCAATAAATTTTATGTCAGTTTAATTCTAAGTTTTCCGGTAGTCCTCTACTCTGACCTTCCGGAAAAACTATTCGGCTGGTCCGCCCCTGCCTTTCCAGGATCCCCTTACCTAGGAATTATCCTTGGGTCAATCATCTTTTTCTATGGAGGATGGGTTTTTCTAGTCGGGGCCATACGTGAATTAAAAGCCAAAACGCCCGGCATGATGACTTTGATAGCTATAGCCATAATTGCCGCCTATCTATTCAGTGTTTACGCTGTTTTCGCCGGGATAGAAGACACTTTATTCTGGGAACTCACCACCCTCATTACCATCATGTTACTGGGGCATTGGATAGAAATGAGAGCTGTCCAAGGCGCTCAAGGTGCATTGAAAGAACTTTCCAAACTTCTTCCGGATACAGCCGAATTAATTCAAGGCGATCAGACGAAATATATTCCACTAGAGGAATTAAAAGTGGGCAATATCGTACTCATTCGACCAGGAGGCAAAATCCCCGCTGATGGAAAAATTATTGAAGGTAAATCTGATCTCAATGAATCGATTATCACCGGTGAATCCAAGCCGGTTCAAAAAACCATCAACGCTGAAGTAATCGCCGGAACTATCAATGGTGACGGAATACTAAAAGTGGAAGTCTCCAAAATTGGTGAAGATACCTTCCTGTCCGGAATAAAGCGTTTGATCGCCGAAGCTCAGGCTTCTAAATCCCACCTCCAAATGCTTTCCGATCGCGCCGCCTTTTATCTAACTATCATCGCCCTGACAACCGGGCTGGTCACTTTTATCGCCTGGCTGGTTTTCGCCAAGGCCGGCCTGGTCTTTTCCATAGAAAGGTTAGTCGCAGTTTTAGTGATTGCCTGTCCACACGCATTAGGTTTGGCCGTACCTTTGGTAGCTTCGATTTCTACAACTATGGCTGCTCGAAATGGACTGCTGATCAAACAACGTATCGCCCTGGAAGTTGCTCGTGAAGTAACTACTGTATTATTTGATAAAACAGGAACTCTCACCAAAGGTGAATATGGAGTCGCTAAAGTCTGGGCCGTTGAAACCAAAGATGAGCGGGAGGTTTTACAAATAGCCGCTTCCGTTGACGCCCACTCTGAACATTTCATTGGTAAAGCGATTGTTACAGAAGCCCAGCAACAAAAACTATCTCTAAGTGATGTTATTGATTTTGGCAGGATTCCCGGCAAAGGTGTAAAAGCCAAACTAAATGGCTCTGAGATATCTATCGGCAGCCTTACTCTGGTCGAAGAAAGAAAAATTGTTCTCCCTTCTCAATTGAACAAAGAAATCCAGGAAGAATCAAAAAAAGGAAAAACTATTGTTTTCGTGCTGAAAGAGCAACAACTTTTGGGATCAATCGCTCTCAGCGATGTTATTCGTGAAGAGTCGCGACAAGCCATTACTGAGTTGAAGAAAACCGGTTTGAAAGTTGCTATGATTACCGGTGATGGTGAGGAAGTAGCCAAATGGGTCTCCCAGGATCTCGGCATCGATGAATATTTCTCCAAAGTCTTACCAGAAGAAAAGGCTGCCAAAGTAAAACTCCTTCAATCCAAAGGTGAAAAGGTCGCCATGGTTGGTGATGGGATTAATGATGCCCCCGCCCTGACTCAAGCCGATCTGGGTATTGCCATCGGTGCCGGAACCAATGTAGCTATTGAATCAGCCGGGATAATTCTGGTAAAAGACGATCCTCGTGACATTGTCAAAATTATCAGACTTTCACACTTAACTTATGCTAAAATGATGCAGAATATTTTCTGGGCCACTGGCTACAATGTCATCGCCTTACCACTTGGCGCCGGAGTTCTTGCATCTTATGGGATAATCATGCCCCCCGCCTTTGCGGCTATCCTGATGTCAATCAGTACCATTATTGTTGCTGTAAACGCGGTCCTACTCAAAAGCAAGACCTTATAAGGTTTCCTGAACCTTTAGCACTTTTCAAAAAACACTAATTTTTAGTTATCTTCAAAGAAGCTCCCTTGAAAGGGAGCTTCTTTGAAGATTTTCAGATTACTCACGCTAATGGCGCATTAGGATCTACGCCAGGAACAGGATCTGGACCATCTTTAAGGTTATAGTAATCAATAAAGATTTTCTGTTTATCTTTCAGAACAATATTCTCAAATTCCTGAGATTCACGGCCATCCACATAAACCTTCAAAGCGTGTTGATCATCCACCTGGAAGTCAAGAATTTGTTGAGAGTTTAAAGTCTTTCCCCATTTGAAGAAGAAGTCCCCCAAAATAAAATCCTTTTTAATTGGTGACTCTACATGAATTATTCCATTTGGATCATGAGTATGAATCGCACTCATACAATTATTGATTCTATCTACTCCAATTTCAGCAGGAATCTCAACGAGTTTCTTGTTTGCCATTACAGTCAACTCACTATGTAAGTGGAAAACTGTTTCAGCATCAGAAGTACACTCATTCACAATCTCACGGCTACTCAATTTCATCAGTGGACTCGGCTGGCTTTTAGCGTAAAACACAAAGCCAATAAATCCTACAAAAATCAGTACTATTAAGATTGGTGTAACATATGATTGTTTCATAAAATTATTGATTAAATTAGTTATTTCTACAACATTGTATCTATCGCCGCTTGGAAAACTTCAAACGGTTGCGCGCCTGAAATCATCTTCATTTCATTGGTACGATGGTTAATTAAGATATTGCCAGGAGTACCGGAAACACCCGCCTCCAACCCTTCAGTAATATCTTTTTCCACTAATTGAGTATATTTACCACTATCAAGACAAGCTTTAAATTTAAGCTCATTTAAACCAATTTCTTTGGCTAATGGAACAAGCCCATCAATGGGAAATCCTACTCCATTTGAAACAGTTCGTTCAAAGATCTTATCGGCAAATTCCCAGAATCTATCATTTCCTCCCAATTCATTTGCACATTCCGAAGCTTCAGCTTCCTTCCGCGCATTCTGGTGGAAATCCAACGGATAATGCCTATAGACTATATTAACTTTACCTTGGTAGTATTCAACAATTTGTTTAGTAGTCGGATGGAAAACCTTACAGAAAGGACATTCAAAGTCAGAATATTCAATCAAAGAAAACTCGGCATTTTTATCACCTAAAATGTGATCTTGCTCTGAAACAGGTTTAACAACTCCAACCTTCTCTTCTGCTGCAGTTGCCGCCTCAGTCTGTTTTTTCTTTATATAAGCGTTAATTCCATCATCAACTTTCTGTTGGAAATTAACCTCACCCATATTTACAGTATTCGAAGTAGATAATGAATCAGCATAAATTCTTAATTGTAGAGCAAAGAATATTAGCGACGCAGATATAGTCAGTGCCGCAAAAATAATTGCAGCAAACAACGGTATTTGTTTTTTCAACATAACAAAAAAATAGTAATAAAATAGATACGATCTAAGAATTCAATCTATTCTCTTTTCACTATTATCTTTGACCTGTTAAGCCAGGGATGGAAATCATTGCTTAAATGGGTATTTCTAATATTTAGCTTTAATCCATGCTGAATAGTACTCACCCCAGCAGAAATACTGGCAATGGTCAGATCAACTTTTTTGGATCCCCTTGTTTTATCGGTAATCACCAAAATCCCTTTATCAGATGAATGCTGATTCAAGCAGCAATTGATACTCATTTCTGGACTTATTTTCCAATAAGAATAGTTAATATTAGCTTCAATTAAGCTAGAAGCTTTCACAATATTAACTTCCCTATCAGCAATACTGTCATTGAAACAAAACCCTCCAATTAGCAGAAGAAAAACCAAAAATTTTAAAAACACTTTTTTAAACATATTCTTCCAATATTTCTGCCACAATCTAGCACATCTAAACAACTAAGGAAACGGTTTTTGAGCTTAGAAGCCAATAGATAGTAGTTTGCAAATACTCAAAACACGCTAAAATAGACTCGCAAAAGTAACTTTATTGATTTATCATGTCAAATCCGCAATCTTCACTCGACCAGCTGTCTCCTGAGGCCAGAGAAAAACTTCAAATAGCTATGGAAAAACTAAGATCCAATCCCACTCTTTTCAACATAGTCAATGCCCTCACCAATCTGGCCAAAACAGCCAACCAAGGCGACGTCACAGCGGTAATTACTCAAAACAAAGAGCAGCTGAATTCCACCACATCTGCGACCCCAACATCTCCCAGCCAATCTCCTCAAACTATCACTACTATGGAGACGAATAACTACGTCCGCCTCAATCAACAAAGAAATCTCCAACCAACCTTCAATCCCAACGTCAAAGGAGACAGTCTCCGCCGGAACATTTTCATTATCGCTATAGCTTTATTAGTCGGGTACCTGGTTATAAAATTTGGTTTCAACGGACAACTGCCATTCTAAAACAGCTGCTACGGATTGACATGCTTATCGACCCACCGCCTAGCTCCTAAAAACACTCAAGCCATTAAAATTAGTTCAGGCAAGAGACTTATCTATGGAATGTATTATGTCGGCGGAAAGCCCTATGCTCAGGGTACGACACATTTTGACTAGCCACGGGCTACTAAACGATCAAATGACCAATAATGAGATAAGGTTCTCATTTCTAAGTGGACCATAAAAAAACTCTGTTTAGTCGCATTCAGACTAGCATTTGATATTGAGGGAAAGGTGCAAATATGCTAAAGTATAAAAAAGCCCCACAATTCGACCAAAAAAATAAAAATGGAAACGCCGAGATCACCTAAAAACAAACAAAACTCATTGTTAACAAGAATCTCCAACTTTTTGAAAGTTGCTACTCAATTCGGAGGGAGAAAAACCACCAGGGTAACTGCAGTTGCAGTTTTTTTAGTAGCTGCATTCACTTTTATAGTAACCGCTACACCGATATTCGGCAATCTAGGGAATCCACGCTATCTCCTAGCTGATATTTTTGATGACTTCGATCCTCCCACCCTCACTTCCATTAATCCTGATTCAGGACAATCCATTGGAAATACCAGCGTCTCTATCGTCGGTACCAACTTCCAGGGCACAGGCTACAGCACTCCAATTGTTGTCACGAATAGTGACGCGTCAATCCAAAATGATTATCAAGTACGCTTTACTTTGGATACCGCCTCACTTATCACAGCCGGTCATATGCGTTCAGACTGTGGAGACCTGCGTGTCAAAGATGTTGACGGCAGTAGTGATATTCCCTATTGGCTGGAATCCGGCTGCAACACTTCCTCTACTGTCATTTGGACCAAAGTACCAAGTCTCGCTGTCGGATCAAATACTATTTATACAAATTACGGCAACAGTAGTCTGACTAGTCAAAGTAATGGTGATAATACCTTTATTTTCTTTGATGATTTTGAAAGTGGCTCTATCGACACTACCAATAAATGGCAAATTCCAACCAGCAATTCTACATCATCTCCCTACTGGCAAACCTACACCAATCCTATCGACGGGAGTAGCGTCCCTCCCTACCAAGAAGCATATGTGGCCGGCAATCTCACGGATCACTCAAACAGCTCATACTATAATTTAACTACCAAAGACTTCTCAGTACCCACCGGCGGTAATGCAATTATCGACTTCTGGTGGACCGTCTCATCCGAACGAAGTTGGGATTATCTGTATTATTGTTTTGGTGATGGCGCCATTGCCCCTCCTACTTGTACTAGAACCGGGAGTGGTTCCAATCGTCCCATCAACAAAATCAGTGGAACGGGAGGTCCCACAAATTGGAATGCTTTATTTGCTTGTTCTACTGAGAATATTGGGAGTGGTTCTCAAAGCGATTGGTGCAGAGAGTTTACGCCCGAATCCAGTATGCTACTTCCACCAGGGTTACACTCAATTAAATTTTCCTATGAAAAAGATGGTTCAGGATACAATGGGACAGACCAAGGTTGGATAGACGCCATCAAAGTCCGCAAGATTGCCTTTAGCGGAACCAATCCCATCACCGAGTTGGTTTCCAACGGCTCTGTCCAACCAGAAAAAGAGTTGACCAAGTTAGAATTTTGCGATCCCACCTGCGTCACATTGAATAATGTTACTTTTGTTGACTCATCCCATCTAACAGCCACAACGCCAGCACATGTTATCGGAACCGTTGATTTAAAAGTAACCAATTCAGGTGGAGCAAATGATGTTTTATCCAATGCCTTCACTTATACTGCTTCGACTCCAGACTTAAACAATTCTACGGTAAGTGCTTTGCCAACCAATATTGAAGCAGACGGAATTGCAACAAGCACGATTACGGTAATCGTCAAAGATCCCAGCAATTATCCCATACCCGGTATATTGGTTGAATTAAATGATAATGGCTCAGCTATAACTTATAATCCCAGTAATCATCGCGTCACTACAGATAATAATGGCAGAGCAAATTTCATTGTTCAATCATCTACAGTTCAAAACAATATTACTTTCACTGCTACCATCGATCCTATCGGTACTCCATTAAATATTGTACAGACAGCCAGTGTCACTTTCAGTAGTCTGGTTACCAGCCCTACCAAATCCACTTTCATTGCTAATCCAGGCACAATCACAGCCTCTAATGGATCAGAAGTCAGCACGTTAACCGCTCATATTGTTAATGACAATAATGTCCCCATTCCGGGAGTAAACGTTCTTTTATATAGAATCAGTGGCCCAACTGAGCCTACTATCACACCGATCACCCCGACTACTAATAGTAATGGTGACGCAACCTTCAGTATTTTTTCTTCGCAAATTGGGGATTATGTCCTGCGTGCTAGTGATGATACTAACGGAGTTACATTAACGGGGCATGATGTCACACTCACAGTACAAGCCGCCGTCAGTAATGCCGGAAATTCAACTTTGATTGCCGACATCAATACACGTCTCTCAGACGGCACTCAAGTAAGCACTTTAACCTTCACCGGAAAAGATCAATTCAACAACATCGTCGAAAATCGCGACATCTCTATAATCCAGGACAGTGGTCCTTCCGGAGGAACACTAACCTTTACCCCGACCAACACTCTCACAGACAATAACGGAGACGCCGTTATCACTGTCTCTGCTACCAAGGCGGGGACATATGTTTTCAAACCAAAAGATACGCTCTACGACACTATCTTAAATTTACCGGTAACTATTACCTTCACTCCCCCCACTGCTACCAATTCCACTCTAGTCGCCAACCCGGCTAGTCCATCCACCGTAATTTCCGATGGTAATAATTATAGTACAGTTACCGCCACTCTAAAAGATGCTTCTGGAAACAATTATGCCAACAAACCCGTAACCCTGGCCAAATCCAGCGGTTCGGGTAATCCAACTATCAATGCCAGCGATTGTACTACCGGCGCTAATCTGGGTGGAGCCACTTCTACAACTGATCTCAATGGACAAGCCTGTTTCAAAGTAACTTCAGTTGACAACGACACTACAGTCACCTTTACTGCCACTGATGATCTCGACAATATCATCATAACCCAATCAGCCTCTATTTATTTTGGTAATGGTAACCTCTGGGACGATCATGGAAAGTCAATCGCGCATGCTATCGATGATAATTCTACTTATGTCACACCATCAGATACCAACATCATCAGGACTTCAGATTCTCAATACGCAGTGACCTGGTTGGATAATCGCAACCCCAGCAACACTTCTGTTTATGTTCAAAAGTTCGATACCCTGGGGGTCGCTCAATGGGCTCCCACCACAACCGGGGTTGAAGTCTACAACAGTGGACTGGACCAATACAGTAAATATCCCAGAGTAATTAGCGATGGAACCGGCGGAGTAATCGTCACTTGGATCGACTTTAACAGTTTGACAACCAGTTACGAACTGAGAGGTCAAAAGTTTAATAGTAGTGGATCTCCCACTTGGGGTTTTCCTTATAAAGTCATCTTACCGGGAGTCAGCACAGGTATCTCCAGTCAAAGTTATGTCGCCATAGCCGATGGTGCAGGAGGGGCTTTTATCGGCTGGAAAGATTCTACTTATACCAACAATTGGAACAGTCTGACGAGAATCGACGGAAATGGCGATGTTGTCCTTGGGGATAGTGATACTTATCCGATAAGACTTGGTAATGGATATAATTGCAGTGGCAGCGTTTCAATGGACCTACTGTTAGTCCGACCAGGCGTAGTCAGAGTAGCCTATGTGGATCAATCCGGTAATTGTGCTTTCTCTCATAACGAATTTATCACCATAGTCACCATCAACGGGATTGCTAATGATGATTTAAAAGCCAGCACAGTCTCTACCAGTAACGCTGTTGCTTCTTCTGATTTTATCGGTCCATCACAATGTCTTTTCACTCCCTATTTCCAATCAAGCATTAAAATGATTGCTGATGACAGCGATGGAGTATATGTCGGTTTTCTCGAAGATTGTTCACAAGGTTATACCAGTGATAACGATCTCCTCTATGTTACACATATCCCCAATTCCACCGCAGCAGGACATAGTGTTTGGACCAAACAACTAACCACAACTGCCAGTCAAGATACTCCCGGCCAAGATGCCATAGATCTGATTAGTGATCAGGCAGGAGGGGTAATAGTAGGCTATGTAACGAGAGCAAGTTATCCCGGAGGACCATTAAAAATGGGTGCTCTTTACGCTGAAAGACTGGGAGACTCGGGCACCGCTCCAGTAGAACTATGGACTAATAGTGGCTCGAGAATTGAAGTTTCGCCAAATGGTTACAATTTCCAAATAATCGCCGGACCATCAGTAGGAGCCGCTAACTTTGTCTGGAGCTATAGCGGAAGTTCCTACAGCACTTATGGCGTTCAATTTAATAATGACGGTTCTGTAGCCTCTGGCTGGAGCTCTACAGGTAATCCTATCAGCACTCGGATGGGAATACCCAGTCTTCTGTCTTCCTATGCTCCTCATAATAATATCGGCAATGTAGTCACAGATGGCGCAGGTGGATTTATCATGGCTTCACAGGGAGAAACCGGATTCATTAATTTAAGTTCAGTCAAAGATGTAGACAACTGGATCCAAAGCACCAGCTCTACCGGCATCAATCAATTCACACCCGAAGTTGATATTGCTCCTGATGTAGATATCGAAGATTTCACTCTCAAAACTCAACAAAACCCTCAAGTAGCGCTTGGCACCAACGGAGACGTTATTACAGTTTGGGAAGATGATCTGAGGCTCAGTACTGCTGATCCGGCCACTGGGCTTTATAGAATCTTTGCTGAAAAAATCGGTCCTGATGCTTCCCGAAAATGGCAGGTTAATCAAATAGGAAAAAATAATGGACGTGGGATCCAAGTTGGTCTTGACCGTTTCGCAGGTCGTATTCAAGACCAAGTTGCTCTGGCAGCGGACCAAACCTCAGACACCATTAATGGTGGAGCATTAGTAGCATGGAGAGATTCAAATACTTTTGGATATTCTCAAATTGGAGTTCAGAAACTGGATACTGACGGTAATCGTGACAGTACCTGGAATATATCTGAATATGGGGTATCTTTGTCCAGCGGAGCTGTAGTAGATGAAACCCCCGGTATTATTTCCGATGGAAATGGCGGAGCATTTGTAACCTGGATCGGTGATGGACTGGTTTATATCACCAAATTGGACGGTATCACCGGTTACGTCAATTCAACCTGGGGCACCAAAAACCCCACTCTCAACAATCCAAATCTAGTTAGACAGAACCCCAAACTTCTCCGTGATAGCACCAATGGCTTTGTCTATCTGGCCTTCGAAACACGTTGTGCAACAAATGCAAGTGGAGTTTCCATTACCTTGATGCAATACAATGAAACCTCCGGAGTATTGACCGGATCACACAGTATCGGCAGCCCGGTTTGTCCCACTATTTCAAATCCAATTTCATTAGGTAATATCGATCTGGATCCCAGCGGCAATATCCTGCTCAGTTATCACGATGATGTCACTGAACAGGTCTACGCGCAAAAGTTCTCATCTATCGGTCCCGGGTTGGAAAGCGAATGGGATCCAAACGGAGTATTGGTTTCCAATACCGACCATAATAGCATCCCCAGATTGGCCAGTGACAATAATGGTGGGGCTATCCTGGTCTGGGAACATCATAATGCTGCTCTAGGGACTGGTGGTGATACCGCCAGTGACATCGTCATTCAGGCACTTGATCAAGACGGTGCAAATAAATGGCATGAGACAATGCTGACCGACTCTACAAATACAGTTTTCAAAATCAATCCGAAAATAGCTTCAGATGATCACAATGGGGCGGTCATCGCCTGGGAACAATGGAGTTCCGATCAAACAGAGAAGCATATTTTTTCACAACACATCGTTAACAGCATTGAACAACAGACTCAATATGGCCAACAACTTTCCAACATTCCCGCTCGACAGGATACAGCGCCGGTAATAGCTTCAACCGGTAACGGTAGCGTTGCTGTTATCTGGCCTGGAATGTCCAGTCCACCGGATATTTTTGGGCAAAATGCTTTTGAGGAAAACCGTTCATTCAACTCAACCTTTACCGCCAGTTCAACATTTGTTTCACCCAGCTCATCCAGTATATTGACCGCAACCTTACTGGATAGTAGTGATACACCTATTGTCGGTAAACAGTTCCAAATCGATACAATATTTGGAAGTAATGATCCTGTCTTTACTCCAGTGATTTGTCCTGCCGGTAATGGTGGAGACACAGCTGGGACCACCAATGCTGATGGTCAAGCCTGTTTTCAAGTCAGTTCAACTGTGGAAGGCACATATACTTTTGCCGCCACCGATATAACCGATAGTAATCTCACTTTAACACCTACGGTAAGTATCACTTTTGGAACTATTCACCTACCAACATTCTGTGGATTTACCGACCTGGCCACTGGTTGGGATTACTCATTGGGACTCAAAACCGATGGAACAGTTTGGACTTGGGGCGATAATACTCAAGGTCAGTTAGGTAATGGCAGTATAGGTGGGAACCCTCATTCAACACCAACTCAAATTTCGGGCCTCACCGGAATCACAGCTCTCGCAGCTAACAATAATCACTCATTGGCTATCGACAGCAATGGTGACGTCTGGGCCTGGGGCAATAATGATTATGGACAATTAGGAGACAATTCTACCAATGCCAGTTCCGTGCCTGTACAAGTTTCCGGCCTGACAGAAGTCATCGCCATTGCCGCAGGGTATAGTCATTCAGTAGCTTTGAAAAGTGATGGAACAGTCTGGGCTTGGGGTCATAATGCCGCAGGTGAAATAGGTGACGGAACCATCATCGATCGTTATATTCCAACTCAGGTTTCCGGTCTCTCGGGAGTCACAGCGATTGCCGCAGGCAGTGATCACTCACTGGCACTAAAGAACGACGGATCAGTCTGGTCTTGGGGTTATAATGCCTTCGGCCAACTGGGCGATGGCACAGTTTTAGAACGCCACTCCCCTGTTCAAGTTTCCGGCCTAACCTCTGGAGTAAGCGCTATTACAGCAGGAATGCAGCATTCGGTCGCCCTACTGGATAATGGTAGTGTTTTGTCATGGGGCTTCAATGACGAAGCCGAACTGGGTGATGGAACTACTACTCAACAAAACACTCCCGTCACTGTTACCGGACTTACCGGAGTAAACATTACAAGCATTGCCAGCAAAGTTAATCATACCTTGGCCATCGATGATACCGGCAATCTCTGGGAATGGGGTTATCAAGGTATCGGGCATTTTGGTGGACAAACCTTCCAGATGTCAGCTCTGCCAGTAGTCGGAGTAACTAATGTCATCGCTATTGGTGATGGCTTAGATCATTCATTAGCCTTAACCGACGATCTGAGTATTTGGGCTTGGGGTAGTAATAATTACGGTCAATTAGGTGATGGCACCACTGATATGAGCGCCTCTCCATTGAAAATCCCCATGCAGCAATGTATCTCTCCCAACAGTGGTCCTACCTCTGGAAATACTATTGTCACAATTTCCGGTAGTAACTTCCAAACTGTTGGACTCACTACTGTCACTTTTGATAGTGAAACTCCTGTAGTTGCAACCGTGGACAGTCCTACCAGCCTCCATGTAACAACACCGGCACACAGTGTAGCGGAATCAGTCAACGTCACGATCACCAATCCGGACTTATTCTCAGTTGAAGCAATTAATGCTTTCACTTATCTGGACCCCGCGCCACAATTCTGTGGATTTGCAGATACCATCGACAGTATGGACATTGGTACTGAACATGCTTTAGCCATCAAGAATGATGGCACAGTCTGGTCATGGGGAAGTAATGTTGAAGGTCAAGCCGGCAATGGAACAAATGATTGGGATTATCATAATGTCCCGGCTCCAGGTCCGGCTTCTTTAAGTGCGGTTACTGCCGTAGCAGCAGGAGATGGGCATTCACTTGCCATCCTCAATGATGGCACAGTACGCGCCTGGGGCAATAATGATTATGGTCAGTTGGGTGATGGATCAAATTCATCAAGCTATACGCCAGTAACAGTATCCGGTTTATCCGCTATACGCAGTATTACCGCTTCATCTTCTGCTTTATATCTTAGTCATTCTGCTGCTGTAAAAGCTGATGGCACACTTTGGATGTGGGGTAACAACAATTATGGCCAATTAGGCGACGGAACGACTTCCCCTCAATTTTATCCTACACAAGTTATCGACTATAACGATCCGAGCGGCTTCCTACAAAATGTAGTAGCCATTGCCACCAGTGGCTATCATTCCGTAGCTCTAAAATCTGATGGTACGGTTTGGGCTTGGGGATATGGCGGATATGGAGCTCTCGGAGCCGGTAATAATTCTACCAGCCTTTATCCTGTCCAGGTTATCGACTATAGCGATCCGAGTGGCTTCCTACAAAATGTAGAAGCAGTTGCCGTAGGCAGTCTTCATTCCATGGCTCTCAAGTCTGACGGAACAGTCTGGGCTTGGGGATATGGCGGATATGGTCAACTTGGCAATGGTTCCTGGAATAACAGCAATTTCCCACTACAGGTAAGTTTATTCGATACTGTTAGCGCTATCAGTGCTGATGAAAGTTATTCATTAGCTTTGCTCAGTGACGGTACTCTGATGTCCTGGGGTTATGATAATTCATACAATGTAGTTCCCGTCCCAATTAGCGGCCTAACCAATGTCATCGCAATTACCAGTGGGCATTATGGCAATATGGCTCTGAAAGACGATAGAACAATCTGGAGCTGGGGTTATAATAGTTATGGGCAGCTCGGAGATGGTGACGATGATAACCTCGGTGGCAGTAGCAGCATCCCTGTTCAAGTAGTCCCCTTCCAATGTGTCACTCCTAATCGCGGCTCAACAAGTGGTGGGGATTCGATCACTATTTCCGGGGTCAATTTCCAGACTAGCGGGACAACACAAGTCACTTTCGATGGTGAAAGTCCGGTCACGGCAACTGTAAATAGCGACCATGAACTTACTGTGACAAATCCTCCACATTTGCCGGCTGGAGCTGTAGACATTACTATCACTAACCCCGATGCTCAAACCGCCACTTTAACCAATGGATTCACTTACGAATCACAAACCGCCGACGCAGATCTTTCCACTTTCACTGCCATGCCTTCTCTGGTAGCCAATGACGGGTTGTCTTACTCCACTCTAAGTATCGTTTTATATAATTCCACCAACCAACCCAGATCCGGGAAAACAGTCACCATCACTCCTCCTGGAACCAATCTCGCCCTTACTCCTATATTCTGTCCCGGTACCGACGCCGTCGTCGAAGGAACCAGCGACAGTTTGGGACAAATTTGTTATCAAGTCAGCTCTGACACCAGACAAATTATCAATTTTGTCGCCACTGTAAATATTGACAATGTTGTCCTCACTCAATCCCCTACTGTTGCTTTTGGTTTGCCGTTCGCTGATCCGACTGCATCAACCGTAACAGTCGGCAATCAATATATCGAACCGATTTTCAGCTCTGCCTATAATGGCAATAACAGTAGCTACAATGCGGCTTACCTCAAGGTAGTATTGAAAGACAACACCGACGCTGTAATCCCAGATCGCTTGGTTTACCTCAATAATGGCGTCACGGCCAATTATCTGGTCAGTCATGTTGACTGTGATTCAATCAGTCAGATCATTGGTGGTCCCTATACCACCGATAATTATGGTAGAATTTGCTTTTTACTTTATAAGGATTCCGGTTTGGATTACAGCGTCGACACTAATACTGTTATCGTTAGTGTAGATGAATCCAGCGACCCTGACACTGTACTCAACAGTCAACCTTCAGTGTCAGCTACCACACTGGCCAACCTCAATCTATTTGACTTCCGCTTCCGCCATGATGACGGCACCGAGATTACCGCCACACCTATAGAGGATACCAATATACCGTATTACAACCTGAACCCTGCCGATCCATTCAGACTACGCTTAAATATTTCTCGCACCAGTGATTTCCCTCCATTCGGCTCCGCCGATCTCGACCATCTGGCCGAACATGTAGATGAACTTTCTGAAATCAACAGTGCCGAAATCGGTCCCCGCCCATTACCTGATTTCAATTGGAATCATCAAGACTTCCGCGCCCACAAATCAATGGCTGTAGACCTCGATACTGATACTTTATATGTCCCGACAGCCGATCTGACCAATGCCCTCATTCGAGTTTATAAATATGACACTGCCGATCTGAATCAGCCTCCAACTTATTTCGACATATCTTATCCCGAGAGTGCCCAAAACGATAATATCACCAATGTCTTCATTGATTCTGACAATAGCCTGATGTATTTCGTCGTAAGTTCAACCGAATACTTTATGTTAACCCATGAAGTGAAAGTATACAAAGTCGATCTGATTAATGAAACGGTGATCAGCTCATTCACTCAAACTTATCCTCCCGACACAACTTTCCTATCCCAATCCTACGACACCGAAATCGATCTGGTTCACGGCTATCTGTACTTAACCATGAGTGGTGATTTATCCGACGTAAACAGCACTTCTTATGCACGTATTGAAAAAATTAAATTAAATGGGCCAACAGAAGCTCTCTCTTATGTAGGAGAATTAAAATTAGCCGAGACCAGTGATAAAATTACCGCTTCAGTGATCGATACGACCAATCAATTTATGTATGTAGGCTATGGCAATACACGCGCTAAAATTGCAAAAATCGACCTTAATGTCGATCCTACTCTACCTCCGGTAAAAGTAGACGAGATCTATCTGGTACCCAACCCCGATCAAAATCCTGTCGAAGTTATCGGTTACCAAAGCGCTGTAATAGATACCGTTAATGGATATGCTTATTTCGGCAGCTCTTCCGATCCTGATGTCATCAATGATATCAGTACCGCCAAAGGTTTCATTACCAAAATCGATATCGACCCAACTCGTAACTTTGAAGTGGTCGCCAGAATGCAAACATCCGATCCGGCCTTCTTTACTACAGACTCATTACAGGGCGCTGAATTCTTCTACATGCCTTTCAACCGGGAAATGGGTACTACTGCTCAAATCGATATCATCAACCAATACGCTTATTTCTCTGCTATTCACCTTAATGGTGTGATGGGCATCCCGGTTTTCAAGATCTATCGCATCGATTTAAATGATTTTAGTCACGATAAGAGTTATGATGAATTGAATTATGGGCTTCCTGATAATCAATCCATCAAAGCCAATCTATTGGTACCGGAATTAGGCAAAGGTTACATCATTCGCAATTTAACAGATGGAGATCTGCTCAGTGAATATAACGCCAGCACCCGCGCCAATTTCCAACTACAATCTTCTCCCAACGTAGATGACCAATATTGTAATCAAAGCAGCGAGAGCAGCTATGTCTGGAGTGATATCCCCAATAGTGAATTCACCCTCCAAAACAGTCCTAATTTGACTGACGGTGAACCTACCAATAATACTTCCGGATTGCTCGCCGACAACAACAGCACCTTTATTCCTGGTCAGGTCAAATCAAGTGGTGATGCCTCTACCTCAACTATAATCATGGGCCGATCCAATTTTACCGAAATAGAATATTCGCTCAAAGCTACTGCTGCAGCCAAAGGTTCCTATTGTTTCCGTGTTGTTGATCAAGACCCTCTGAACGAACATCAAAGTGGAAATAATCCAAACTTCATTTTTGGACGAATGCCTTCTCTGTTTAACGTGAATACAACTGACCACTATGCCCCACTGACCATCAATGGAGTGGTCCTCAGTAAAACAACTGTTAGTATTATTGAGGGAACTACTACCGATAGTTATGGCATCAAATTAGCTTCCCAGCCCAGTGCTGACGTAACAGTTAATATTAATGCTGATGATAACCGCATTACTCTAAATCCGGACAGCACTCCGGGCAGTCCAACTCAAACCAGCCTAACTTTCACCAGTACTGATTGGGATACTTATCAAAACATCAATATATCCGCCGCCAGAACCGATACAGTTGAAGGAACCACCAACGGTTTGATTCGACACACAACCATTAGTACCGATCCTGCCTACAATAAACTTCTAGTCCGACCGGTTACATCGATTATTACCGACTATGGGTCGAGCACTTCTACTGTCATAGCCAATGTTACCGGCGAAGTCACTTTCCAGGCTCCGGGAAACTTCTCTTTCCCACCGGCAGGAATAAGTCAAAGCACTCCTAATTTCTCACCAAATTTGAACTTAAGCGTTACCGACACTCGTGGTGTAGATTCTGATTACGTAGTGACTTTACAAGCCTCACCTTTCTGTAAAGTCCCCGGTACCTGTATTCCACTTGATAAAGTATTTTTGGCTACGTCAGATTTGGTGAATACATTCAATACTTTCAATGCAGCTGAAATCGGCCAATTCCTGGCCAATTATCTCCAAGGAGGACAAAGCCTGACCGACCGTACTACCTATGTACATTCCAATTCTGGAGATGACCGCCCACTCAATTCCCCAATTACTTTAATCGACACCAGAAACGTGCCTAGTGGAAATAGCGATAATCCTTTGCAGGATCTACTTACCTTCACTATCCATCTAATGATTGACTATGGTCACTTCACCGGTTTAGAAATCGGCACTTATGCTACCACTCTGACTTTTGACCTGATCTCCAATCCATAAGTAGCCAAGTCGAACGCAACTGTTTAACTAGATGATCAACTCCAGTACCACTACCTCCGGTGGAATTAAAAACCTCATCGGTAAAATTACTTCACCCAAGCCTGAACTAACATAAACCTGACGTTGATTGACTTCATACCAGCCACGTCGGAATTTATGTTTGGTCGGAATCAGCCAGTCTGAAAACGGTGGTAAAAAAATCTGTCCGGCGTGAGTATGTCCGGATAGAACCAGATCAACCGGTAAATCAGCAGCAATTTGATGAGCAGCATCAGGATTATGAGCAATAACCAGATTAAAATCGTCCGGCGATAAATTATCAAGCAAACCAAAATCCGCTTGGCCTTCCATCAGATCACTTAGACCTCTGATTTCTATTTTGGCCATGCTCCCCTCCCAGCATACTCCGAGATTATCTATCACATTCACCAAAGGCCTCAAAACATTTCGCACTTCATCACTACTATAGTAGCCCGGTTTTTTTGAATCATGATTACCGGTCACTACATAAACCGGAACTTTCAGATTTCCAAGCTGTAAAAAATTCCTTTCCAGTTCAGTTTGAGAAGGATCATTAATCAAATCCCCCGGTATCACCACCAGATCGGGTTGAATCTCTTTAATCTTTGCCAAAATACGTTGCAAAAACTTCTCTCCCTTGAATACTCCCAAATGTAAATCCGAAATCAAAACCAGCCGCACCGGTTTACCGCCTTCCCGAAAAGTTTTCCGTTCTTCCCGAACGATAATCCTTTGAGGTTCGATAAAACGCGCATAAATAAAAATTACAGCGAACAATAGGAATATCCACCACCACCAATTAAGCGGCTGCTGCGTCAAAACCACTATTATGTACAAAATTAACGGAAAAACCGTAAAACTTAGATAATAAATCACCTGCTGTAACAAACGCCAGAACATAAGTCGCTATTTGGATTTCCTGGCAATTATAGCATCCAGATTCAGATCGGGATACTTTTGGCGAATCAGCTCTTTGATTGCCACATGATGCAATCGAATAAAGCGAATATCCAACTCTACTTTTAAAGTAGTTCCAACATCATTAACCACCTCGAAATCCGGCCCCAATACGGCCACAATATCAGCAAGTATCGCCTCATCTGTCAAAACCTGGCCACTGGCATTTAGTTGGCCCCACAGTCGTACCAGCGAATTCGGTGAAGTCCACCAGGCCACTTTATAATCAGCATGTCTTTGTAAATGCAACAGGATTCTATCACTGTCCGCCATCTTCCCCAAAATCATTTGGTACTTATCATCTTCCAATGTTTCTTCTGGCATTAATATAGTTTCATCAATAGCCCTGGATTGGTCCAGTTGCTCAATAAAACTGTCCACTTTTTCGACTTCTCGCTGACTCCATTCCAAAACCGCTCCTATATCAGGCATTGTCACCACCCCTTCCCTATCGACTTCCTGAGGTTGAACAAAGCTGGGAATTTCCTCGTCCCATAAATCTAGTGGTGAATCTGCCTCATCATTTTCTGTAATCACTGATTTTGGTCTTAATCCCGATTTAGTCCTGGTAGCGAGCCCCAGAGTTTGTCCATTTTCATCAGTTGGTAATCTTCGTTCATGATCACCAATCAATTCATCACTTACTTCTGCACTTTTTTTATCTAATAAACTCATAATATTTTAATCAAAGACATTCAGTATTCTATCTTTTTGAAACTGATTTACCAAGGATAGAATAAAGATAGTTGGTTTTTTCTATAGACTCGTTTTACAATTAGAGAAAACTATCTAAAACTATTATGAAAATTGCCATTTTCGAAATCGAAGCCTGGGAAAAAGAGTTTCTGACTAGAGCACTCAGTGAACATCAATTAAGTTTTTTTGAAGGACCTCTCAACACAGAAAACGCAGCTCAAGTCGCTGACGCAGAGGCTATTTCCATTTTTATTTACTCGACTGTCACGCCGGCACTTCTAGAAAAATTACCAGCTTTGAAAATCCTCACTACACGATCGATGGGCTTTGACCATATCGACCTCGCCGCCGCCCAAGCTAAAGGGATCACTGTTTGTAGTGTTCCGACTTATGGTGAGCGTACGGTGGCCGAACATACTTTTGCTTTAATTTTGGCCTTATCCCGTAAAGTTATGGCGGCCTATGAAAGAACTGAAAAATTAAATTTCGATTATCGCGGCCTGACCGGATTTGACCTACAGGGAAAAACTATCGGAATCATCGGCGGCGGCCGTATCGGACTCAATGTCGCTCAAATTGCCAAAGCCGGTTTTGAAATGAAAGTTCTGGTTAACGATCCATCTCCCAAACCGGAATTGGCCCAACAATATGGCTTTACCTATACAACAAGTATCGAGGAGTTATTGGGACAATCCGATATAATCACATTACACGCTCCTCTGCTGCCGTCGACCAAACATATTATCAATCAGGAGAATATTGGTAAAATCAAAAAAGGTGCTTTGTTGATCAATACGGCCCGCGGCGGACTGGTTGAAACTCGAGCATTACTAATGGCTTTGGAGCAGGGTATATTGTCCGGCGCGGGCCTGGATGTTTTGGAAGAAGAAGGCGAGCTCCAGGAAGAAAGTCAATTGATGGGAGGAAAGATGTCGGAAAAATATGATCTCTCAATCATTCTCGAAAATCACCTACTGATCAAACGTAACGATGTTATCATTACACCTCATATCGGTTTCAACAGCCGCGAAGCTTTGGAAAGAATTCTCGTCACCACCGCCGACAATATTATATCCTTCCAAAAGGGTATCCCGATCAATCAAATAAAACCTAGAGTTTGACCAGCCTTTGAGCATATTTCTTTCCGGCGCGTTTACAACGCACCATCAGGCGGACATCATTGCGCGCCAATTTTTTACCAGTCAGTCCAGCTCCATAAATTCCTCCCCAGCTATGAGCGCCAAAGTACCAGAAGACTGCGCGCAACCAGAAAATCGGGAATAATGACCAGGTTACCAGATGCAGTAACCACCAGGGTGTTCCGCAACTCACCAGATAGAAATTATGCAGGTTATGTAATTGGCCTGTCGGTTGTTGCAACCAATTCATTTTTTTATAATCAAGAGCCTTATAGCTCAATCGATCCAGAATATTTTTTAAAGGGGCCGGCACGTTAAAATTAAAACAAGGTGTCGCCACAACTATACCATCCACTGAAACAACTTTCTCCGCCAAATCAGTCATCATCGGCTCTTTGGTCGGATCTGGTATGCGATTGGCAAAAGTATAGTAATCAATTTTCAAATCAATTAAATACATTTTTTCAGCTTCAACACCCGGTACTTCAGCTACACCGCTCAGAAAGGCGTCCAGCATACTGTCGGAGTTGAATCCTTTAGAAGGCGAAGCAGCCCAAGCCAGGATTTTTTTAATGGATTTTGGAGCTGATTTCGGACTTGTTTTCGACATCTATTTTTATTTTTAAGTTAATCGTATTATTGTAACATAAAACAGCCTATTTTCCCACCATGGATAATCTCCAAATTGCTACCACCTTTGAAGAAATCGGTCAATTATTGGAAATCGATGAAGCAAATCATTTCCGTGTTTTAGCATATAAAAATGCTGCCGAAAATATTCGTGGTATGGGACGGGAATTAAAGGAAATCTGGAAAGCCGACCCCACTCAACTATCTGAACTACCTGGAATCGGACAGGACTTACAGGCCAAAATCGAAGAGATGATCGAAACCGGTGTCTGTGAATATCACCAAAAGTTATTGAAAAAATATGGTCGTGGCGTATTGGAAATACTCAATGTCCGTTCCATCGGTCCAAAAAGAGCCTCCTTATTTTACCATCAACTAAAAATTGATAATCTGGAAAAGCTCAAAGCCGCTGCTTTGGCCGGTAAACTCAGCGAATTACCACGGATGGGTAAAAAAAGTGAAGCGGAAATACTTAGGGCCATCGAAGAGGGCGCCAAATACAGTCAGCGCATGTTACTTTCCGAAGCCTTGCCGCTCGCCAAACAAATCATCGCTCATTTGAAAAAGATCCAAGGCTCCAAAAAATCTGCCGAAAAATCTCGACATACGGCCAATACATCTTCTATCACTTCACTTCCCTTAGCCAAGGTCCAATACGCCGGTAGTTTGCGCCGGCGCAAAGAAACTATTGGAGATTTGGATTTTTTGGCTGCACCTTTCGATATTGTAGACGCTCCCCTCCTCATCGCCCACTTCCAAAAATTCCCACTGATTAAAAATATTATTGCCAATGGACCGACCAAATGTTCAGTAATTCTGGAAAACGGAGTTCAAGCCGATCTCAGAGTGGTAGAATTAAAATCCTTTGGGGCAGCCCTGCATTATTTTACCGGCTCCAAAGATCACAATGTAGAAATCCGCACAATCGCCATCAAAGCTCATAAAAAAATCAATGAATATGGGATTTTCGATTTGGTTAAAAATAAAAAAGGTGAAGTAACGGAAAAATTTATTCTCGGCGATACTGAAGAAAATTTCTACAAAGCCGTTGGATTTAGCTATATTCCTCCCGTACTTCGTGAAACTCGCGGTGAGTTCCAAGCCAGCATTAATCATAACCTGCCCAATCTGGTTAAACTCACCGATCTAAAAGGTGATCTCAATATCAACACAGACTATGGCGACGGCAAAAACTCTCTGGAAAAAATTTGTCTAGCCATGCAAAAAAACAACTTCGCCTACTTTGCCGTCGCCGATAATTTTTCCACCAGCCAAGTCCCTTCACCTTTCACTTCCGAAAAACTTTCTCAACAACTCACCGAAATAGCTCATTTACAGAAAAAACATCCTCAACTGCAGATCTTCAAATCACTCAAAATCGCTATCAATTCTGACGGCTCATTGGATCTGCCTCCCGCCAAATCACTGAAACAAATCGACTTCATCATCATTAAAATCGCCCATGACTTCAACCTGGTAGAATCCAAACAAACAGCTCGAGTGTTAAAAGCCTTCAGTTTCCACCCGAAAGTTAAAATGCTTTCCTGTCCCAATGCCCGCATCCTCAATCAACGCGAAGTCATAGCTATAAATATGGGAAAAATCATCGATACGGCGGCTGACCAAAAGCTCATTTTAGAAGTAAACAGCCAACCCAACCGACTGGATCTCCCGGACTTTCAAATCAAAACAGCAATTGGTAAAAAAGTTCAATTATCCATCAACTCCGATCTACTTTCCATCGATCAAATTGACTATTTGAAATATGGCGTTTGGACTGCTCAACGTGGTTGGGCGGAAAAGAAAAATATCCTCAACACCATTTTTCCCAGAGATCTCATCAAGTTATTTCCCACATCCTGACCACTAGCTATCCGAACCTGTTATAAAAAGAGCCTCTCTATCCAGAGAGGCTCTTTTCCATTGAAACAACGATACTATCTCTTATCGTGCATCATTTCATGGCGGTCCTTACCGCATTTCATGCAAAGCATTTTATGCAGACCAAGAACTATAATTACTAATGGCCAATACTTAGCCAAAGTAAATTCCGGCCAGACTCCTAATGTGCCCAAGAAAAAGAGTACACCGAAGACTAACATCATTAGACCGGTACACATTCTGTGAGATTTTCCCTTCATCATCATATGAAAATGATTAAATATTAAAAGGTTAACAAACTTAATTAATTTCGTAAGTTACCGAAACATTGATAGTGAATTCCTGACTACCTGGCTCAATTGCCGGCGATGGCGCAGACTCTACGACTGAATCCATCGCTTTCATGGCGAAATTAGCATATGGCATTCCTCCACCATAGGTATTCTCTGAGAAAGTGATGACATTACCGAGCGAAACTCCGGCGGCTGTAGCCATATCCTGAGCCTTTTCTCTAGCCTTCTGGAAAGCCATGGTGCGAGCCTCTTTCTTGACATTGCTGGCATCATCCAAATCAAATGTCAAACTGCCAACCTCATTGGCTCCGGCAGCTATTCCTTTATCCAAGACCTGATCAGCTTTAGCCAGATCCCGAATCTTCACTAAAACAGTTTGATTTAAATTATAGCCCAGGATTTTTGGGGTAACTGGCTTTGTAGGAACATAGCCACCACGATCCATAACTGGATTTCCATAGTCATATTGAGGATACAGGCTATAAGCAGTGGTTTGGATATCGGCAGCTTTAATTCCCAACAGCTTCAATTGATTTATGACCGCATTCATCTTGGTATTATTATCAGCTGTTACTTCAGCAACAGTCTTTCCTGCAGAAGCTACAGACAAAGAAACCTTGGCGATATCAGGCTTCACGGTAATTTTTCCTTCACCCTCAACAGTAATAGTCTTGGCATATGGAGTAGAAGTAAATTCTGCCCGGATATTTTTATACCAGGGATTTCCCCAAACCTGCATACCGACAAAAATAGTTATCACCAAAAAAAGTGCGCTGGCAGTTACGGCAACGATTTTCTTTGTCCACCTATGACCTCCATCACAATACATCCCACCTCCATAACACATATCACTATATTCATGATCAAGCATCATTTCATCTTCAGACACCAACTGGTCGGATTTTTTATTTGGTTTTGCCATAATTTTTTATTTATATTTTGACAGGCGTTATTCTACCACGCTATTTATATAAAGGCAAAACCAACTCTCCATAGTGCCAATGGATATCCCTCAAAGTTATCAAAAAGAGCAATTCCTCAGTGAAGCAGTTGGCAACAATGCTTTCGACTATGAGGAAAGATCAGCCGAAAATCCAGATCCCTACCTGCGCATCGCTCCACTTCAGTTTTTTTCTAATGTCAATTTAGCTCTGGACAATTTAGCTTATGGAGTTACTCCCGCTTTTTCCGTATTTGAAAATGGACGGACCCTTTCCTTTCCTGGCTTACGACTTTTTTTATTATTTCCCAACCGAACCAACCAGGCACCGATATTTGTTTTCGACAACCACAATCATGCTTTCTTCTTCTGGCATTGGTATACAACACAAAATCAGCTAGAGGGAAATTTCACCCTGATTCATATCGACCAACACAAAGACACTAGAATACCGGCAACTTTAATCACTCCGGCAGAAACCAACATCGAAGATGAATTACTGCGTTACACCAATGAAATTTTAAATGTTGGCAATTTTATTCCTCCAGCCATCAAAACAGGTCTACTGGGCGAAGTGAAAATAGTTAATTCTTCCGGCACTCTGGAAGATTTGATCAAACAACCATTACCGGAACGTTACATCCTCGATCTCGACTTGGATTTCTTTTCACCCGATTTGGACTACATCGACAATCAACTCAAAGTAAAAGCCATCCAAAAAACCCTGACTCGGGCCAGTATTGTCACCATCGCCACTTCACCATATTTCATCAACCCGGATTTGGCTTTCCGTTATCTCAAAAAAATCTTTCTCTAATTGCCTGCTTCCAAATGTGTTTCTATAACCGGTGACCTGTCCTGGTTTTGCGTTGAAACACTTTCATTAACCGTATTCATAATAATAGCCATTGTTATCACTCCCAGTAAAAACGTGAATGTCTGAATCCATTTACGATTTTTCTTGAAATCATCATGCAAAGCCGGAATCAGATCTGAACAAGCGATATAGATAAACATTCCGGCATTGAAAGCCAACAGGTAAGGTAAAGCTCCGCTGACATTTTGTAAAAAATACCAGCCTCCAACTGTTCCCATTATCGCCGTAAACCCGGAAATCAAGTTATAAATTAAGGCCTTCTTAACCGTAAAGCCGCTATGCACCAAAGCCACAAAATCAGCCAACTCTTGCGGGATTTCATGTAGGACAATTGCCAAAGTCGTTACTGCGCCGACTTCCCAGCTGACACTAAAAGCTGTTGCAATCGCCAATCCATCAAAAAAATTATGCAAACCATCTCCCAGTAAAATCAAGTATGCCGTCGGGGCGACTTCTTGGTCATGTTTATGCTCATGTTGGTCGTGGCAGTGATGATGATGATGGTACCAATGAATCATCCTTTCCATAATAAAAAAGGTACAAACTCCAGCCAACAACATCCAATAAATCCCCTTTCCTGGGTTTCCTTCCAAAGCCTCCGGTAATAAATCCAAAATAGCGGTAGTCAACATTACTCCAGCCGCTAAACTAATCATTATTCCTCCGTAATCACCTCTAATTAAATTTTTTTTAAACAATAATAAAGCTCCCATCAGAGAAATCAGACTAACTATAATGGTTGCTAAAACAGCGTTAAACATAAATCTGCAAAAATATTATTCAAACTTTAGCCTGAGCTTCAGGCAAATGCAATATTTTTGCAATACCAATTATTTTTTGGATAACTTTTCCGGATCTGCAAATGTTCCACCCAACAAGGTTCTAATCCTTTTATTTAACCCGGAGGCTGAAGTCACACTTCTGGCTGATTGCAAAGCCTGTTCAAAGAAATGTTTAGCTTCCGCAGGCCTGTCCACTCTCACCTGTAACTCCTTCAAGATTTCATCCACCGGCATAAAACCTCTGTTCTGAATTTCCATGATCATATGCCAAATCTGCATACTGAGCTGATAATCATGCAATTTAATTTCTCTCAATATTCCTCTGATCAAATCACCCGACTTTTCTTTTTCCTTAGAAGCACCAGACTCCCCAACCGGAGAACGTTCAAAAGCATCCGGTATTGTACTTAACCTGTCTCGTGGACTTTTTGGATAATTAGTCATCTGTCATCGATAATATAGTCTGGGTGAAATCATACCATGAAACTCCAAGAAGTAAAATAACACTTGGGAATTTCATCTCATAGGTCACTTATATCTAAAAAACAATCGAAAATAGTTTGGGAGAAATAGCTTCGATGTTAATATGTCGCCAATGTCCAAAACACCCAACAATCAGAGTCACCTAGCCACTTTTCAGAAGTATTACGATGCCTTGAATGCCGAGCAAAAAGAAGCCGTCGATAATATCGAAGGTCCGGTCATGACTATTGCCGGAGCCGGCACCGGGAAAACACAAATATTAGCCGTGCGTATCGCCAAAATCCTGCTCGAAACTCAGATTGATCCATACAATATCCTTTGCCTGACTTTCACCGAAGCCGGAGTGACCGCCATGCGCAAAAGACTCTTGGAAATCATTGGACCGACGGCTTATTATGTCAAAATCGCCACTTTCCACAGTTTTTGTAATGAAATCATCCTCGAAAATAGTGACGAATTTGGTTTGGGACGAGATCATCAGCAAATTGATGATTTGGAAAAAATCATTCTTTTTCAGGAAATTATCGACCAACTCGGCACGCGCAGTCCGATCCGTCCAACCGGCGAGGCCTACCATTACCTTCCTGATCTGGAAAAACGGATTAGTGATTTAAAAAAAGAAAACATCACTCCCAAAAAGTTTACTGAAATATGCCAAGACCTCTCAGAATTCCTGGAAATTTTCGATCCGTTGGTAAAAGACTTCTGTGCTACCAAAGGCCGTCCTGAAGAGGCTTTAGTCAATTTGGCCAGTCCGGAAAACATCCTTCCGCACTTCTCCCAATTAAGCATTCTCCAACAAGCCCACCTCAATTTTTATCAACAATTATGGCAGAATTATCAGCAAAACCTTAATGGCAGCAAAAGCAATGATGGTGTCCAACGCACCGCCTTCCGTAATAATCTCCGCGCTTTTCTGGAAAAGTTGAAAAAATCTCTACCCAAACAGCAAGAATTAGCTAAAGCCTATCAGCTCTACCAGGAAAAAATCGCCCAACAAAAGCGCTATGATTATGAAGACATGATCATGTTGGTCAGTCAAAAATTTCAGTCTGAAGCCGACCAGAATGGTGGTCTACTTCGTCAATATCAGGAAAGATACCAGTACATTCTGGTCGACGAGTACCAGGATACCAATTCTGCTCAAAACCTGACGGTCAATCTGCTCGGCAGCTTTTTCGATTCACCAAATATTTTTGTAGTAGGTGACGATGACCAATCTATTTACCGCTTCCAGGGAGCTTCCGTAGAAAATATTATCGAATTCCATCAAAAATATCAGCCGGAATTAAAAGTCATTACTCTGGTAAAAAACTATCGCAGTCAGCAAAGCGTTTTGGATGCGGCCGGCGCCATCATCGCCAACAATCAGACCCGTCTCGCCGCCAAAATACCGACCATCGACAAACATCTTACTGCGCAGGTCGACGCGCCGGCGGCCCCACTACAATTGACTACTTATGAAAGTGAAGATGCCGAGAATTATGGTCTGGCCAAACAAATTCAAAAGTTACTGGCAGATGGCATCAGTCCAAATGAAATCGCCATTCTCTATCGCAAACATTATCAAGCAGAGGGTTTAATCGAGTTATTTCAAAAGTTAGCTATCCCCTACCAAATCATCGCCGGCCGAAACATTTTGGAAGATTTGCAAATCGACAAATTGATCAAATTATTCCGCTTGATCAACAATCCCAATGATAATGATTTGTTGATGCAGGTACTCTTTCTCGATTTTCAGGAAATGCCCAGACTCGATCTGCTCAAACTTTCTCATTACTACTTTCAAAAACGCCTGGAAAGAGAAGGCTATAGCCTCTTCCAAATACTTCACCTCCCTGAACATCTCCAAGCCGCCCATATACGGGAACCTCAAAAATTCCAGCAAATCGCCCAACAAATCCTCGACTGGAAAGATACTTCCATCAATGAAACACTCAGTTTATTTTTCGAAGAAGTTATCAAAACTTCCGGCTATCTCAACTATCTTTTGAAACAAAAATCTCGTCTGGAAGGACTCAACCGCCTAAATACTCTCTTCAAGGAAATCAAAAAGCAGAATCACCGCAACCATAGTCTCACCATCGCCGACTTTCTGGAACAACTGAAAATCCGTGCTGACCATAATTTGAAACTTTTAGAGAATCCCCTGGTTGGAGAAAAGAACGGCGTCCAATTGATGACCGCACATGCCGCCAAAGGCCTGGAATTCCAGCATGTCTTTTTGATCCGCTGTACTCATAACAGCTGGGACAAAAGTGGAAAAACTGACAATATCACTTTACCCCGTGGCCTGATCAGTGCTGAAATCACTGATGAAACAAAAGAAATCGAAGAAGACAATCGTCGTCTTTTCTATGTTGCTCTCACCCGCGCCAGAAAAATGGTCTACCTCAGTCTGGCTCGCTTCCGTTCCGAGCAAAACAAAGTACGCGAGGATTTGCCCAGCCTATTCCTCAACGAAATTCCTGAAAACCTTCTCCAGAAAAACTCTCAAACCAATCGAACTGATCAAGAACTGGCCGAATTGGAAAGCTTATTTTTGCTTGATTCGGGAAACAATTTCAACGCCGATGAACAAAGTTTTCTCAAAGGATTGGTCAATCAAGTGGTGCTTTCGCCTACAGCCGTGAACAATTATCTCTCCTGTCCGCGCAAATTCTTCTATCAAAACCTCATCCGTCTTCCCCAGGCCCGCAGCAAATCCGCCGCTATGGGTAGTGCTATCCATGCAGCACTTGATCGTTATTTCAAACAGTATCATCGCACCAAAATCAAGCCCGCTCGAGAATTTCTCACCTTGCACTTTCAGACCGCCCTACAAAGAGAGTTACTGACCGAAGATGATTATCGGGAAAAGCTGGAAATTGGCAAAAATATTCTAGGCGACTATTTTGATCAATTCTCCGAACAGTTTTCAGCCGACACTATCACTGAATTCAACTTTGCCCATGATGGCATCAATATCGAAGGGATCCCCGTAACCGGAAAAATAGACAAAATCGAACAAACCGAAAATGGCTTAATTGTAACAGATTTCAAAACCGGCAACACCGATAGTGGACTGAAAAAAATTACTCACGGTGGGGATTACTGGCGCCAATTGGTTTTCTATCAATTACTTTGCGATCGCTCTCCTCAATTCAAACGCCAATTTCAACAACGCCCCATGACCGTCGCCAAGATCGAATTTCTGGAAAAATCCCGTCAAAAAGACCAGTTTCTACATCCGACTGTCAGTATATCCAACGCCGATCAAGCCGAAGTAATCGACAATATCAAATTCGTTCACACTCAAATCCAGCAATTAAATTTCGAGAAAATCGACCGGTCTGATCCTTGTGGCCATTGCCCTTTCCATGACCTTTGCTGGAAGAACTAAAGTTGAACTCATTGTTATTTCAGGCAAATTAGACTATAGTTCTAAATACTATCTTTTGTGCACGATTAAATCTCGGTTTTCTCTCTCACTAATCTACATTAAGGGAGGCTCAATTGTTTCACCCCGTGGGGCGAAACTGCGGTCACCCACTTAAAGGAATACGGGGATATGTATTCCTGAGATGGCCCGGCACGAAGGACAGTTTTCAAAAACTACAATAAAATCTAAAGGCTCTAGACCCTTAACGAACCGCGCCACGCCCCAACGGTATTATGAGTAAGAGGATAGCACTCAATGACTCCCACCACATCCGGTTCATCTTCGGTTTATTCCCCTAAAGCACTTTAAAGTGGCTGAACCGGGGTGGGAGCAGCTAGGTAGCGAAAACAGCTGCCGAAAACCCCATCCTCAGATGGGGTTTTTGTTTTTCAGCTACCTAAAAAAAGTACCGTCTTAATACCAAAGACTATCCACCCCACCAACCAGCTCAAAACTGAAAAATGGAAATATTTAGCCAGAATAAAATTATCCACAATCAAGAAAGCCAGAAAATATAGGCTGGCATTAGCCAAATAAGCCTGATAGCGATGTTGCCAACGACGAGGGATCATCAGCTGCAAAAACTTCGAACCATCCAATGGGGGAAAAGGCAACATATTGAAAGCAAACAGCAGAATTGAAACATCAAAAATAATACTGAGCAGCACGGACAACTCTGTGTTTAAATAATAGATAAAGTATTTCAGTGGGATCAAAACTACGATGGCGATCAGTAGATTCATCATCGGGCCAGCCACTGCTACCAGCGCTTCATAGGCCACCGGCCTTTTGAAATAAGCCCGGTTTACCGGCACCGGTTTTCCCCAACCAATTCCCACCAAAAACATCAAAACAGTTCCCAAAGGATCGAGGTGAGCCAACGGGTTCAAAGTCACTCGCCCTTGATGTTTGGCCGTCGGATCACCCAAAAAGTTCGCCGTAAAAGCATGAGCATACTCGTGCAAAGTAATCACCAAAACCAGAGCAAAAATAGTGTAAACAAATTCCAACATGAGACTATCTTACAGAATTATAGCCTCCCAGTACACCTCCTTTGGATAACACTATTTGCCACAACTGACATTCTCGCGCTCGGAACAAGCCCGCGCACTGCTGTAAATAATATTTCCAGATCCGATAAAAGCGATCACCGTATTTCGGCTGCAGTTCCGGCCAAACCTTTTCAAAATTCTCCCACCAGGCCATCAAAGTACGATCATAATATGGTCCGAAATTATGCCAGTCTTCCATCACAAAATATTTTTCAGCCTCGCTCGACAAATTACTGACCGCAGGCAGTAAGGCATTAGGGAAAATATATTTATGGAGCCAGGGATCAAACATTTTCACAGGTTTTCTGCCACCGATAGTGTGCAGTAGAAATAAACCTCTTTTATCCAACAAATCCGCGGCTTGTTTAAAGTAGGTGTGATAATTCTTCAAGCCAACATGCTCAAACATTCCCACCGAAACAATCACGTCAAATTTACCATTTAAACTCCTATAATCTATCAATTCAAATTTAACCGGTAAATCCTTGCAGCGTTCCCGGGCATATTTTAACTGTTCTCTGGAAACCGTGATTCCAGTTACTTCTACCTCATAATTTTTAGCCATATATTCAGCCAAAGTCCCCCACCCGCAACCAATATCCAAAACTTTCATGCCTTTTTTGAGGTGCATTTTCCGACAGATCAAGTCAAATTTCGCTTCTTGAGCCGCATCCAGTGTATCTACATTTTTCCAATATCCGCATGAATAAGCCATACTTGACCCTAACATCGGCCCATATAAATCATTTCCCAGGTCATAATGTCGTTCGCCTACCTGAAAGGCGCGCGATTTGGATTGTAAATTCATCAATACTGATCCCAAGACAAAAGTCATATCTTTCAGACCAAAACTCAAACTTTTCCGTAAATCTGCTTTCAATACTTTGGTAAAAAACTCGTCCAGCCTTGGACAGTCCCACCATCCTTCCAGATAAGCCTCTCCCAGAGCCAAAGTGCCACCTCCCAATACTCGTTTGAAAAGTCGAGGGTCATTTACTCGCAAATCAAATTCACCTGAACCATTAATCGTTATTCCGGCTTTTTCTAAAAGCCTTTCAGTCATTTGATAATATTGATCCTTTTTCATACGGATAGACCAATTTTTAACACTCATTTTAACGCTGTGAGTATAACATCACCCGGGATCGAAGCCAAGGACACTCAAAAAAACTTGCATTTAGCTTATTCCATGCTAATATTCCCCTGCTTTAGCCTCAAAAAGGCGGGCTGCCAACCCTAATCCGCAATTGTATGTCTAAAATTTGTCAACTAACAGGTAAAAAGAAATCCACCGGTTACAACATTTCTTTCTCTAATCGTCACACCAAAAGGACTTTCGAGCCCAATGTTAGCAAGAGAACTATCGTTGATCCGGTCAGTGGTCAAAAGTTGCGTATCAAGGTTTCTACACGCGCACTGCGCACACTTGCCAAAAACCCCGGCAAATTTCGAACTGAAATAGCATCTTTACTGAAAAAGAAGCAGAAAAAGGTTGCTCGAAGCACTCGATCAACTACCGCTAACAAGTAGTAATTCACCATTCCGGTGACGCCCTAGAATACTAAGCCTCAGCCCCTATCTGCACATACATTCAGATAGGAGCTTTTTGATCCCATTAATTAAACCATTTTATGCTTAAATTCATCACCGGTAACGATAATAAATTCGCAGAGGTTAAAGCCGTTTTAGATGACCACCCCGTCGAACAATTAAAGATAGATTTACCGGAAATTCAGGATCTCGATCCCCAAAAAATTATTCGCGCCAAATTACAGGAAGCTTTGAAGTACCATGAAGGCGAATTCATAGTCGAAGATACTTCCCTCTATCTGGATTGTCTCAACGGTTTGCCCGGGCCCTTGATCAAATGGTTTTTGGAATCAATCGGACCGCAGGGTTTGGCCGATCTTGCTCATAAAATGGGTAATACCGAAGCCCAAGCCAAAACTATTATCGGCTATAGTCGTTCACCCGAAGAAATCCATTTCTTTGAAGGAATTTTACTTGGCCAAATCGTTTATCCTCGCGGCACCAACACATTCGGTTGGAATAGCATTTTCCAGCCCACCGGCCACGAATTGACTTTCGCCGAAATGACCATCAACCAAAAAAACGCCATGAGCATGAGAAAACTGGCTGCTGAGAAATTAAAGGAAATCCTCTAGATTACTTCAGTCCTATTTGAGCTCAGGTTAATTGAATTAGTGCCCACTCTGATTAAAGTGCGTCAATAAGCTTTAATATTGCAAATCAAGGGCTGGTCTATTATGCTGCCTCTGCGTCTGCGAAGGTTTTTTAAACAAAGACGCAAAATCTCTCGGGGAGGGGTCGCATAGTGGCCTAGTGCACACGCTTGGAAAGCGTGCAACGTCGCAAGACGTTCGGGAGTTCGAATCTCCCCCCCTCCGCCAGAATCAAAAATAAAGAAATAGCAATATGAATTCACCAAAAAAAATCCTCGGTATTGTCGGTAGTTTACGCAAACAATCATATAACAAATGGTTGATGCAAGCCGCTCAGAAACTGGCCCCGGATAACCTGGAAATCGAAATCTTTGATCTACAGAACATTCCTCTTTTCAATCAGGATAATGAATTGGCTATGCCGGCTTCAGTGACGGAATTCAAGCAAAAGATCGAGGCCGCAGACGCGATTCTCATTGCTACACCAGAATATAATTATTCTTTCCCGGGAGTCCTCAAAAACGCCATGGATTGGGCGTCACGACCACAGGGCCAAAACAGTTTTAGCGGCAAACCGGCAGCCGTTATGGGTGCTACTCCACATGCTCTCGGGGCTTCACGCGCTATCTATCAATTACGCCAGACTTTCGTCTTTTTAGATTTACACGTTCTCAACAAACCGGAAATCATGATGCCGTTTGCGGCAGACAAATTCAACGAATCCGGTGAGCTGACAGACAAACATACTATAGATAAATTACACGAGTTTCTCGGTATTTTTTCCGATTGGATAGAACGGTTAAGTTAGCATGACTTTGGCTACTTCTCAAAAATACAAACCATGATTAAGCTCAAAAGAATTTATGAAAAGTCGAAGCAGGATGATGGTTTCAGAATCCTGGTCGATCGCTTATGGCCCAGAGGTGTGTCAAAAGAAAGAGCCGCTTTGGATTTATGGTTAAAGGAGATCGCCCCCAGCACCGAACTCCGCCAATGGTTCGGCCACGACCCCAAAAAATGGGTCGCCTTCCAGAGAAAATACAAATCAGAAATCGCCGCCAACCAAGATGTTTTTACTGAATTGAAAAAGACCGTTAAACAGAGAAAAAATGTTACACTTTTATATGGAGCAAGGGACGAAGAACACAACGAAGCTCTAGTCCTTCTCAACTTGCTCAAAAAGACTAAAAACCCGTAATTATCTTGTGTATAGATTGGAGGCAAGGATTTTTGGATAAATTTACATATATTAAATGACAAACATTAATCCGTTTCAGGAGCCATATCTTTACCGGTTTTTTCAGTCACAATCACCAGCAGGAACCACCGCTCTAGTTGCGAATCTAGGTAGTTCTTTTCAAATCTTTTCAAAATCAGGTTCCAATCCAGTAAAACAATTAACCAATGAAGATAAAGGGAGCTTAATCGCCAACATTTCCTCAGATGGCAAGTTCGTCTTGGCATATTTTGATCATTCTGGGAAAGAACAAGGATATTGGTACAGAATCGAGGTTTCAACAGACAAAAAAGCCTGTTTAACTCCTGGATTGTCCGGTTATACCGCTTTTTGTATAGCAACTGCAAAACAAAACCCAGAAACCACAGTTAGTTGGATTCTCATGGAAGGGGAAAACTGCATTTTATTAGTGGAAAATCTGACTCAAGATCATCCCAAAAGCAGTATCATCTTTAAAAGTAAAAATAATTTATCTTTCCCAATTATTTCTGACTCTGGAGATATGGTATCTTTTCTGGAATCCAATAATCAGAAGCAAATTTTACATGTTTTTAAAATCTCTGACTCTAAATTCCAATCCTTTGAATTAGAAGAAAATACAACAGAAGTTAATCCAATGTTTTTTTATGATCAAACAAAAACACTTATAGTAAAAAGTAATGGGACAAATAAAAGGATTTATATCTTTAATTTTCAAACTCAGTTATTTAGTGAACTACCAGTTACTGTGAATGGAGATTTAGATACTATAGATTTTGACAGTCAAAAATCTTTGCTACTCTTTTCAGCCACTATTCAGGCTAAAACCACAGTTCATATTTTTGATTTCAAAGACATGAAACCTTATAAAATCAGCAGCGAGAAGGGTTCTTATGACTATTTTCTCAATGGAGGGTATATTCTGAAAGATGAGATACTAATCAGATGGCAATCCGGGAATAATCCACCGGTTGTGAGAGCCATTAATTTAAAAAATAAAGTAGAAAGTACAAAATTTTCTTTTCAACAAAACCAACTAAATTTACCAGAATTTAAATCTATTTCCGTGAAAACTACCAATGGTCCTATTCAGGCTTGGTTGATGCTTCCCAAAAAAAATACGCTACCAGTCCCCATGATTATTGATCTACACGGAGGCCCGAAATCCTGTGCTTTAGATGAATTTAGTCCCGAGGCACAGTATTTTGCTAGTAATGGCTTTGGTATTTGTTATTTAAATTATCATGGTTCTACAACCTTTGGTACCGAATTCGAAAATTCAATTATCGGTCATCCAGGGAAACTGGAGACACAAGATATCGTAAATTTAAAGTATTATTTGGTTGATGAGGGATTTGCTGACAACGATAAGACCTATTTACAAGGTTGGTCTTGGGGCGGATTTGTGAGTTTATTAGCTGCCGGTTTACACTCAAATAAATTTAGAGCTGTTGTTAGTGTAATGGGAATAGGAGATTTGATTGCTTCATATAAAACTCAGCATATTTATTTGCAAAAAATAGATAATCAATTATTTGGGGGATCACCAACAGAAGTAAGATCAAATTACTCAGAAAGCTCGCCAATTAATTATGTTAAAAACATCACTTCTCCAATTTTAATAATCCATGGCAAAAACGACCAACATTGTCCAGCAAAACAAATGCAAAACTTTATCAATGAGTTAGAGCAGCATGGTAAGGAATATCAAGTTAAGTGGCACAACTATGGACATTTAGAAATGTATTCTTCTAATAAAATTAGAGAAGCCACCAGCAAAGACATCTTGGATTTTTATAGAAAGATGTAAGGGTGCCACATACTGCAAAATTTTTACAGTATGTGGCTAAAACGCTCAGCTCTCGCGGTTATTCTTCACAGGACTCATGCTAGCCTCTTCACGATGTTGCAACGTCTGAGTTGTTGCATCGTAACGAAGGCTCTCTTTGTCTCGTTCAGGCAACTCTACGAAGAGTTGAAGTAGAGCGTCGGCTCTATTCTGACTTTTGCTACTAGACTGCATTAGATTCCTCCTTTCTAGAGCTGTTCCAAAAACAGAATCTGAAGACAATATAAATCTTTAATATTTTAAGATCAATATAAATTGACAGGCATGACTCCTATTTGTTAATTTCGTATATAATAATTGCATATGTCAAAGAAAAGAATATTCATTCTGACTCATCAACAAGGTTTCGAAACTGATTCAGTTATTGATGAATTAAAAAATCAGGATGCAGAAGTATTAAGATTTAATACTGACTCTGAAGAGAGAGTTTCAAGAATATCATTTGAAATTTCCCAACAGACAAGCAAGTTATTGATGCGATGTGATCAGATTACCATAGATCCAAGTACTTTAACTAAAGCTTGGTTTCAACAGCCCTATCCATTTGATATATCTTCAGTTAATCAGATTCAATTATTACAAAGGGCAAACCTTAAGGCTGCTTTTGACCAAATAGATGGATTCATATCATGTGAATGGTTGAATCGACCCAGTTCAACAATCAAAGCGTCCAATAAGATTCTCCAACTAAAAATCGCAAGTTCGATAGGCATGCAAATTCCTTCAACATTAATTTCAAATGATCCAAATGAAATTAGAAGATTCTGTAAGGGAAAAACAAAAGTCATGAAAAATCTAGACACCCCTTGGTATCTAACCGATCAATCCAAGTTAAAAGCCTCTTATACAAAAGGAGTCTCTAGTGAGTTATTAGACCGTAACGATGCATTAGGGTTCTGCCCAATAATATATCAAGAAGTATAGATAAGGTTGAAGAATGTAGAGTAGTTTCAATTGGCAAAAAGACTTTTGCAGTTAGCTCTAAGCCAAGTAGTCAAGCAATAGATATCAGGAAAGACCAGGCAACTGGTCATAATTTTAGGCCCATTGAATTTCCTATTAAGGAATATAAATCATTATTAGACTTTAAAAAAATACTTGGTATTGATTATTGTGGGGCAGACTACCTCATCGACAAAGATAGGAACTGGGTATTTCTCGAAGCCAATACATGTGGCGCTTGGTGGTGGGTGGATAAATATTTTAATAATCAAATCCGCTCCACAATCGTTGCAGAACTTTTAAAGTAAAAATCTGATTCTTCTTTTTTCCTTAGACTGATAAATAGCCAAAGACTCACTAAATTATATACATCGGATTTATCAAAAAAAGTGTAATTAATTTTCTCGAATCTTAAATAGTTAGCATAAATCCGCAAATATAAATCATGAGAAGCAATTTTTTAATCATCACTTATATTTCAATTTGTATTTACCATTACGGTAGAGTAATAATTAATCACTATGAAACTAAATCTGATTCGCAAAAAAACAGAAACTTATGGGATAGAATCCTTTATCTTCAGCTACAGCGAACCGCTCGACTGGAAGGCCGGCCAATTTTTACACTTTGTTCTTCATCATGAACCCACTGACAGTCGTGGTTCAGACCGTTGGTTTACAGTCGCCTCAGCCCCTTTTGAAAAAGAGGTAATGATCACCACCAGGTTAGCAAACGAAAAAGGTAGTAGCTTCAAAGCTGCCCTAAATGCTTTGAAAATAGGTGAGTCGATTGAAATATCTGATATTGAAGGTGATTTCACTGTGGAGGACCCAACCCGAGAGTATGTCTTCGTGGCGGGCGGCATAGGCGTCACTCCATTCCATTCCATACTTAAAGAAGCAGATCATGACGGGACAAAATTACATGTGACTTTATTGTATGCCAATCGTGACCATAACGTCCCCTATCAAGAAGAATTGGAGCAATTCGCCAAAAACAATCCCCATCTGGTCATCCACTATATCACCAGCCCTAAACATATAGACGAAGAAACCTTCAAAAGACTTGTACCGGATTTACAAAAACCAATCTTTTATGTTTCCGGTCCCGAACCAATGGTGGAAAGTTTAGGTGATACTTTGAAAACGCTGGGCGTTGCTGCAGATCATATCAAGCAAGACTATTTCCCGGGATACACCAACGTCTAATAATCTCCTTGCTGGTAGTTTCCGGTTAGAATATATTACCAACAACATATTCCCTAATCAAAAACAAAATGGATTATAGCTATAGTTATAGTTACAGCGGTCAATTACCACCTTGGGTGGGCCTTATTTGGCTGGCTTTAGTAGTATTTTTCGTATATTGCGGCTGGAAATTATTCGCCAAAGCCAATCAACCCGGCTGGGCGGTTTTAGTCCCGATCTACAACATCTATATCTTACTCAAAATCGCCGGCAAACCAGGTTGGTGGTTAGTACTTTATCTAATTCCATTGGTCAATATGATCGTCGCCGTGATCGTCATGTACAATCTATCTTTGCGCTTCGGCAAAGGCATCGGTTACACCTTTGGTCTACTCTTCCTGGGTTTCATCTTTGTGCCGATATTGGCTTTGGGTCCGGCAAAATACACTCCGGTATCTTCAGCCACTCCGACTAATATATAAATAATTACACTCCAAAATCCCCTTGCCTTCATCGGTCAGGGGGTTTTTTGAAAGATTCATTTATTCCAAAGAATATTCATTTTTCTGATCATCATAGAGCAGAGCTCTTTTATCTGAATCAATTAACTGCATCACCCATTTGCCAGCCTCTTCTTTGGTCAAAGCCACTTCCATCTTTTTGGCTTTTTGCTCAGCATTATAATCTGTCCACTCCAACACCGTATCAACCGGCCCAAAATACGCCACACGCATATCCAGATCCGAGCGGTCTTTGGCCACCAATTGGTCAAGCACCAAGTTGGCACATTTACTCAGTGTATAAATAAAAGTATCGGCTTTCAGTTGTCGGGCATTTTTGGAATTAATCTGCAAAGTCATCGCTCCTTTGGCCAGTTTTTCACGAGTATATTTGAACATCAGCCAAAATCCTTTAACATCGATCGACCAAACTTTATCAAAATCTACAGCATCAATTTCCCAATAATGCGCTCGTTTCATCATCCCGGCATTATTAATCAACAAATCGATTTGTCCGGGGACTTGAGCAACTGCAGCGGAGACATCAGCCTCTATAGTCAGATCAGCTTGGAGATAAGTCACTCCCACCACTTTCACTGCCGGAACGCTCCGACTGAAACTGTAAACTTTGGCGCCAACTGCGGTCAATTCAGCCGATATAGCATAGCCGATACCACTGGAAGCTCCAGTGATCAATACAGTTTTATCAGTCCAATCCATATTTTTAGTTTAAATTTCCTTCATTATAACTCAGTGGCTGGATTCAAGCCATCACTATAACCGAACTTTGATTCGTCGCAGCCGTTTTTCCCTTGTAAAAAATTTTGGCAGGTATAGACTCCGGCCTTCCCGTAATATTTTTAATATGAGAAATCATAGCATTGGACATACTCCACTAAAAACTATTCCCGCTCTAAACGAAGCCTTCAACATCAAAAACCTCCAAATCAAAGACGAAAGTGCCAATCCTACGGGTACCTGGAAAGATCGTCGTTCCGCCAATATCATCCGTCATCTCAACAATCGTCCCGAGCCACACATTTGCCTGGTCACAGCCGGTAATGCCGCTCTATCTATCGCCAAGTTGACTAAAGATTTGCACTTTCGCATCACTGCTTTGGTAAGTGAGGATATTTGTCCTGACATCGCTATGGAAATGGAAAAACAGGGCATCCACGTCCTTCCGGCACGACTGGATCGCCAACTTTATTCAGAAGAAATCGCTAAATTGGCCAAAGACAACAACAATGGAGACGATCACCCGATCGACGTAACACATTTCATGCACACGGCTTACACCACGATCATTCATGAATTAAGCGCTGAAGATCCAGATTATATTATTGCTCCTTTTGGCACAGGAGAAGGACTTTTTGGTCTTTGTATGGAAAATTATCGCAGTCAAATACATAGTCCCCACCACACCGCCAAAATTATCGGCGTCAAATCTGCCGTTCCCGGCTCGCTCGCGGATAAAGTCACCAGATTGATCAGCCCCTATCATGAAATGCTCAAAGAGTATCACCAAGCCGGGCAAATCGATATCACCGTTTCAGAAAAAGAAATTGACCAAGTTTATGAACAGGTTTCTCCACATTTACAGGTAGAACCTTCCAGCGCTGCTGCTTTCGCCGCCCTCAGTCATTTACCCTTAAAATCCACTGACAAAGTGGTCATTATCAATTCCGGGCGAGGAATCTCCTAAGGCCGATTGAGGCCTAGCACAGCCCTGCGTCAAGTTTTCACCTTGGGAAAGCCATTAAATTGACTTTTGCACAAATACTGCTATACTGGTCGCGTATAGTGTTCTTGTTTCGTCTTCTTAGCATAACTTTCTCAAGTTTATATAAGGTAGGAAACAGGGTTAGGTCGAACAACTCTACGCAATTATATAAAGAATTTAAGTTAAGTTAAACATATGGCTAAGAAATTATTTTTCGGTAATCTTGCTTACAGCACTACCGATGAAAGTCTGAGAACAGCTGCTTCCGAATTTGGTACAGTTGAATCAGCAGCAGTTATCATGGATCGTATGAGTGGTCGTTCTAAAGGTTTCGGCTTTGTCGAAATGTCTTCAGAAGAAGAAGCTCAAAAAGTCGTTGAAGCTCTCAACGGACAGGATATGGATGGTCGCAAGATCATCGTAAACGAAGCCCGTCCTCAAGAGGACAGACCTCGCCGCGATTTCGATCGTGGTCCTAGAATGTAATCAAATACATCAATATCAAACACCATCCTCCTCAAAGAATATTTCTCTGAAGAAGATGGTGTTTTTTAATAGTTTAAATTAATTGGCGGACTGAACATCACAGTAGGCCACAATAGCGTCTCGCATAAACTGAGCCATGCCTGGGGCAATCTTTTCATAATAGTCGGTGAAACGGGGGTCATCTACATACATTTGTCCCAGACCTCGATACATTTCCAGATTTGGTTCATAGAAATTACTCAGCCAATGATAATGTTTTGCGATCAAAGTCTGAACTGCGGAGTCAATCGGCCCTCGATCCATCTTCGCGGCAATCTCCTCAGCGATCTGCTCCCCTTCTTTGGCCACGCGCGCCAACCCCTCTTTACCCATTTTCTTCATCCGTTCGGTCGACTGCTTGTAAAGCTCAGTATCTCCCCAACGTTGGCGCGCTTCTTCCTCGTATTTTTCCATGGTTTTTTTGATAAACGAATCATTTAGAGCTGCGCAAGTATATACCTGCGCAGCTCTAAATGTCCATCCTGCTGACACTTTAACAAGTTTACATTAATTGAACCTTAATTCCCGCTGAAAAGTGGTATATACTATCCGTAAACCATAAAACAAAAAACCATGGGCATGTACCATCGACAACAACCCAAGAAACCGACAGACAAACAGGACGAACGCAAATTACTGTCCAATAGAAACATCGAAAAAGGCACTCATACCACCAAAGTCGAAAAAAGCTCAATGCTGGGCACTCACAAAAAAAGCACCAAAAAACCGCAGTCCAAATAGTTCAGCGTCAACATCATTCTTGAAATGCAAACTCACTCCGCCATCTTTTTTGTAATATTGGACTAAATCATGATCCACAAGGCCTGTTACCTTAACTTTAAGCTCACCATTCCCCACATCTTCAATCACCAAAGATTGTATTCTTACTGATTTCATACTTCTTCCTGATCTTGGGCGGAAGTGTAATCTGTCCCTTCACCGAGGGTAAAACAGTATATTCCATGATTTTTTTTAAAAAGTATACATTCATAAAGTATGACTACTAGAAAGTTGTCTAAATCACAAATGCACCATACTCCATCCTCATTAACCGGGTCTTAAAAAGAGCTTAAATCCTCCACACCATACAAAAGTAGAAATTAGACACTTATATCTGCCTACAGGACAAAATTGTTACACACGTTATCTACAAAAGTAGAAATTAGACACTTATATCTGCCCCCCGTGTCATTAAAACCTGAATCATCATCTACAAAAGTAGAAATTAGACACTTATATCTGCCCTCATCAAAGTCAGTGGCATATTTTTGTTCGATCTACAAAAGTAGAAATTAGACACTTATATCTGCCGTTTTTAAACTTGCCGTTTTCCATTGGATCTACAAAAGTAGAAATTAGACACTTATATCTGCCAAGATTCTTCCGCTGCTGCGTATCAAGATCTACAAAAGTAGAAATTAGACACTTATATCTGCCTTTGGCCGTGTTAAATTCTCAGTATGAATCTACAAAAGTAGAAATTAGACACTTATATCTGCCTTTTGAAGACTTAAAAGAACAAATAGGATCTACAAAAGTAGAAATTAGACACTTATATCTGCCATGGCAAGAAATAAGACAAACGGGAGAATCTACAAAAGTAGAAATTAGACACTTATATCTGCCGTATCCGCAACACCATTACTATCAGTATCTACAAAAGTAGAAATTAGACACTTATATCTGCCGCTCTCGGAGCTGGGGGTGCTGGTGGATCTACAAAAGTAGAAATTAGACACTTATATCTGCCGGTTTTAAATGGAGTCCTCGCGTTTTTATCTACAAAAGTAGAAATTAGACACTTATATCTGCCTCTGGAGCCAGTGGAGGCAATGGTGGGTTATCTACAAAAGTAGAAATTAGACACTTATATCTGCCCGGTTGCAACTAAGGTGGAGACAAGAGTATCTACAAAAGTAGAAATTAGACACTTATATCTGCCAATGTTTAAAGAACTTTTTGCGAGATTATCTACAAAAGTAGAAATTAGACACTTATATCTGCCTTGGCTCTGATTCAATTATTCTCCAGATCTACAAAAGTAGAAATTAGACACTTATATCTGCCAATCTTTATTTAGGTTTAAGGCCTTCAATCTACAAAAGTAGAAATTAGACACTTATATCTGCCCTTACTTTGCGTCCAAAATCTCTTGCATCTACAAAAGTAGAAATTAGACACTTATATCTGCCTGTCTGGTTGTTGCTGGTTGCGGCGTTATCTACAAAAGTAGAAATTAGACACTTATATCTGCCAGGAACACTATTGCCGAAGACGAATTATCTACAAAAGTAGAAATTAGACACTTATATCTGCCAGGTGAATCCTTATCTTTTACCGAATTATCTACAAAAGTAGAAATTAGACACTTATATCTGCCCAAAGCCTTGCCGTCTACTCTATCAAAATCTACAAAAGTAGAAATTAGACACTTATATCTGCCCTACCGCACTTACGTCTGCCTGATGCCATCTACAAAAGTAGAAATTAGACACTTATATCTGCCACTGCAATGGGTGATGCCTCTAAATGTATCTACAAAAGTAGAAATTAGACACTTATATCTGCCATTATCTTGCTTGACGCCTCTGTTAGTATCTACAAAAGTAGAAATTAGACACTTATATCTGCCTAACACACATACAATGAATCTAATTAAATCTACAAAAGTAGAAATTAGACACTTATATCTGCCGCTCCTAGCGTGACTGCGCTCTTGGTATCTACAAAAGTAGAAATTAGACACTTATATCTGCCACACGGGCGGCTCGATGGTCGCCATTGATCTACAAAAGTAGAAATTAGACACTTATATCTGCCCTTGAAAGCATTCAATAATCCATACCCGATCTACAAAAGTAGAAATTAGACACTTATATCTGCCGCTGATTGATGAAATTGCGATTCGGTGATCTACAAAAGTAGAAATTAGACACTTATATCTGCCTCTCTTAACTCACCAGTCAATTTATTATCTACAAAAGTAGAAATTAGACACTTATATCTGCCTGACTGGTAGCAATTGCACACAACGTATCTACAAAAGTAGAAATTAGACACTTATATCTGCCGAATACAGAGACGAGGACAAAGGGCAAGGATCTACAAAAGTAGAAATTAGACACTTATATCTGCCGACACAGGCAAGGGACTGAAAGTCATATCTACAAAAGTAGAAATTAGACACTTATATCTGCCCTTCAAGCTGCTGCTAGTTTAGCTGGAAATCTACAAAAGTAGAAATTAGACACTTATATCTGCCCTCCGCAACTCTTTACGTTCTGCGACTATCTACAAAAGTAGAAATTAGACACTTATATCTGCCGATCGACGTTGTATTCGACATTATAGCATCTACAAAAGTAGAAATTAGACACTTATATCTGCCTTTACCGGACGCCGAAGCAGACATGAAATCTACAAAAGTAGAAATTAGACACTTATATCTGCCCTTTTTCGCCCGTGCTAACATATTAACGATCTACAAAAGTAGAAATTAGACACTTATATCTGCCTAGCCAGCGTGGAGGAGCGCATCAAACATCTACAAAAGTAGAAATTAGACACTTATATCTGCCGGGTTACAACACTGTCAGACGTTGTCAATCTACAAAAGTAGAAATTAGACACTTATATCTGCCGTTCGGCGGTAACAATCAATTCACCAAATCTACAAAAGTAGAAATTAGACACTTATATCTGCCCGGCGAATCCTTGGCTTCACTTAAACAATCTACAAAAGTAGAAATTAGACACTTATATCTGCCGGAGGTTGGCAAAGCGGAGGTTGGCATCTACAAAAGTAGAAATTAGACACTTATATCTGCCGTTGCTTCAACCGTTCAAACACTAGATATCTACAAAAGTAGAAATTAGACACTTATATCTGCCCCTGTAATTGAAGGCAACAAGCCGAAAAAGATACAAATGGACAAAAATGAACCACGACTTTTTGGCTTATTGACATAGTCTGAATTTATTAAGACTGAGGTTTGGCAGTTTTTAGATATAAACATTATAACTTCCACGTTATAAAAGCTGATTGTGCAAAGGACAGAAGCTGTTACATAAACAATATTTCAATATCTTCATTACCAGCATGTCCAAACTTCAATACCTTTTTATCACAAGCCTCGCAAAATTTAAAGATATAAATACTATCACCTATCGTAAACATCTTCTTATATTTGTGTTCAATTTCATCAACTATATTATTTAAAATTCTTGGACTGTTTTTTATCCTAAACACCGAATATTGAACCCTCACTCCATATTTCTTCAGGAACTTAGCAAATTTCGTCCGGGTTTTATCAACAGTGAAATCATAGGTAATGATCAACATATCTATTTATAAATGAAATCAGGGAAATCATCAGTTTCGTTTAAGACGGCAAAGTAAAATCGCTTAATATATTTAAAAATATCTTCCTTCCTATTCATAATTGCCTCAGAAAAAACCCTTAAATATTTCTTCTGGCATTCAAACTTCATAACATACCCATTTTTGGTCTTTTTGAAATCAGAACTCTTCACTTGTTTCAAGGAATACGCTTTTAATAAAGCTTTATCAATAATACATCTAAATGGCTCCACCAGGTCACAGGTAAGCGATTTCCTCTGAAAGAAAAGTTGATGGTAAATTCCTTTATAGGTATCAAATCCATGTAAGCGCAGGAGGCTATCCACAAAATTGAAAAGAAAAGTGTAACCAATATCCAAAAGTAAATTATTAATATCAATTTTAGTTCTGGGCATTCTGGCATACCAATCGTGTTTCCCAAATAGTTCTCTGAAATACACCTTACTAAAAGCACCTTCCACACCCATCAATTGATCTATTCGATCATATTGTGCAATTTTAGTACGAAATTCTTTCATATAATTATGTTTACTCTTCTTAACAAAGAAATCTGGGTTCAGTTCTTTTATCAAAGCCAATTGATTGGCAATCTTGTTCAACATTAGTTTCCGGGCAAATTCCAAATCTTTATTAAAACTATACTGATTAAATCTCAATAAATAGTTACCTTCGGCTACTGCTCCAATTTCAGCATAAACATTAAAGTTATATTTATTGGTCATAATAATAGATACTCCATAACTTAGAAGTTTCTTGATTAATACAGAGGTAAGAGTAAATTCGCCCATAATAAAAACTGCGAATAGACACGAACAACTGACCTGATTTACCATTTTCCCCTCTTCGTCATAAACGGCCAAATTTTCATTCTTTACTTTCAAAGTACTCAGCTTCTCTTCATTATTGAGGCCAATAAAGACAATTTGTTTATGAATAAAATCAGGTAACTGCAGCATATTAGTGACATAAGGGTTTATAAATACACATCTGGCACTTCGTTTCAGGTGTATCAACCTTATCCATCAAAATATTAAAATGTCGCATTCTAGTGATTAGATCTTCAAATTCAGCCATTTCCAAATCACTAGGCAATTCTATCTCATAATTTTTATTGTCTTTATAAGAATACAATCTCATTTTTTTAACTTGATAACCCATTTCCTCCAAACAGACTTTTTGAGCATAAAGCTGATATTTAAATCCCTGATAAACCTGTTTAATCTGATATTTCCTCTCAGTCAAAAGCCCCTTCTTTATATCAAAAACATCAATTTTTCCACATAAAGACCAGCGATCACTAAAAACATAAGTCCCCTGCAAAACATGTTTGGAAGTAGAATAACTACCTTCATCAACACTCTCATGTTTAATCCTTCCAATGGTTTGTGGTTCAGCATGGAAAGTCCTCTTGTCAAAATTGTCAAAAACCCCATGGAAATAAAGTGATTTCGGGCAAAAAATAAAGTCATTGAGCTTGGTTATTTGTATATAATCCTCCATCTGTTTATTTACACATTTAAAAAAGGGATAAATCTTTAGATTATACCCCTTTTTCAGCGCTTTTCACAGCTACTATCTGATTTTCCTCTTACCTGTCAAAAGTTTCTTATTATCTTTAATCCAATTCTCCCAAATATCTTTTCCAGCCAACCAGGCGTCCCATTCTTCATCACGCACCAACAAGCCATAGTTCCTCTTGATGTGCTCATTCATCAAAACACCTTTCCTAGCAATATTAAAAGCACCATTGGCATCTCCTGAAGTTGGTAAACCCTCTTTTACCTCACGCGAGTCAAAATGGTCCCCATTCTCGTCTCTAATCGGCGACTGTAAGAAATCCGTGTCCCTCTGATTGCCAGACTCACCAGTATTTCTGATCTGTTGGATCAAATCAAGCGCAAAACGTAGAGATTCCCAAGCCGTATGTTCTGCAGAAACTTTGGCTAACTGCAAATCTTCATCAACAATTTGAGCAAGTAATGATTTAGATTTATCAAAATCAACAAAAATTCCATCCAAAATCTCCATTAAATTAATTTTAACAACCGTCCAATTATCATGCGCTTTGTCTCTATAGCCCCGATATCTATCTAGACTCTTTCCATTTTTTCCAGAATAAAGCCGCCATTTCTTACCCAACCCATCTTTATATTCAAAACAATAGTCCTTACCATCAAATGTAATCTCAGTAAATTTTTCAATAATTTGTTTTTTAATCTTATCCTCAGAACCTTTCTGCAGATAAACTCTCTTCCTCCAACCAGTCACAGGGTCGGTCTGTGAGGTATAATTAGCTCGTGTATAAAGCATTATTCCCACCTGTTTCCTATTTTCTATATCCCCATAATTAGTCACTGGTGGTGTAAGTTGCAAAGCCCTAGTCACCGATCCAACCTCCCCCAACGGTACTTTCTTATCAACCAAAAAATTCAATTTCTTGGCCAAAGCCAGTTCGAACTTCTGATAAACAGAATTCTCAATTTTTTGTCGACCTCGTTTAAAGCCGGTATTCAAATCTTCCATCACAATAAACGCCTTATGCTCCATAGCCAGATCAGCAATCTTTCTAATCGCCTGAGAAATATACCCTTCTTTTAATTTTTTAATTGTTCCGATGGTCTGCCAATTCTTTCTAGCAAAATCCCTATCTCCAGCCCTAGTGATCAACATCTCGTTATAATCCTTACATTCAACAATTTCTTTCTTCTCATTACCATCCTTATCGATAACTCTTTTTTCCACCTTAATAATCCGAGGATTCCCGTCCTGATCAACAAATGGCAAGTTCAAAGTACCCTGGACCGTCTTTCCAGTTTTATCCTTAACAGGAATACCATTCTGATCAACCAAATAATAATAGGCTAAATGTTTTTCTCCACGGTCAATACCAAGAAAGGTTGTTTCAGTATTTTTAGACAGCTCTTCTTTAGCTAAATCATTCATTCTGAGATCCTTCAAACAAAAATTTAAAGTTATCGGCACATGAAACAAAAATTTCTCTTTAGAAAAGCGGTAGTTTTTTATAACCTCCTTACCATTATGGTCATTAGTCCATTCTAATTTATCTTTAGACAAAGCTTTTCGATAAAAAACTTCTGCCTCACCATTTAATTTCGGCTTGTTCAAGACATCTTCAAACACTGCATTCCAATACAAAGTATGCAGGTTATCTTGATGATTAGTTTTCTTATTGGCATTATTATCCTGATTTTTTATCTCAAATAGATATATTTTGCCTTGATCTACAAGGCCGTCTAAAACAGATTTATCCACATTCACAAAACTCAACCTATACCCCTGCTTTTCTACATCCGTATAAAACTGGCTAATATCCTGGTAATCTTTTGTTTCTTTAAATTTAAAATTAAAACATTGCCAATCTTCATATTTCTCCAATCCTTTCTTATAGAAGTCAATAACCTTAAATAAACTCTCCTTCGAAAAATCTACCCCTTTCTTAAAAAGTCCTTTGTCATAAACTTCTAACAACTCCAGAGTAGCGCCATACTTAAATCTGTTTTTACCTGGAAGTAAACATTTTGGAAGCATCTTGTTAGGACCTGGAAGTAATTTATAATTCATTTTTTGCCAAACCTCATTACCTTGAATCAAATCATATAAAGTGTTCTTATCATTCTTCTCAAAGATTTTATTGTGCCCTTTTTGAGGCTTTTTCGGTTTTGCAATTATTGCTAGATACTGTCTTTTCTCTGGATCTCTCAAAATAATACATGAATTAGCCGATTCTTTATTCATATCCCATCCTCCTGCTAAATTACTGTTCTCAAAATTCAACTTCAATTTATTCTTCTTTGCGTCATCCTGAGGTTTCCTCGTCAAATAATTCCGCACCGCGTCGTACCATTTAAACCAATCCACACGGTGTTTCTGTCCAGCAAAGTCCACCTCACCATTCAAAATATTGTTTAAACCTTCAGTTAAAGTGCTATCCACAGGTGCCCCTTTAATCTTATTGGCTCTTACCACAAAATATTTCAACATCTGATTAACAGTCAAAGCCTGGTCCATCCAGATCTTTATCTTATGTTTACTATCTTCTTCAGTATAACCCTTCAATTTCAAAACATCATGTGCCATTACCGAAAACAACTTAGAACATTTTGTTATATCATCAAAAATTAGTTCTAATAATGCTTCTGAGGCAGAGTTGCTTCTTTCAATAATCGACTTTTTCTCCGCATCTTCCAAAATAGAATTTTTAAACAAACCCATTTGCCAATCCTCAACACCATCCAACACTTCAAACAACCCCTGTAATTCAACCACTTCAGGAATTTTTATTTCCTCTTCATCACCCTTTTTACCTTTATTAAAAATCTTTGCATCTCTTAATTTCTCTTTCAGCTCATACCAATTGGCAAAATATTTATTAGATATACTGTTTACTGCCACTTTAGACCAATAAACTCCAGAATAATCCCCCTTATTCATTAAATAACTCAACAATTCAGGAACAGTATTTATTAAACCATCATCAGTTTCACCCACAAATAACCTCTTTCCAGTTAAATCAGCTAATTGCAAAATCTCTTCAACGGAAAATGCGTCTTTATCATCTTTACGTGCGATCTCTGCTTCAGCTTTCTTATTATGAGTTAATTCAAAAAATAAAGATTTTTTCTCTCCACAGCCAATTTGTTTATACAAGGTTTTAAATAACGATAATTTTTTAAACCCGTCTTCTTTGGACTTCGATTGATTGTAAAGGTTTATTAAAAAGTTAGCATTGGAAATTTGCTTATTGTATGCCTCGATTCCATGTTGAGATAAGCATTTATTAAAATATTCAATTTTAAACAATTCACTTTTAATCTCCTCTAACACTTGATCGTCTTTATCTACCAAACTATTGCCAGCAGTCTTTAAAAGATTGTAAATATCCAAATATCCGTTCTGATTGCCAGCAAACAAAATCAAATTATCACAAAATCTTGGCAGATTGTCGCTAACAATCCTTGTCGCAACTGCCGTAGCTTTTTCATCCTTAGTAACATAGTAATTTTCTCTATTCTGATTAAAACCGCTCAAGTATGTGAAAAACCCTTTAAAGTGACCCAAAGCATTTAATATTTCCTCCTCTGTTTTTATTCCAGAAAATTGTGCAGCATTTTTCCTTATATATTCTAAAATCCCACTTTCGGTCAGAATTTTAAAGCCTGTTTCAGTCAAAATATCTTTATCTTTCTCATTCTTACCAGCCCTTTCTTTCCAAAGTTTGGCAGTTTGCCCATAAGCTTTACCGATCTCAATACGTAAAAGCTTCTCTATTTTTTCTAGTTCCTTTTCACCTAGCTCCTCTCTTCTTTTATATTTATCCAAATAATCAGAAAAATTTATCATAGCCACTACCTTCGACTCTAAACTTTCATTGATAAATTCCTCATGCAAAGCATCAAATACCGGTTTCAAAGTCTGATACGCATCTTCAATCTCCTGATCTCTCAAAAAGGTCTGCAGTTTCGGGTCAAACTTCAAATGATCACGCATATTTTCTAAAGTCTTTCCTACCGGCTTCAACTCAAACCGCAGCGTTTTAGAGAGAGCATACTGATTGGTAAACTTATCAAAAGTCCGGTCATTCTTCTTCTGCTGCATTGGGAAAAATTAAGAAATTATTAATTCTATACTCCATTAATTATATTTTCCTCAAACTTTATAAATTGATTACTGTAATATTTATTTTCTAATCTGGCAAATGTCCAAATGGTTCGCGCACCATCGCCAGCGTATCGCGTCGTAAAGCGGCCTTCATCAAGCCAGACATACCTAGCTTTCAATATAAAGTTTACAACCTCTTCAGCTACATTTAATCTGGATAGGATAAAGTACTATCACCAACCTAACCCTGAAAATCATGGATAACAATTCTCCAGATAGCACAACCAAAATTGCCATTTTTGAGGAAACAACAATTCGCAAAATCTTTCACAAGGACGAATGGTGGTTTGTGGTTGAAGACATGGTATCCGTGCTCATCGAATCCACCGATTCAAAACAATATATTCAAAAACTTAAAAAGCGTGATCCTGAACTGGAAAAAGGGTGGGTACAATTTGTACGTACCCTTGACATAGAAACAAAGGGTGGTATCCAAAAAATGAATTGCACCAATACAGAAGGCTCCTTCCGTATCATTCAGTCCATCCCGTCTCCCAAAGCAGAACCATTTAAACGTTGGCTTGCCAAAGTAGGCTACGAAAGAATCCAAGAAATCGAAAATCCAGAGTTGGCAACAAAAAGAACCAGAACCATCTATAAAGCAAAAGGCTACTCAGATGCTTGGATTGAAAAACGCCTGCGTGGAATTGCCGTTCGAGAAGAACTCACAGAGGAATGGCAAGAACGTGGGATAAAAAACAAGGAATACGGAATATTAACAGCCGAAATATCAAAGGCAACCTTCGGAATGACTCCAGCCCAATATAGAAATACAAAAACCTCAAAAGAGAAAATCTTCGTGACCATATGACGGATTTAGAACTAATCTTTTCCATGCTAGGCGAAGCAGCAACCACAGAAATCGCCAGGAGTAAGGACGCGCAAGGTTTCAAAGAAAACAAAACTGTGTCAAAACAAGGTGGGGAAGTAGCAGGGAAAGCTCGTGAAGATATAGAGAGACGGAGTGGGAATAAAGTCATCAGCAAAAAGAATTTTTTAGAACTAGAAAAACGTAAAAAACTTGCCAATTAACACTGTAATTCAACTTTTTTCCACCACCTCCAATGCCCGCGCCATCGCTTTATTTATTTTCGTACATTATAGCAGATTTCATGTTTGCCTAATCTACACAATATAATATGTTATTATCAATCTGCAACCCCTCATTTATCTATCATGGCTTCAGCACAACTTATCCAGGAATTATACCAAACGGCCCGTCAGTCCAGCTTTTTCCAGGGTCTTTCCGACGAAGAAGTACTAAAAGCTTGTCAGGCTTACCAAGATCGGCCGGACACTCATATTCTCACCGCCATCAAGAATATGGTCGAAAAAGACCAGGCCATCCTGGAAGAAGCTAAAAAAAAAGAGCATCAGATTGAAAACAGTCAAAAAAAAATCGCTGAAATCCATCAGCAAGAGATCAAAGATCGCCAAAAAGACGACCACAATGCCGACCAAATTCTGGCCGAGCTTTTCAAATAGTGTTATAATGTTCTGATAACCAAAATTATAACCAATAAATCTATGGCACCAGGACCAGAAAAACCTCAGGAACAACCCAAACAGGACGCTACCAAAATCATGGGTGAATTTATGCCCGCTGATTCAATTAAACTGGATAGCACACCCAAAACCAAGACTGAGGTCAGCAAAGAAGAAATCGATAAAGCTTCCAAGGGCTATCCCAAAGCCAGTCCAGGCAAATATCCCGATATCTTCCAAATCTGTAAAGATAAAGCCGCTACCAATTTGAATGCCGGAGAAAAATGGCATGCCGGAACTGTCGTTCCTCATCAGGAAGCTGTTTACAATGATAGCGATAAAATGTTCCATATACGAGAATATGTTCTCGTTACCGGCAATAAAACCGGTGAATACCATTTTTTCCGTGCCGCCAACGAAACCACCAGACCTCCCAACAGTGATGAACAAAGAGATATCGACCAACAAGCAGCCGCCAATCAAAAAGAAGTCGATGATTTGGACGAAGCAGATCGTGAAGAGACTTTGGATAAATTACTCAAAGGTTCGCCCGAGCCGGCCACAGTTGCTGTTACTGATGAATTAGCCAAACAAGTAAACAAAGACCTAAAACTCCGCAAAGGTGATAGTTGGACCGCCGCTTATAGAGACAAGGGCGACGAGCGGGTCGTCGGATTCTTGACGGCTTCGGGAGCAAAAGTTTTTTACAAAGGTGAAAGAAAAGCTTAATTCTCGTGGCGCGCTGGCCAACTAGCTCGAAATTTATTTACAAACTTTTAGCGCTATATGCCCAAATCAGCACCACGCCAGCGCGCCACAGCCGTCTCCAAAAATAAAGGCTTTGCCAATTGGGCAGAGTTTTTCGAATTAAGTAAAAATGTTCCACCCAGCGCTCTTTTAGAAAATGCCGTCCGCCTGGTAGTAGAGCGTGGACAAGCCTTGGATCTGGGCGCCGGGTCACTGAAAGATTCCAAATTTTTATTATCAATGGGTTTCAAAAAAGTCACCGCCATCGACGGTGACCCGGCCATGCGCAAATACCGTAATGGCATACCAGTTCAACTGTTAACTTTGAAAGTTGCCCCATTTGAAGGGCTCAAATTAAAACCTGATTCCTTCGATTTCGTCAGCGCTCAATATGCACTTCCCTTCACGAAACCACCACACTTACCGGATTTGATCAAACAAATCATCACTTCATTACGCCCTCATGGGATTTTCTGCGCCCAGTTTTTCGGACCCCGGGACAGTTGGAATAACCCAAAAATGCAATCCGGCCAAAACCCACTCACTTTCACGACTCGGCCGGCGCTCCACCGACTGCTAAAGCCTCTCGATTTAATCTATTTCCACGAAGAAACGCGCGCCGGTCGCACCCTCGATGGTACCAAAAAAACCTGGCACATTTTCCAAGTGATCGCACTCAAGCCCACCCTCCCTAAAAAGAAACGCCAGTAAAGCAAAATATTCGCCCGTGTTGTCGTGCTAAATTTTAATACTTGAATGTACCCGGTCGGAAACCTCATTGAATTTGTCACGCACACATCCTCCCAGATCCAACCCCAAGCGTGAGGCCAATAGATCAGCATAGATCACAATGTCCGCCAATTCCTTGCCGGCCTCTTGGACATCAACTTCATCGCCACGACGAATCTTTTTTATAACATTACAGAGTTCTCCAACCTCACCAGCCAAGGCATTACTCCAATCCGCCAACGACCACTCAGTCACACAGCGTTTATAAGCAGGCGTAGTGTAAAGTCTTTCGGTATTAGCTTTGGTCAATGTTTGTAAGTTCATTTTATGAGCAATGTTAAATTATTCTCAGCTTAGCTTAAAATGCTCCCTTAGCCAAATTCAGCGTGTTATATTACTCATGACCTTCATTTAAAACCATGGAAAAACTATCAATCAGCGAAAAGCTCACCCATTATCAACCAGAAAATCCCCGGGAAGCCGCTGACTTGCAAAAAATCAGTCAATTGATCGGTACTCAGGCTTTACGCAGTTTCGATCGAGATAATTATGTCCCCGGTCACATCACTGGCTCCGCTTGGATCCTCAGCCCGGATCGTCGAAAAGCCCTCATGACCCACCATCTCAAACTGCAAAAATGGCTACAGCTGGGCGGGCATTCCGACAGTGATCCTTATACTCAGAGAGTTGCCCTGCGTGAAGGCCGGGAAGAATCAGGACTTACTTCCATCAAACCATTGCACGACCGGATTTTTGACCTCGATGTTCACTTGATTCCCCGGCACCGAGATATCCCTGAACATTATCATTTTGACCTGCGTTTCCTCTTTGAGGCTGATGACCAGGAGCCTTTCCTCCGTCAGGAAAAAGAATCCCTGGAAATCCGTTGGATTCTGCTATCCGAGATGAGCCGATTTACCACTGAAGAATCAATCAATCGCCTGGTCCGCAAAACTTTAAAATTATTCTCCAGCCCGGAAGATCGAAAAAATGTGCTAGAATGATCCCTGCAATCCCTTAATTTTTTCCCTATGGCTTTCACTTTACCGGATCTCCCTTTTGATCCGACTCAACTTGCTCCTTTCTGTTCTCAGGAAACTTTCCAATACCATCATGGCAAACATCATGCCGGCTATGTTACCAAGCTCAATGCCGCCATTGAAGGCACAGAGATGGCTGCCCTGACTTTGGAAGACCTCATTCGCAAATCTCATCAGGAAAGTAATTTAGCGGTTTACAATAATGCCGCTCAGCATTTCAATCATAGTTTTTTCTGGAATTGTCTAGATCCCAGTGGCGGCGGTGTCCCCACCGGTAAGTTAGCCGAGGCTCTGGCCCGTGATTTTCAAACCGTAGACAAATTTAAAGAGATATTCAGTGACACCGCCGCCAAAATCTTTGGCTCTGGCTGGACTTGGCTCGCTCAAGACGTCGACGGCAAACTGGAAATCCTTCCCATGAAAGACGCCGATACCCCCTTGATCGTCGGGAAAAAGCCCTTACTGACTCTCGACGTATGGGAACATGCTTACTATATCGACCATCGCAATGCCCGCCCTGATTTCATTAAAGAATACTGGAATGTCGTGAATTGGAAGAAAGCTGAAGAACTGCTCAGCTAATTCAGACCACTGATCGGCAGAATTTCACCCTGGTTGCCAGGACTATACTGGCAACCGGGTTTTTCAAAACGGGCCCGCAAAGATTCCAATTCATCGACCTCCCATTTTTAGAAAAATTTTCACACTACTCCCACCACTTTTTAAAGGCAAATTATTTAAACGATAATCATTTTGACATTCTTACAAATGGATTGTCCAGTGAGTTATCACAAATCTATCTTTACAATGAATTTTCAAAAGTCAACCATAGCCTGGCACAACCAATTTCACAATTTTGACTTAGAAAGGGAAGAAGGTTTAATAGGAATTAGGCATCCAATCGAAATCATTGCTTCCAATATCATTGACTTCGTCTACAATCTATTTGTTAATAACACTTTCAGCCTACAGAAGTTTTGCACAATTACTCAACATTCACCCCGCCACAAAACACCTAAAAATTAAAGTCCTAAAACTTTACTATAAATAAATCTTTCTTTATCCTAAAGCTGAAAATTTATAAAACCAATCAAATATTAAATGGCTATAGCAAAAAAAGACAACCTCTATAATTTGATAAAATCACTCACCAAGAACGAGAAGAAATATTTGCAAGATTTCCTAAAAAACCAAAAGGAAAACAAGACCTATTTACAACTCTTCAACAAATTAGACCATCAGTCAAAGCATCAAAAAGATGATCTTAAAACAGCTTTTGACTCCAAGGCAAAACAGTTGCCGGTTATTAAAAACTATCTTATTCAATTAATTCAGAAAATTCTCAATATTTATCATCGAGAGTCCTCTATTTTTGACATAATCCAGAATGATTTTTTGACAATTCATCAACTCCTCGAAAAAGAATTATTCGACCTGGCGGAATTTCAAATTAATAAAACCATCGAGATTTCCAGGAAAAATAATTTCTATCATCAACTACTCCAGGGACTGGAATTGAAGAAAAGTTTCTTGATCAAAAAATTTGGGGCGACCTCAGAATCCATTAAGAAAGAAACCCTCGAATTGATTGAAGAGCAGAACTCATTACTCGGCAAATTATACAATTTACATGAATATCAAACCCTACAAGCCACCTTCTATGAACATTTCTATCAAAGTGACGGGCTCAACCCGATTATTTATACCCATCTCAGCAAAGATAAACTCTTAATCGAAGACAAAGAAGCTCAAACCCCCGAGGCTAAACTAATCCAGGCCGATCTTAATTTCCGTTTACATGTTTTCAAGGATAAGAATTTTCAGGCTGCCGACCAGGCGCTGCAAAAAGGCCTCCGCCAGCTGGAACACACTCCTGCCAGCATCAAACAAAATCCCGAGCAATACTTCGCGCTCCTCAATCAAAAACTACAACTGCTGTTACAGATGAAAAACCCCACTGAATTAGCCCAAACACTCTACTTGATCCGCCGCGCTCCCGCTCAATACAACATTGATATCAAAAAACCTTACCTTCGTCGCTATATTATGGAGGCTTATGCTCTGGAACTCTCTCTTTATCGCCAAATCGGTGAATTTGCCAAAGCTCAAGATCTCATTAAGCTGATCGAATCCGAATATCAGGGGCTCAACTCCCCTTCCCTCCGGCAATGGCGCGCAGTCATGGATTACGAAATCGCCAAATTTTATTTCGATACTGATCAGCACAGTAGGGCTCTCTATAAAGCCAAAAGCATCCTGCGCGCCGAATATAGTCAACGCGAAGCGGAGATTCAATTACGCTCCTTATTGCTAATCGTGCAAATCGCTTTAAAGCAAAAAAATTTCTTATTATTGAATCAGACCATCAAAAAACTTAAATCTTTCTATAAAGACATTCCCCAGAGCAGCAGCCTCAAAGCCGGCCATCTGGAAAACCATCTACTGCAACTTCTGGAAATTTATCCGCTTTGTATCGCTTCACCACGCCGACATTCCCGCCTTACTTCACGATTCGATAAAATCAAAGCCAGCGCCAACCGCAAAACTACAGTAGAATTAGCAGACTTACTGCTCTGGTTAGATCAGTATCTCCAACAGGAATTGAATTCTTAACCCCCTTTATTTCATCAAATCCGTCACTGGGATATCCTGTCTTCGTTCCAAATGTTTTTCCAATCTCCCTTTCTGTCGTTCCGTATGGGCTATGGTCAACTCTCGTAAAATTTTAAAATATTTCCCGGGATTCTCTACTTTTTTTAATAATACACCTTCAGAGTTCTGAGTGCTGATGAGCGTTAAATTCCCATAATTTAAAATCCTGCCCAAAAAACTCTGTGACATCAAAACCTCCACCACTCTTTTCATCATCACCACCTGTTTCCTCTTTACAAAAACCCCTGAACGGAAAGTCATTGAGTTGGATTTTATAATATAAAATTCCGAAACCCATTGGGCCAAGGTTACTAAAGTGACAATCTCCCCCAACAGCATGACAACCAGCAAAGACACTATTCTAAAATTAGCCAGCATCTCCGCTGTCACCAATCTAGAAAAGATTTGCGGCACCCACACTATGATCGCCGCCCCAAAGAGTAAAATCCCATGAATCACCAAAATCTTGACGAACAATAAAAAAGGCGTTGGCCTTACTAGAATATCCAAATGTGGAGCCGCTCTGGTTTGTTTAAAATCTTTCTCCATATTATTGAGGTCGAAAACCGGATTGTATATGAGAATATAACCTTTTTTTTGAATTTTGTAAAATCATTCGTTAGAATCAATCTACCTAACAAAAAAATCTATGTCAGAAAAAAAGACCGAGGCTCCCTTTACCGGTAAATATCTAGATAATCATCGAAAAGGTATTTATAAGTGTATCGGCTGCGGCACAATGCTTTTCGATTCCGCTGCTAAATTCGATTCTGGCACCGGTTGGCCATCTTTCGATGAACCGGCCAATCTAGAGCACATCGAACTGCATACCGACGATTCTCATGGAATGCATCGCACCGAGGTAGTTTGCCGAACTTGCGGAGCTCATCTGGGCCATCTTTTCGAGGACGGTCCTACCAAAACCGGCCAGCGTTTTTGTATTAACTCCTGCTCATTGGATTTTGAGGAAAAATCATAGATAAACTCCTTCTCTAGCCAATAATTCACGCTTCATAGCCGTACCAAATTCATATTCACCGATTTCTCTATTTTTACGGATTACCCGGTGACAGGGAATAATTAACGGCAAGGGATTACGCCCGACCGCACTAGCTACAGCACGGATCGCTTTGGGGAAACCCGCCTTTTCAGCCAATTGAGAATAAGTCCAAACCTCACCTCGGGGAATTTCAGCAATGGCCATCCAAACAGCCATTTCCAATTTGGATCCTTTTAATTCTAATTTCAAACCATCGGCATCAGCTTGCCATTGATAAGTCTTTTTAGGCATTGTAGCGATTTCCTTTAATGATTACATGCGATCTCTCCAGCGAAAAATGTTCGAATTTATGTTGATGATTGAGCGGAATTTGCACAGACTCTTCTACATATAAAGTATTTCTTTCCGGAATATCTTCAGAAACCTTAGAGGCCAAGTTGACCGCCCCACCGGCAATATCCCTGCTTCCCGCATCCAGATCAAAAAGTAAGACGTCACCTCGCGACAACCCAATCGAAACCGCATCATTTCCTTCTCTCATAATTAACAGGATTTCCTCAGCAAATGAAATTGCTTCGCTTTCCCGATCAGCTACAAAAATTCCCAAGTCACCATTGGATTTTACCGTTTGTACATCATATCTCGCTACTATTTCGCTGATCAAGGCATTAATCACCACCCAGTCAGTCAATTGGTTCAGTAATAATGAACCTTTTCGATGATAAACTTTAACTAATACTACCGTTTTATTAACAAAGAAGTTTTGTAAAGCCTCTTCTGCTGCCGGATCTAGACCCAGCTTTTTCATTAACAAGAAAAATTGGCTGCTAAATGGGAATGGATAGAAATCTTCTTTTGATGACTGAGTCAGTTCAGGAAGTTGGAAACCTTCATGGGCGGCTCCCAAATCATCATAATTAAAGCTATAGAAAGGCCTACTGAATTTGGCCAAATCCTCACGCTTGGTCAACCATTTGTGCCAATCCGGGGACAGATCTGCTTTGACAGTTTCAGAAATAACTATCTCTTTCGCGGCAGTAAAGTCTTCTGTCATCAGTTCTACCAAGTCTGCTTCTTTCCCAAACATACCCAGCCCAATTTCCCAAAAATCAGCCTTATGAATTCCCATTCCTACCTGCAAAGGCCCCTGATGAATCACCTTCTGGGCGGCCGCCATCAAATCTATCAACTCGGCTGCCTCAATTCTTTCAGCATCATAAAACATCTCTGAATTGTCGGCCGCCCAGATACCGACGGCGCGCCCACCGGCGCGCCGTCCCATCGCAAAAATAATTTCTTTGGGTTCACTGACAATTTTCATCACTTCCAATAATGACCTCTCGGCCGTTAATTGCGACAATCCTGCCGAATCAGCACTGACGATAAAACCATGCCTATGATAAGGCTTCAGTAATTCTGCCTGACCTATTTGATCATGCTTTACCTGTAGCCATTTACTAATCAAATCAACCGGGATTGGCCCGGCGATTTCCTGCTTCAGATCTGCCAAAGCGGCAATAATTTTTCTTTTCTTGTCCATATCGCTATATTGTTCACGCGACTATTGTAATCAAAACCAACAAAAATAAAAGCCAATGGATTGGATTTTCCTAACCTTAACTTGTTCCCTAATCGAAGCCCTCGCCGCATTATTCGGACGGTTTTCTGTAAAAAATTTAAGTAAACATACCGACATTATCGTCATGCTCTGGGGGTATTTTGCCGGGTTTATGTTTATTTTACCCGCTCTCCTAACAGGTAAAGTCCATTTTCATCCGGTAGTCGCTCTGATCAGTTTCAGTTGTGGCGCTCTTTACTTATTAGCCGAGCACTATTACTTCCGGGCCGTCAACACCGTAGAGATTAATCGTATTGTCCCCATACTTTCAATCAGTCCTATTTTTATCCTGATCGGAGCCACTGTTTTCTTCCAAGAAATTCATCAATTATCAAAATACTTTGGTATGGGGATGATTCTTTTGGGTATCGTCATCAATTCCTGGGATCAACAAAAACGTGATCTAATCAACCGGCGAGCGATTGTTTTGGCAATTCTGGCCGCAATTTTCTATTCGATTAAAAGTCTCAATGTTAAATGGCTGGGGTTAATGAATTTTGATCCACTCAACATAATTTTCTGGATCGGCGCAGGAATTCTATTAATCAATATATTTATCACCGCCAAAGTCTTCCGTCATGTTCGCCGACTCGATCGACAAGCCTTGGCCAACCTTTCACTAGCCGCCGCACTCAAAGCCTCAGCCAATCTGCTCTTCACCGCCGCCATCACGATCGGCCCTGCGGCAATCGTCGCCTTTTTAGATAGGCTGGAAATCCTCTTTGTTTTCATTATCTCCACTTTTCTGGATCTTTTTCATCCTCAAATCTTACGAGAAAAATTCGTCAAAGAAGCCTTTTTTCAAAAGCTTGCCGCTGTCATCATTATTTTGATTGGAGGCTATCTCCTGATCTGATTTTGAATGATCTGATTTTGAAGTAGGTTCGCCTGGGAAACAATTCCCAAGCGAACCAATTTTACCACTTTTTCTTTGATTAGAAATTCCATTCGACTTGAGGAGAAGCAGTCCCCAGAAATTCAGTCAGAAACTTCTGGATCCCCTGCTCGATCTTGACTTGCTGCTCACCAACCCCAATCTTCTCCAGGGCTTTGGCAACCGTCACGGCACGATCATTCGATCGACCGGTATAGATCCGCGTTGAAGCATTGCTTACTTGCAAGTCTTTCACCACGATCTTGAACATTCCGTAGCCGGTAAAGCTGACCTCAAAGGTCTTGACTTGCTTGGGCCTCCCTTCGCCATCCAGAACCTGATCGTCGATCAAAACATACTGCAATGTAGCAGTCAGTACATCATTACCCTGCTTATTACTCGTCATTTCAATCATGGCAACCCTCAAAGTGGTCACAGCATCAGTAGTGATGAATCCACCATGGACCATCAATACATCAATACTGACCGGCGAATTATACGCATTGCACCTGAAGTGTCAAATTTTCGGCTAGATAGAACCAAATCACAGCAAAAAAACCCTCTTCACTTCAATCAGGTTTTTCTATTAAAATTTTAGATTAAGCTCGCCATTCACCTTCAGTACCTGATGGTACATTTGGTGAACGGCGAGCTATTGCCTCGTTGTTCAGAAACGATCAGTCCTAAGTTAAGCAGAGGGCGGCGGACCCGACGACTCATTCCTTTGAAAGAATTGTCGCGGAACCCACGAATCGCGAAGACCCAGCTCCGTGGCTACTTCTTTCAAGAGGTGGTCCAGATCGTCAGGCAGGATACAATAATGCAGTTGCCGTTCGATTTCCTCTTCGTTAGGGCGTTGTCCGAGCATCACTTTCACCGTCTCGATCGACGGTTCAAAGCGGGGATGCCCTTCAGGAAGGAAAAAATCGATTTTCACCTCTCCCTCACCCAAACCAGCCTGGACCAGCATTTCCGGTCCTTCGATCGGCAGACTCAAGCAGGGATCCTCGATGTAGGTCGGTACCATGATCATCGTTTTCAATATTGACCTCCCAGGTCGATCAGTTCACCGCCTGCAGTTTCCGGACCGCACCGATGTGGTGATCCAAAAACGCTTCGATTTGCGCAGTAATCTCCTTACGGTCACCCGTGATCGAGGCATTGGAGAGCTTCAGTGCTCGCGCTACCAGCATACTTCGCCGGATATTTGCTCCTTCCGTTACCATAGGGGAATTGAATCCATCCCCACTGTGACAGCGAACTTCGATCCGAATGAGGTCGATTTCTCGCACCTCTACCCGGATTTCCGCCAGGGGCCTACCCTCCTCACCGGGCCGCACAACCTCCTTATCCATCTGCTTAATGGACAAAAAGAGCGTGGGATAGGACATACAGACACTACGTACTTCAATCATTTTTTTCCCTTTCCTATTCTTCTGAAACTTTTTGAGACCACAGAATCAACAAATGAAAAACTGCCTGAAGGTCGCATTTTTCATCAACCGTGAGCATTTCTCCAACCGTATTAATCCTGAGAACTAGATTCTAACTAGATATTCTTGTTTTGTCAACACTCGAAAACCCGCATTTCTACAAAAGTTTTCCCCTATAAATCATAAACACAGTGAAACCGGCGGCGCGCAGTTATGCGCGGCCGCCGGTTTATAAGAACTTCGATTCTCGTTGGGTATTTATTTAAGCAAAGCGTTCAGACACCTTGTGTGGATCAGCTCGTAGTGGATTCGTCCGTAAACGTCTGGAATCCAGCCAAGTTCGCCTCCATCTCAGCACGAGTCATCAGCTTGGTGACCTCCCCATCGATGTTGTCATCGATATCGTCCCTGCCTTCGTCCGCAAGCGCGCGAAGCTCAGCCTGAGAAACCGGAAAGTCCGGTTCCGGGCGACCGGGCCGTCCAAAACGACGAGACGAGGACGGACTACTGTCCCTCTGCGAAGAGGGCGGGATCGGGATAGTCCCATTACCGCTATCTGCACAGATCGGCCTGCCATTCTGGTCCACCTTATCCAGGCATTCCAGAACCATCGGCCAAGGGGCAATCCCCGACTTCATGCTGTTCGGCCCACCGATGATCCGGATGAAGCCAATCGACATGAAGTCGGTAAACTGCGTATCCGTGATCTTCGGCGGGTTGGAGAACCCACCTCGCGATCCCCGTCGAGCCAGGAAGAACTTCCTCAACTCGCGTGCCATCAGAAAATGGAGTCCATACGCCTTCCGAATCACCTCCATCGCCTGCTTTTCAGTCACCACGCCACCGGGAGCATTATTGGTATCGGTCGTCATTTGCAAAATCTCTACCTCAATTGTTCGATGTTCACTTGAGAAAGCCAAAAGCCATTATAGCCCCAGAGCTATTACTCAAGACTCAGTCTATAAACCATATTAACGAGCAATAGTCAAGCCCTGCGGCAACAATTTTTCCTTCTTCAACAAAAAACAATCCATGTTAAAATTACACTCGTCTAAAACAAAACTAATATGAATTGGATTAATCCCGTTTTCCTTCAAATCGGTCCCATCTTTATCCATTGGTATGGACTAATGTATGTTCTGACCTTTATTTTCGCCTATTTCTTTCTCAAAAAATCTGCTTTAGGGAAAAAACTACCTTTAGACGCCAACCAAAAAGACAATTTATTGATCTCAGCCATTATTGGCATAATTCTGGGTGGTAGAATCGGTTATGTGCTTTTTTATAATCTCCCCTACTACTTTCAAAACCCCTCAAAAATATTAGCGGTCTGGGAAGGTGGATTATCATTTCATGGAGGTTTAATCGGGACAATCCTGGCCATCGCCCTTTACGTCATTATCCACAATAGACATAAAGCAGTGCCCAAATTACATTTTCTACCGATCGCCGACATCGCTGTATTACTGGCCCCGGTTGGCATATTTCTCGGCCGTATCGGTAATTTCATCAATGGAGAATTATATGGTCGGATCAGCACCACCGGTTTCTGTTTGAATTTCCCCACCGATCCCAACAATTGCCGTTATCCTTCACAACTTTTCGAATCCTTCGGCGAAGGTCTGTTAATTTTCCTCATTCTCTACATCTACTCCAAAAAAACCAAAGTGTCCGATCATCCCGGCCGCCTCAGCGCGCTTTTCCTCATCCTCTACGGTCTTGTCCGCACTTTCCTGGAATTTTTCCGCGAACCAGATGCTCAAATCGGCTACCTCCTCGGCGGCCCAAACTTTTTCCAAGGCCTCACTCTGGGCCAACTCCTCTCGCTGCTCACCACCCTGGTCGGGTTGATCATTTTCTTCATACTGAAAAATCCATCACTCAAAAAATCCACCACCTCCAAAACAAAGGCCATTCATAAAAACTAAGCCATACTCTTCCGAATCTTCTCTTTAGTCGGCCGTTCAGCCATATACAAATCTCTTGATTCTTTATATTTATCGCGCGCCGCCATAAACAATTTATCCGCAGCGACATAATCCTTGGTTTTCTCCTTTATCATCGCCTTTTGATAGAGCTTATCCGCTTGATTGTAAGTCTCCGGCTCAGTGTTCAAAGCCAATGCTTCTTGTCTGTTTCGATCGGCGTCTTGACGACTATAGCGCACTGCCATGTACTGCAAAGCTCCAGTCCTCCACTGACCGGCATCTTTTTCACCACGCTTTCTGGAGGCCACCGCTCGAGCATAATTTTCCACGGCAAATTTATCATCCTTGGATAGAAAAGCGACTGATTGTGACAACACTTTCCTCATTTGGTCAATTCTCTCCCGGGCTACTTTTTTCATTTTAGATGCGTCCTTCGCTCCCAAAAAACCATCCTTCATAATACCTTCCAGCTGATCAATTTGAGTTTCCAAATCCAGATAATCAACTAACAACAATCCCCCCGGAGTCCGAGCTGACTTTACTTTATCCAATTGCTTTTGGCCTCCCCGCTGAGTCTCTTCTTCATAATATTTCTCCAACTTTTCCGCAAATTTATCTCTCAAAGTCTGAAATTCTCTTTTGTCTGTAATGTTAAATCTCAACATTGCCTGATAGGCTTTAGGCGGATGATTGATCTGCTCCTCCAAATCACGAATTGCATAATAAGCCAGTACATATTTTACCGGATCATTGATGTCTCCAATTTGGCTTAGACTGTCCTTGCTCTGTAATAATTTCACTCTATTCACAGCATAGTCGCGTAATTCCCTCAAAGACTTGATATTATCCTCAATCTGCTTCATCGCATCGAGATATTTAACCATTTCACTACCATTCAATTCTCGGTGTCCGGACGCCTTATCCAAACGGTCTTTATACATTTTACGCAAAGCCACTTCGTCAAATTTAGCCGGATCTTTCATCACATCCACCTCCTCCGGAGCAGTCTGAGCCAATTTGGCTTTGTCTATATAATTTGGTGTTTCCTGGGCCATCTAAGTGTAGGTATTAAATACTTTTTAGTAATTGATCCAATTCCTGCTCATCTCGAGCCTTATCTTGATTTTCAGTCTTTTTTAATTGGCTGAATTTCCCCGCGTTGATACTGGCCGTAAAGTTGGCAATCACTTGATCGTTTTTTGTCGCAAATTCAGTAATTCCAACCTTCATCATCTCTGCTTCTTCCTGAAAAGTTCTGATATAAAATTCCCGCAATTCTCCCGTGGCATTCATAACCTTGTCCTGCAAATTCCTGTCCAGATCCTGGAAAAAAACCGACCCTTTAACTAATTGTTGATATTCCTGATCAGACATTAATTATTATTAAGAAGCTGATTTAGACGCTTCTGAAAAATTCTCGTTAGCATCAGCAGCATATTGGTAAAAAGTTTTGGCCTCGGCGAAACTCCCCTCGTTATAATATTTATTACCAATTTTAGTGAAATCAAAAACATCGGTGCCAGGCTTAACGTCTGTCAATCCCGCAGTATTATAAATATCCGCCGCTGCTTGGGCACTTTCAATCATATTAATCGCCTGCTGATATTGGTTAATCGCTCGTGCGTAATACTTACCATTCATACCATCTTCAGCCTGAGTAAAATGGGTTGCCAATAAATTATCAATTTTCAATGAAGCAGCACTTTGTCGCGCTGCTTCAGCTTCAGCTTTCTTTGAAGTTGCGATTGGTTCAGTTCCCTCCACTACCTCTCCATCGATCACAGCATAAGATTTATTTCTATCTGGAGCTTTATCGTCATTGATGGCCTCATAAATTTGTGCACATTCATTAAATTTTTGGGTTGCTTCGACAAAATTACCTCGTTCCAATCTCCATAAGCCATCCTGATAAATTATATTGGCAGTTATATCAAATGTTCCTACCCCCTTCTTTTCTTGGAAAATCCGAAAAGCCTCCATCACACGCTTATTAGCCGCTAACGCCGGACCTCCTTCTGTATAGATCCTCTCAGCTTCTTTATTAATCTTAATTTCAAATTCATCTGTCATTCCAGATCTCTGTAATTGCGACAGTATGCTTTCCGCCTGTTTAACCACTGTTTCAGCCAAAGGGAGACCTCCATATTTTCCCGTAAACCTTCCCTTCGCCTCAGTCATCGCCTTTTCCGCTTCACCAACATCATTCTCAGTAGTTGACTTTAACTCTTTCGGCTTTTTAGTCTGTTGGCTCTCCAGAACTTCCTTCCATTTCTCTGTCGCTTCTTTAAATTTAGCTGCTGCTTCACTTGGTTTACCTGAACCTTTCGCTTTCTCGGCTAAACCTTGCGCATCCTGAAAAGCCTTATCTGCTTCTTCATACAATTTCTTATAAGCATCATCTAAACTATCCTTTTCCACAATACTCGCCAAAACCCTTTTCGCTTCCTGTTCAGCCAAATTCATCTCCATATACTGTTTTGCACCTGCCAAATGTCCCGGATCCTTTTCTTTCTCTGCCGCATCCAGATTCTCGATTCCAAATTTAAATCTCTTCAAAGAAGCTTTCTCATCCTCAGAAAGTCCTGCAATCTGATTCTGATATTGATCCAGAGCAGCCACTGCAGCGCTGATTTTCAGAGCAAAATCTTTTTTTAAAGCATCTTTATCCGATTCAGCTGCTCCGGGGAAACCATTGTAGCTGGCTTCCTGCATCTGCGCGACCTGAGTCATGACCTGATCATAATCCTTTTTATTTCCATTAGTGGTAATATTTTCCAAGGTCATTTCTCCTATTCCTGTATAAAATCTGCTAGCAGCAGCTTGCACTTCCTTTTCCTTTTCATCAACCGCAGCCAGAACAGAATCAGTTTTACCAAAAACCGCTATCAAAGCAGCTTTATCTGTTTTCAACTTATTGATATCCATTTCAGCCTTTCGAAGAGAATCAACATCTTTACCATCTATTTTGACTCCATTCACTGCAGTTTTCAGCGCTATTCTCTGGGTCACCGCAGCCACTAATTTTTCAAATCTCCCTTTTGCTTTATCGATCTCTGCCTCTGCTGACTCTATGGCTTCATCATTCAAAACCTTCGGCAATTTAGCTTTAGCTGCAGCCACCAGGCTATCTGCATTTCCTATAGTATTCGCTTCACTCTGGACCTGCTCCTTCACCTCTTTCTCCACTTGCGCAATCGCCGCTTCACCAGCATCAGGTCCATTAGGCGCCATATAAACTAATCTTTTTGGTTCAAATAACATTGTTCTTTTTGTTAAATTTATTTTATAAATCTTTTAATAATTCTTCAGCTCCCGATAATTCCTCACCGCGCTGGGATTTTTCAACCTTGGCTAGACTCGCCTGTTTTGCTCTCATCACCAGTCCCTGCGCGACGATCACCACCTGTTCAGTTTCCTTTTCCAATCGCTGATAAGCCTCTTTCACCAGCTCTGCTTCTTCCCTAAACGCCGTAGCATACGACTCCATCTCGGCTCCACTGGCCTTTCGGATCAGCGACTTTGTCTTTTCATCAAGCTGTTTAAAGCTGGCCGCCTGCTCTACAAGTTGTAAATACTCTGCTCGAGTCATCATTAATCAAATTAAATCTTTGTATTATAACACAAAAGTTGCCTCCCCCCAAGTATTGCTGTACAATAATTAGAAATTAACACCAATATCAAAAATTCATGGGCGCACTCGAAATATTAAAACAAGGTTATGAAATCATCGGCGGCGACAAAAAAACCGGAGGTGGTTTCGGCAATGGTCTTTTTGGCAAAATCATGGAAACTTTCGGCCAGAAAAACCCCGAAGTCGCCACGGAGGCCAAGGAAGCCAAAGAATCCGCTGAAAAAGAGCGCACTTCCATCTGGAGTGAGGTCGGAAGATCCTTATTCTTACGTCAATTTCCCCGTTTGGCCGCTTTGAAAGATTTAAGTAAATTAACAGGCAGTGATGAGCCTGAAGCCGTATCTTGGCAGCATGAATTTGAAGCCATTACCGCTCTCTTGATACTCGTCCCAAATAGCTGGAAACACATCATCACCGACCTTTTTGCCAATTCCACAACTTTTCAAACCTTGGTTGAACATTGGCCGGGTCTGGATGGTATCGATTTACCAATTATCGGCAAAGATGGTTTCATGTCCAAAACACTACCCATTCTCGGTAAAGGCGGATCACTGCGTGATCGAATCCTGCAGGAAAAGGACCCCGACGCCGTTATCGGAGCCTTACGCATCATGCATCAAGACATTTTTGTTACCGGCAAAATCTCTTTCGATTGGATCAAAGACAAACTCGGCGTCGGGGGAACCCTTGCTTCCCTGGCCGGTGGGGCTGGAGTAGCCGCTCTGGGCAGCGAATTATTGGGAGGTGACTCTCATGGTAAAACTCTGATCGACAAAGGTAAAGAAGTCTTGGGCTTGGGCAGCAGTGTCGTCGGCAAAAAACTGATCGACTTGGAAAAAGCCCATCCCGAGGCGGAAAAAACCAAAATGCAACAAAATTTAATGAAACTACTTAATGCAATGAAGGTCACTGACTCAGCAGAATTAGTCAAAGGATCCTGGGTGGATAACAATGATCAAGTAACCGTTTCTTTTATCTACAAAAACACCAAATACTTTTTGATTTTCGATAATGATCTTTCCAGTACCGACATTATTTTGAACAATTCCCAGGGCAACGAAATCGCCAAGTTTACCGATTGGGGCAGTCTGGACGCCCAGGATAACGCTCAAACTTTAATTAAAGCTATTGATAATAGCCCTTCTCTATAATTTTAAATATCTCCAAATGACCGAGTCACAAAACAATCAGGATTTGATCAATCAAACCATTAAATTAATGAATCTCTCTTCCATGGCGGAAGACGAACGCGCTATGTGGACAGTCGTTCTACCCAGTATGGAAGCTACGGAAATCAAAAAACTCAAAGACTCTCTGGAAAAGGAGGTCAAACAAATGACCGATATCTATCTCAAAGCCGCCCAAAATCCTCATCAATAAAACAACTATGATCTCTAATACTATTTTCGACAAAGCTCTGGAATTTTACAAAAACAACCCTCAAGAACAGGTCAAAAGCAAAAAACGCGACCTGGCCATCAAAGAGCTATTATTAGTCATTGAAACTGCTCCATTTCTAAGTCCTGCTCAAAAGTCTGAAATGAGCTTCCTCGTCCCCATTTATCCCCTTCCGGTAATCATCAAAGTTAAACACAGCCTGATTCAACAGGGGCAAATTTTCCTGCAACTCAACCCGGAGCAAAAAGAAAATCTCCAACCTTGGCTGGAAAAAGCCAACACAGCCGATTAGATTTTCCCGACCTTTTCCTTTTTCAGGAAAAGTTTGGCGAAAATGAAAAACATCATTGCTACGATCAAAAAATTGATCAAAGCATTGACCACCGCGCCCACTTGGAAAACCACGCCATTATACTGAAAAACCAGCGATTTAATCGCCTCTGAAGGGATCAATAACTGTAAAGCCGGAGTAACTATTCCCCCCACGATCGATTGCACCAAGCCAGTTACCGCCGCACCGATCACCAGACCGGCCGCAATACCCAAGATCTTATATTCATTAAGGAATTCTTTAAATTCCTTGATAAATTTAACTTTCTTTTTTTCTTTAACCGCCTCGATATTTTTAGCGACTTTTATTTCTTTATTTTTCATAATTTTTCGCTCTCACTTTCCCCGGGCAAAAGCATTTTTTTCTGACCCAAACAATATATCAATAAAATTATTTAAAATCCATATATATCTCTCAAATGCGGACCGGGAAGTGGGGCACAGCCTTTAGAAAAATCTTCATCAGGGGGCTAAGGCCAATCCCCAGGGAAGTTTTGGATTTATATTTAGCTTGATCATACAGTGCCTGAAAAACGGCCACTTGCAGATTTCCATTGCCAGCCGCAGCGCTTCCCGTTAATCTGGAAGCGATTTATTTTCATGTAATTTTATGGATAGAGTATTAATCAGTGAGCTCAAAAACCATGTCGGTCAAGACATTACTATAGCCGGATGGCTCTACAATAAGCGCGGAAATGGTAAACTATATTTTCTACAATTGCGTGACGGTTCCGGCCTGACTCAGGGAGTAGTGGTCGCCTCAGACGTTTCCGCCGAAACTATCGCTGAATGCGAAAAATTGACCATGGAGTCTTCACTCCGAGTCACTGGTACCGTTACCAAACATCCCAAGCAAGCGGATATTTATGAATTACAGGTTAAATCAGTAGAAATCATCCAGTTAGCCGAGCACGATTATCCGATTTCCAAAAAGGAACATGGTATAGATTTTTTACTCGACCATCGCCATCTCTGGTTACGGTCCAGCCGTCAATGGGCCATTCAACGCATCCGTGACACGATTATTCGCGGTAGCATGGAATATCTGCATCAAGCCGGTTTTATCAAATTCGATTCACCGATTTTGACCCCCAATGCCTGCGAAGGAACCACCGAACTTTTCGACATCGAATATTTCGAGCTGGGTAAGGCCTACCTCAGTCAATCCGGCCAACTCTATCTGGAAGCCGCCGTCATGTCGCTCGGACGCGCCTATGACTTCGGACCGGTTTTCCGCGCGGAAAAATCCAAAACCCGTCGTCATCTCACCGAATTTTGGATGCTCGATGCCGAAGCGGCTTTCACCGACTATCTGGATAATATGAACACTCAGGAAGCTTTAGTCCGACATCTCCTTACTAAAGTCCTCGCGGAAAATACTCGGGAATTAACCATTCTCGAACGTGATCTCGAAGCCTTGCAAAAAGCCAACCAACCTTTTCTCCGTAAAACTCATGCTGAAGTAGTAAAGGAATTACAATCCATGGGCTCGGATATCAAGGATCAGGATGACCTGGGCGGTGATGATGAAACTATTTTGATGAAAAAATACGCGCAGCCACTTTTCGTCACCAAATACCCGGCAGAAGTTAAAGCCTTTTATATGAAGCGTGATCCTGAGGATCCTACCCATGTGCTCTGCTCCGACTTATTGGCCCCAGAAGGCTACGGAGAAGTTATCGGTGGTAGCCAGCGTGAAGATGATTATGATCAGCTTCTGGCCCGTATTCGCGAACATAAACTCCCCGAAGACGCTTTTAAATGGTATCTCGATTTGCGTAAATATGGCTCAGTCCCCCACTCCGGTTTCGGTTATGGGCTGGAAAGATTAGTCACTTGGATTTGCGGACTCGAACATGTCCGTGAATCAATTCCTTTTCCTCGCACACCATATCGTCTCACACCATAAACTATCGTGGCCACCAAGAAACCTGACACACAATTAGCCAACAACCGCCAAGCTTTTCACAATTATCAAATCCTCGAACAATATGAGGCGGGAATTGTGCTGACCGGAGCTGAAGTAAAATCCGCACGAGCCAAACAAATCAACATCAAACCGGCTTATATCAGTATCGAAAATGGTGAAGCTATCCTGAAAAACTGCCACATTGCCCCCTATCTGGCCGCCGCCGATACCAAATACGATCCCCATCGTCAGCGCAAACTTTTACTCAATCGTCAACAATTGGATTTTCTAGCCAATCAAGTCGATGAAAAAGGCCTCACTCTGATCCCCACTGCCGTTTATCTGAAAAAAGGCAAAATCAAAGTTGCCGTCGGGCTGGGACAAGGCAAAAAACTCCATGACAAACGCCAGGACCTCAAGCGCAAAGACCAAACCCGCGAAATCGAAAGACATTTTCGAAAATAACAATCCATGCTAAATTGGCTACGACCCATTTTTATAATTCTCTCATGAAAAAATTATTGTCAGCATTGGTCGTTCTCGCCGTTCTCTCCGCTTGTAGTAATCCTTTCACTCCAACCGGTGAACAGGTCTCAGTAACTACTGACAGCACCACTCAATCTGGGAACATTAGTGTTACCGCCGACTCAGTTCCATCTTACAAAATCTTCTTGGTCGCCTTGGAAAACAAAGGTCTAAATGGCAAAGAAATCGGCTGTGGTGATAGTATTATCGCTGTAGACGGACAATCCACGAAAGTTTTTGACAAAACTACCGACAAAATCAGCGCGGCTCTGACAGAATTATTCAGTATCAAAACAACAGATTACGGTGAGTCCGGATTTACCAATTCGCTCGCCGCTTCCAACCTGAAAGTGGAAAGCGTCACTATGGACGACCAGGATAAAAGTCACTTTATCGTCAAATTAAGCGGCTCGCTCTCCATGGGTGGTGTCTGCGATAATCCTCGCGTCGAAGCCCAGATCAGCGAAACCGCCCTCCAATTTCCCGAAGTCGGCTCAGTCGATCTTCTCCTCAATAACCAGGCTCTACAGGATGCCGTCAGTCTCAAAGGTTAAATCTTTATTTTAATTTCTCTTTGTCACTATGCCTACGATCAATCCTGCGATTTTTCGTGCTTACGATATACGCGGAACGGCCGATCCCACCGAACATAAACCGACTCCCGATCTCACTCCGGAAACCGTTTATCTAATCGGTCGAGCCACCGCCACCTACCTGAACCGCCAATATGGCGCTAAAAATATGATTGTTGGTCGTGATAATCGGCTACATTCAGAAGAACTGCAAAGAGCCTTTATCAAAGGAGTTTTAGAATCGGGCTTGGATGTTCAGGACGCCGGATTGACTTCCAGTCCGATGATTTATTTTGCCTCCTGTCATTATGGGTCTGATAGTGCCGTCAACATTACCGCCAGCCATAATCCCAAACAGGACAATGGCGTTAAAATTGTCCAAAAACATGCTCATTCGGTAGCCGATCAGGAATTACAGGAAATTTTAAAATTAATTCAGACTGATGATTTCCTCCCGGTTATCGCATCGGGAAAACTCACTCAGCTCACTACTCTCGCCGCGGACTATCAGGAGAAAATTATCAAAACCACTCAATTGAGTAATACCAAAGGTCGGCCACTAAAAGTGGTAATTGATGCCGGTAATGGTGTTACCGGGGCTTATGCTCCTGATATCTTTCGTGCTCTGGCCTGTACAGTAGTCGAATTATTCTGTGAATTGGATGGTAATTTTCCCAATCATGAAGCCAATCCTGAGCACGCCAAAAATATGGTTGACTTGGGACGCAAAGTGGTCGAAGTGGGGGCGGACCTAGGCATAGGCTTTGATGGGGACGGCGATCGAGTCGGAATTGTTGATGAAAAGGGAAAACATTACTCAGCAGAATATATCATTTCCTTACTCGCCCGAGAATTGCTAGCTGCACACCCAGGAGAAAAAGTAATTCATGACGTTAAAGTCAGTCAATCACTCATTGACGACATCGCCAAACACGGCGGCGCACCAATCATGTCTCGGGTTGGCCACAGCTATATTGAGCGCCGCCTTGCCACCGAAAACGCTACCCTGGCCGGCGAAAAAAGCGGTCATATTTTCTTTGGTAAAAAATTCTTCGATTATTATGGTTTCGATGACGCTATTTTCGCCGGCGCCAAGATCGTTGAAGCCCTCAGTAAAACCACTCAAACGGTTTCAGAAATTTTTTCTACAATTCCCTCCAAACCAAATATCCCCGAACTCAAACTGGCCTGTGCCGATGAATACAAACAGGCAGTAGTCGAATCAGTTAAAAACCACTTCGTGCCACTTTATGATTGCATTACTCTCGACGGAGTTCGTATCCAATTTCAGGATGGCGCCTGGATTTTAGTACGTTCTTCCAATACCAGCCCTTATCTCACTCTACACGCTGAAGCTGAAACTCAGGCACGACTGGACGAAATAACGGAGCTGGTCTTCGACCAGCTCCGTCTGCATCCCGAGGTCACTCTGCCTTAATTCTGCAGCAATGGATTGATACTACTATCTACTTCAAAGCCCGCTAAGCCTTTGGCAATCGGCCTGTAGAAGAAATTCACCGGGAATTCATTGGCAATTGTAGCCGATAAATTCTTGCTGACAAAATACTCTGAACGCGTACCTCCGCTACCACCTGAAATCAAATCAGTATCCCCATTATTAGTATATAAATCTGAAGCATCAATATCATAGGCCGGATCAGTTGGATCACAACCATTACCACCGGCCTTCAAAGCTTGATCTCTCGGTACACCTGCTATCGCACCGACGCCTTCAGAACCGGTACATATCTCCAAACCGGGGCCGTAATACCTCAAGTAATTCAAGTCAACTACCCGTGCTCGGCAAATTCCGGAAAGTACATTATAATTGGAACAATAAGTTCCAGCTGCCAGCGGTGAACCATTTTCATCGGTCGCCGGGCTACGGGAAGCATTACCGATACCATTCATTGAAGAAATCGTTCCTTCAATCACTAATTGATTTTTGAACCTTCCCTGACGGGCATAGTCGTCATCGGCATATTGGGCGAAACCATTCGCATCGAGACTCACCACTGTCTTATCATAACTCTGCACCACCCTATCCAGATAGATTTGCACTCCAGACAACCAGTTCACATCTTTATCAATGTAAAGCAGACCTTGATTCTGTGCATTGGTCTCCAGATCACGAAGCGCAATCAGACCAACCTGATTATTTCCGGTCGGCACGATATTGGAGTTTACAAAAATATTACCATTCTCCACAATGAAGGTTGTATTAGCATCAAAGGCACAACCTCCACTACACCCGAGTGTCAAATCACCATCCTTCAAGTAAAAGACTTTCCGATTCGGCTCATCTACCAATTTTGTCAGGTTATTGATTGAATCAGTTGTTCCTATCGCTACAGTCTGATTCCCACTAACCGGAGTTCCGGTAAAACCATTCAAATACTTAGCCACATTACGGACCACTGCTTCACGACGCAGATTACTGGAAATATTTCCCAAACTATGAAGAGTCACATCAGAGGCTTTCTTGGCAAAATCAGTTACATAAACATTGCCCTCTACCTTGGCCACCGGATTCAGTAACAAGCCGGCTTTAATCCTAGGCAATTTTGGCCCATAATATTTCACATTGTTGCCTCCAACAGTATAATTCACAGTTGAGTAAACGAATGGGCCAGCCTCAGACGAGAAAGTCTCACCTGGACTATCAGAGAAAAGCTGAGCCGGTAAAGGTTGATTTGTTGGGCTTGTAAACGCACGAGTTGCAGAAGCGTTATCTTCATCGGCCTCCGGGAAAGTGGCTACAAACTTCATTCTATAAGTACTTTCATCCTGTAAACCGGCTTTCAGAGAAATATTTGGATTTATTGCAGCAGCTTTAAAGGCTGAATTCTGGAAAACAAATGTTATCGGATTATCCGGTGAACTCACCGAAATAAAGTTCAATAGTTTATTACCTAAATCCTGGAAACTTAATTTGAGGATATCTACCAGTGGATTGAAACTGAAGGTACTTGGGTTTTCCATATAGTTTCTCATTTCACAATTACTGCCATTGATATTTCCATAAATACAGTTCCCCGGTACACCACCCGCAGTACTGTATTTGAAGAATAACAATTTAATTTCTCTCAACTTCAACAAATTCTGATTGGATTTCGTAGTATCATAGCCGCCATCCGTCACAGCGGAATCGGCATAATAAAACTTTTCATTGGGCATTCCTTCCATTGTATTACGCTCAGAAGTCGGGGCAAAAGAAGTAACTTTGGCTCCCCATAAAGTCTCCACACCATCGTATGTAAAATCACTTGCCCCATACAATGCTGAAGTCAACGGCTTTCGCACAGCACCGTCATTATTGGCATTATATTTTGCATTATCCTGTTGCTGACTGGTTTTAGTCGTCTGGTCATAATCCACATCATCCTCCCAGGTCAGAGCAATTTTCGCACAATAATCTTTTGCGCCAGGTTTCATAGTATACATATCAACAGTCGTACCAGTACATTCATCTATCTGGGAATTCGGTATAGCCACTCCCCCATCAACAAAGGGTATTTTGATAGTATAATCATCAGTACCATCGGCATCAGGAATCTTGGCCGGATCATTAGGTATCGGACAAGTCCCATCCAAGTCACAGGAACAAGTTGATAAACCTGGAGGTGAAACAACAGGATCACGATCAGTTTTCCAAACCTTACCCGGTGAAGTTCCTTCAATTGTCCAAATCACATTATGATTATCATCATGGACCACTTGAATAGCATTAGTTGGAGTAACACTTGGATAAACTCCATAATTGGTACCAGTTTGTGAATCAATTTTACCTGTTCCAATACCACTTCCTACGACCCAAACAACCTTTTTATTAGCATCAAAATCAAGATAGGACGGACCATCTATAGGAGAAGTAAAAGTACTTGCTGCTATCGTTCCATTGAATGGGCTTACATCAGCCGCTTTCAATTTATACAAAACATTATTACCAGTATCTCCAACCCAAACCGCATTATCAACAGAATCATAAGTCATCTTAAAGGCAGGCAAGCCCATAGAATAACCAGGATTATACAAACTGCTTGCATATGAACCAGTAAAGAATGCGCCTGCATTACTTACTTTAACAAACTTACCATCATTCTGAATTACCCATACAAAGCTTCCAGATGGGTTTTTCAAGACTGACCTTACCCCAGTTGGGAAGTTTAAAGTTGCCAACAATGCACCATCGTTACCACGATATTTTTGTAGTACACCATTATTAGTATTATCATTTTCCAAAACCCAAACCGCATCATTACCTGAATCTGAAGCCATATCCGCAATCCCCCATGAATGACTTATAGGCTGTGCCCAATTCACACCTAAGGTAGTCGGCTTCAATGAAAGCACACCAAAACTACTCGCAGAGGAGTAAGACACCATATAAAGTCTATTATTAGTATTATCAAACTCTATCTGATTAGGCTTATTCTGATCCGCAATCGCGCTAGTATAATTAGCAGCCACTACAGGTGTACCAGTACTAATATCAAATCTAGTTAAATTAGCTGTACTAACGTTAATTACATACAGGTTAGTACCAGCAGAGTTGATAGCTAAGTCATAATAAGGAGTATTACCATTACTGGGATAAGCAGTACCGGCTGCTGGAGGCGCAGAAGTCAGAGGGATTGGATCCTTCGAACTACAAACGGAAATGTATTTGATCACATTCGGATCAGTCATTGGTGGATCTGTATCTTCCCAATGGAACCAGACATTAGTCCAATCCAACCAACCAACTGAATCCGTCCAGGCATAACGGTCTGCTGCAGGAGCTGTCGGAATCAAACCACGATTGGATCCGGACGGGGTTGGTTTCAATTGACTAAATGTACTGTCAAAACTAATCCAACCGATGTTGTCTCCCCAAGCATAACCACTCATAGTCACATTGACAAAGTCCGGAGCAGTACCACCGGTAGCACCGAAGGTTACAGAATAGGCTTGAGTACCACAAGCAATGTCGAGATTCTTTGCGCCCACTCCACCTGGACAATACAAACTTACCCAACCCAAATTATCGTTCCATACCCAACCTTCCAAATGATCCGGAGTAACTTTGTCAGCCTTCATCCGCACACAGGCTGCTTGCGCAGCCGGAACACCGGCATCATCGAAATCCATAATCCCTCCATTATTCACCCCACCCACCAAAACAGCTTGCGTCTGGCCCGTAACATCATAACAAGGAGGATTTTCATATTCTCTTGCTCCAGCTGCTAAGGCCGTTGGTGTAGATAAAAAGAGTAAAGAAATTAACGGCAAAAGGGTCACTAATGGCAAAGCCAGGAACAAAACTTTACTTTTCAACTTGGATATTGTGGACATTTGGTTTGGGTTTTTTATATTTATTCATACTATTTTACCACAAATCCACTTATCAGCAAAGTACCGAATCAGGGAATTAGAAGAATCTGCTGCTATTTTTACCAAATCCACCCTCAAATTCTATTTGACAAAATTTTACTTCAATTTCAAAACAACATTAATCACTCATTAACAGCAACACAAAGCCAAAAAATAGCAATGATAGAATAAATACGCATCAGAAAGCCCTAAACTCCTTTATGGTTATTCATCAGTACACCCTCATAAATCGGCCAAAAGGCCTAGTCTCTAAACAAAACTTGCCTTTTGAGCCCGCCACCCTATAATCGATCTAGTCTAATTCTTAACCTTTAAGACCATGACAAAGCAAGACCTAGTCAATGCCGCTGCTGGTGCAGCTGGTGTTACAAAAAAGGACGCAGCTGCTGTCCTCGAAGCTCTTCTCGATAGCGTAACAAAATCACTCAAAAAGGGTGACAACGTTACTATCACAGGCTTTGGTACATTCCGTGTATCAAAGAGAGCTGCTCGCACTGGTGTAAATCCACGCAACCCAGGCGAAAAGATCAAGATCCCAGCAATGAAGCTTCCTGCTTTCAAGGCTGGTAAATCTCTCAAGGACGCTGTTAGATAGTCTAACTTTCACTTGAAATAAAAAACCTCTCTCAATCATTTATGGCGGAGAGGTTTTTTGTTTGCCAAAGCCATTGCCAAAAGGCCCAAAAAACCGTAAATTCCTTACAGTAAACATCAAAACTCATGTCAGAATTACTTAAAAAGGCGCTCCACGATATCGAGTCGGCCGACAATCTAAATGCTCTCAAAGAAGTCGAGGTGAAATATCTCGGTCGATCCGGCCAGATCACCGAATTACTCAAGACTCTGAAAGACCTTTCTGTCGAAGAAAAACGCACTACCGGTCAAAAGATTCAGGAGCTAAAAACCACCTTCACTGAAAGCTGCTCCGCCAAAGAACGAGAGCTCCGGCGCGCCGAAATCGAAGCTAAACTTACCTCCGAATTTTTCGATTTAACCTTCAGTGAGATTAACCCCCAACGTTCTCTGGATCCAGGATCCAACCACCCTCTTTCCATACTGCAAAAAGAAGTTGAGCAGATCTTTTCTGAAATGGGTTTCGAAATAGCCGATGGGCCGGAAGTGGAAAGCGAATATTACAATTTCGAAGCACTCAATATCCCTCCTCATCATCCTGCTCGCGATCTGCAGGATACTTTTTTTCTGGATCATCCGACTGACTCACAACACGGCCATTTATTGTTACGCACACACACTTCTCCGGTGCAAATTCGCATGATGGAAAAGTACGGCGCTCCTTTACGTTTGATCGTCCCTGGTCGTGTTTTCCGTTATGAAGCCACTGATGCCACCCATGACAGCACCTTCAATCAAGTCGAAGGACTATTGATCGACAAAAATGTTGGACTGGCTCACCTCAAAGGTTTGATGCAGGAATTTTTAAAAAGGTTTTTCAAAGGATCGGCTACTGTCCGTTTTCGGCCCGGCTACTTCCCTTTTGTTGAACCGGGTATAGAAATGGATATGCTTTGGAAAAACGGTCATCAGACCAAATGGCTGGAAGTCATGGGAGCTGGGATGGTTCACCCCAATGTCCTCAAAGCCGCCGGACTCGACCCGGATCTATATCAAGGCTGGGCTTTTGGTTTCGGCCTAACTCGCTTCGCTATGCTGCGCTACGGCATCGATGATGTCCGCCATCTCCACTCCAATGATCTCCGCTTTCTCAAGCAATTTTAAAGTGAAATAATATGAAAATATCCGTCAATTGGCTGCGCAATTATGTGAATTTACCGGAAAAAGACTGGCCGGCCTTTGGCGACCTGTTGACCATTCGTACCGCTGAGGTAGAAGAAGTAATCGATCTGGGCGCCAGTTTCGACAAAATGGTCATTGGCCAAATTGAAACTATCAAACTTCATCCCAATGCTGACAAACTACGCATCACCACCACCAATATTGGCGGCGCAAATCATCAAATCGTCTGCGGCGCCAGCAATATTTTCGTCGGCCAAAAGGTCGCTGTTGCCTTGCCCGGAGCCAAAGTCCGCTGGCATGGAGAGGGTGATCTGGTCGAATTACAACCAACCAAAATTCGCGGTGAAGACAGTTATGGGATGATTTGCGCCGCCTCGGAAATCGGTTTGAAAGATTCAGTCGACGGTATTCTCGATCTTTCCCATCTCAAAGTCGATCCCGGCACATCATTGGCCGAAGCGCTCCATAAAAAAGATGTCATCATCGATATCGAGAATAAAACTCTCACTCATCGTCCTGATCTTTGGGGGCATTATGGTATGGCTCGTGAAATCGCCGCTATTCTGGATGAAAAATTAAAACCACTCGAGTATTTTACCCAATACAATCAAAAGCTGCCCAAAATTATCGAAGTAGAAGTAAAAGACAAAAAGCTTTGCCCCCGTTATCTCACCGTTTCATTGGGTAAAATCAAGGTCGGCCCTTCTCCCGAATGGCTGCGAAATGCTCTGGAAAACACCGGCAACCGTAGTATCAACAATATCGTCGATGCCACCAATTTCGTTATGCTGGAACTGGGTAATCCTCTCCATGCTTTCGACACCGACAAAATCTCCGGCGGAAAAATCATTGTCCGCAAAGCCAAAAAGGGAGAAAAAATTGAGACACTCGACAATGAAATGAAAGAACTCGGGACGGACACTCTGATCATCGCCGACATCGAAAAACCATTAGCCATAGCCGGAATCAAAGGCGGTCTACATTCCGGAATCCATGACGGAACGACTCGCATCACTCTGGAAGCCGCCAATTTCGATCCTATTTCCACCCGCAATAGCTCTACCAAACTCGGTATCCGCACCGAATCCGTTCAACGTTTCGAAAAAGATCTCGATCCTCTTCTCGCCGAACAGGCCCTCGATCGTTTGGTAAAAATTATTCTCGACCTCTGTCCACAGGCAGAAATAATCAGCTGCAAACAGGATGCCAGTAATTTTCATTATAAACCTCGCAAAATTAAATTCAATCTCCAACGCGCCATCAGTAAAATCGGTGTAGAGATCGATCCTCAAACCGCCAAAAACCTTCTGGAAAAATTGGAATTTCAGGTCACTTTGGGTAAATCCGCCAAATCACCACTGCAAGTATTGGTTCCCAGTTTTCGTGCTACCAAAGACATCAATCATCAGGACGATTTAGTGGAAGAATTAGCCCGTCTTTATGGTTATGAAAAAATCCCTCCGCTATTTCCCGAATTACACATCCGTGGCGCTGAACGCCCCAACCTTGAGCGCGTCGAAGAAAATCAACTCCGTGACATTTTCAGCCTGGAATTGGGTTTTCATGAATGTATTAATTATTCATTCTACAGCCTCAAAACTCTCCAAAACGCCGGACTGGATGAATCCAAACATCTCCGCATCCGTAATTATCTTTCCGAAGAGCAAACTCATTTGCGCACTTCATTGATTCCCAACCTCCTCTACAACACCGCTGAAAACCTCAAGAACTTCGATCACTTCCGCCTTTATGAAGTTGGTCACACTTATCAATTAGCTGACAGTTTTTTCCCTCTCGAAGAAAAGTTTATCGCTGGATTGGTCTTGCTCGAAAAGAAAACCAAGGGTGAACCATTTTACCAGATCAAAAGCGCAGTTGAATTAATGCTTCAACGTTTAAACATCAACTCACTCAAATATCAGCGAGCCGTCAGTCCATCACCACTCGCCCATCCCAATAAATTTACTGCCTGGTTTGATTTCAAAACTCAACAGGAAATTATCCAGATTTTTGAATTACACCCGGAGGTTGCCGCCAATTTCGGCCTTGCCAAGGAGCGTATAGCCTGTTTCACAGTGAATTTCACCCAATTACACCTCATTACTCACCCTGAGCGTAAATATCGCCCTATTGGCAAATTCCCGGCCATCCAAATCGATGTCTCCACCTTGGTCGACGCCAACCAGGAAGTCGGCGAATTGGAAAAGGCTATCCGCAAAGCAGACCAAAACCTCATTCACGAGATCAAACTTTTCGACCTCTATCAGGGCGACCATCTTCCCACCGGCAAAAAATCATTGGCCTATCGCATCACTCTCCAATCCAATGACCGCACTCTGACCGATGAGGATATGAAACAGGTTCAACAAAAAATCTCCACCAATCTGACCAACCTGGGGGCTGAGATCCGCTAAAGTTATAAAACCCTCACCGAAGACCGGACCCGAACACGATCAGACTGACCATC
>CAZBQJ010000002.1:0-159827 GCA_964494085.1 uncultured Candidatus Peribacteria bacterium
TAAAGTCTAGGCCATTCAGTAAATTTTCCAGCTCTGCCAAAACCTCTTCCATTTCGTCCAAATCAGCATGGAATTTATCCACATGCTCTCCAATCTTTTCCAAGGTTATGCTTTCCATCCGCTTTTCAACAGCGGCTATCGAATCCTCAAGCTGCTCATAAGCTTCAGCCACCAACCGGCACTTCTCCTCCGGCTTCGCTCCCCTGATTTTGGCTATTAATTCTTTCATCGCTCCATTATAGCACATTGCTAAGACTTAAGAAACATTGCCTTTGAGTGTTCCCGGGAACACTCATCGACGATAAACTAGACTAAAAAGCAAAACTCTGCCAAAACACTTCGTCCGGACTTCCCCTTAATTCCAACATAATTATCCGCTAAGAGCTCAGCTTATTCTCCTCAATCATTTTCAAAGCATCCTCAAAGCCGACCGCTTTTTGAGTTTTACCTCCACTAATAAAAATAATTTCATCCGCCTCCTGAATCGTATTGAGACGATGGGCGATAATCACTTTGGTTGTAGTCGCCGGCAAATTATTCACAATTTCAGTTAAGTATTGTTCAGTAACTGTATCGATATTGGCTGTTGCCTCATCCATAATCAGTAAAATCGGATCACGCATAAAAATTCGCAGGAAAGCGATCAACTGTCTCTGTCCTAAACTGATCGAATCGGATTGCGCCCCGATTTTGGTTTGCAGACCATCCGGAAAACGTTCCAGTATTTTCATCAATCCGCGTTGTTTCAAATGTTCAATTACTTCCTTTTCACCAATACTTTCCAGTTTCTTATTACCATAAAGGATATTTTCCAAAACAGTACCACTAAATATTATTGGCTCCTGCAAGATAAAACCGATCTTTTCACTTATTTCCTGCGGCTGATAATTCTTCACGGGTTTCCCATTAAAGAAAATCTCCCCCTCACCGACATCATACAGACGCGTCATCAAACTGGCCGTTGTACTTTTTCCTCCGCCAGTTGGACCGATCAAAGCGTAAGTTTTCCCATATTCCAATCGTAAATCCACATTCTTCAAAACAGTCTGGTCTTCCGCATATCCAAAACTCACATTTCTAAATTCCATTACCAAATCCGACTTACTTTGAGTATTACTATGTTCAACTTTCAGATCCGATTTCAAACCAAGAATCTGATCTACACGCGCCCAAGCCGCCAGCGAAGTCTGGATTGTCGCCCAAATCGAAGCCAAAATATTCAAAGGCTGATAAAACTTGTCGGTATAAGCCATAAATGTAATCAACAAACCGATACTGATCAGACCATTCCCGGTAATTATTAAACCGATCAGCAGAACCATCACGGCCGCCGAATTACTGGCTAAAACATAAATAGGGGTCAATAACCCATTGGAAAAGGCCGCCCGGCGGGCTGACTGAAAATACTCACGATTAAATTGCTCGAATTTATCATAAAAATATTGTCCCTGATTAAAGGCCACTATCGCTTTAAAATTATTCAAATCCTCCTGTATTTCTCCGGAGAATTTCCCCAAATTCCGCAAACTGACTTCATTGCGGCGACGCAGCCAGGGACTTAAAAATTGGGTAAATAAAAGCAGCAAAACAGCTACGGAAAGTACGACTATAGCCATATTGAAATTCAAGAAAAAGATGAAAATTCCGATTCCCATTATAGTAAAGAAACTCCCCACAAAACGCACCAGCGCCTCTGAAAAGAATTGATTTAATTTGTCCGTATCATTATTAATTCTGGAAATCAGATCACCGATTTTATTTACATTGAAAAAACTTAAAGGTAATTCCTGAATCTTATCAAACAGTTTTGTCCGCAGATTAAAAAGTAATCTCTGCGACAATCGTCCCATCAAACTCACCTGTAAATAATTGGTCAACAGAGCCGCCACAAATAGCCCTGAAAGCAACATCACCATCTGGATCAACAGGTCGAAATTCTTCGCCGTAATCGCTTGGTCCACTGTCCTACCCAATAAATATGGCACAGAAATATTGGTGGCCGCATTGATCAGAATAATTACAAAAACCATCAACATAAAGGGGATTTCACCTTTTATCAAAGGCCAGAAATTCTTCAGACTACTGCGTTTCTTGGCAGCTATTGGTTTATTTAATTGGTAATTAGTCATTATTAGTGGTTTTTTGGGAAGAATAAATCTGCTGATATTCAAAGCTGTTATTAAGCAACTCTTCATGGGTTCCTTCGGCCAGCAATTCTCCTTCCATCAATAAAATCAAATGATCATAACCCTTTACTGAAGCAATTTTTTGAGTAACGGCAAAAATCGCCGTGTCAGGATAATTCTCGGCCATTCGATCGACAATAGTTTGTTCGGTTTTCAGATCCACTCTGGCCGTAAAATCGTCCAGTAACAACAATTTCGGATGTAGTGACAAAGCTCTAGCCAGAGACAAACGCTGCCTTTGCCCTCCTGACAAACTGGCTCCCCTTTCGCTGATTGTCGATTGTAATCCGTCTTTTCTTTCTTCGACAAAGTTATCCAAGGCCGCAGAATAAATGATTTTCTTCATTTCGGCAGCTGGAATCTCTTTCTCAAAAGCGATATTCTCCTCAATTGTAGTATTAAAAATAATGTTATCCTGAAAAACTACAGCGATTTTCTCATGCAGATAATCCGGATCATAAGTCTCCAATTTATGGCCGTCCAGATAGACCTGTCCTTCAGTCGGTTCAATCAATCCTGACATTAAATAAATCAACGAAGTTTTTCCGGCACCGGTAGGGCCGATCAAAGCCGTCTTTTGTCCAGGTTTAACGGTAAAATTCACCTTATTTAAAACTTTCTTTTCTTTAATAATTAACGAAACATCACGAAACTCCACTTCTCCCCGAAAAGCCTTTGGCTTATAGGTTCCTGGCCTGGCCACATGGGAATGCAAGACCACTTCAATTCTGGCAAAAGAAGCCAATGCACGGATGATAATATTACTGACAAAACCCAATATAACCACCGGTAAAACCAGTAAACTTATATAGTTATAAAAAGCCATAAACTCACCAATACTCATAGTATTTCCGATTACTTGCGCTCCCCCGAAACCCAAGACGCACAAAACCGCCAAATTGGAAAAGAAAGTAATCAACGGTATGAGCGTCGCAAAAGTATCCACGATCCGCGTATTAATCCGTTTGGCATCCTCAGAAACTGTCGTAAATTTTCTCACTTCTTCATATTGTCCATAGACCACTCTAATCAAAGCGGAAGCGATAATCGATTCGTTTATCACTTTATTTAATCTATCCAAAACTTCCTGTGAAGCTTTGAAAAATCCGGCAATCCTACTAAAGATCAATCTGAACGAACCAAACATCAGGGCTACAATCATCAAAACCGGTAAAGCCAAGCGCCAATTGATCGAAAACATCAGTGTTATACTACCGACAATCATTATCACCGAAGAAAATACAATCGGTAATCCCTGAGTAATCACGGTTTTTACGGCGTCCACATCAGAAGTCATATTGGTCAACAAACGGTCCGTGCCAACTTGATTGAGGAATTTATAATTCTGTTTGGAAAGCTTGGCCGCCAATTTCTGGCGTAAATCAAAAGCGACTTTTTCGGAAACATAGGTTGAAAAATAAACCTGCACAGTGGAAATTATAAAAATAAAGACCACTATAACCACAAATTCCGGCAGATAATTATTCAATTGAAATATTCCCTTGCCAAAATCATCAATCGCCCCCGCCACCAGCTTGGGAATAGTCAAATTCAACCCGGAAGTCGCCACCACCAATACTCCAAGCGTGATCAATTGCCAGGTGTATTGCGAGACCTCTTTGAAAAATGCTTTTAAACTACCTCCACGAGGGGGTTTGGGCGGTATTTTAGGCATGGCCCCCTGAACAATGCTATTTGGCAAAGTAGAGGCCGAGCCATTGCCATTATTACTATGTCCGGTATTTATTGTATAACTATCTCTTTTTAGCGTCATTTTCAATTCCAACCTCTTTAAAATATGGGCGATCTTATCACCATAGGGTAGACTTAGCAAGCGAGGGACGCTCGGGTTCCGTCCATTGTCTTTTGCCCATAAATCTGCTAAATTCACTCTGTTTTCTTAACAGTCAACGATCTCATGCTCGATAAGTCTAAAATCCGTCGTACAATGGCTAAAATGCGTCATTACCGCGATCAACATTTCCGTCATTCCAATGGCCGTTATGATTGGCGGAAGATTGCTATCATTTCTGCACTAATCATAGGGTCTTCAATTATTTTCTTAACTTTATTGCTAGCCACCGCCATTGCCATTATCTCTATAGGACTTCCCAATGTTCGAGACCTGGACAATCTATCTGTCGCTCAATCCACTACTATCTATGACCGTGGCGGGAATGTCCTCTATGTAAAATACGGTGAAGAAAACCGTGAATACAAGCGACTCGACCAAATCTCCAAAAATGTGGTCAATGCTACCCTGGCTATCGAAGATGACCGTTTTTACGATCATCCGGGTTTCGATATTACGGGTTTAGTCCGAGCTGGACTCAATGATATTGCCGGCGGCCAACAGGGAGGATCTACCGTCACACAGCAATACATCAAATTAACTTTTCTCAGTTCGGAAAGATCCTATCTGCGTAAGATCAAAGAATTGATCTTGGCTGTACGCCTGGAAGATGCCTTCGATAAAGACACAATCCTGGAAAAGTATCTCAACAAAATTCCCTATGGCAACAATGCCTATGGCATAGAAAAAGCTGCCCAGGTTTATTTCAACAAATCAGCCAAAGATTTAACTATCGGTGAATCAGCGGTTCTAGCTGCAATCCCCCAGCTGCCCAGTTATTATAATCCTTATGGTCCAAACAAATACTCTTCTCTGGCCACCAGTGTCGATGCTGAAACTCTGGCACGGCGTAAAATCAATAACGAATCCGATCTGCATGACAATGAAATTAAGCGTGGCTTGCTCGGGACAGAAGTAGATGTCGGGAATGGTCACAAAATCTACATTCAAGGCCGCTCTGATCTCGTCCTGCGCAGAATGGTCGAGACAGGCCGCATCACCGACAGTCAAAAGGATACCGCTCTCGAATCAATACGCCAATTACAATTCAACCGGTACAAACAAAGCATTAAAGCCCCACATTTTGTCTTTTACGTCATTCAACAGTTGGAAGCCAAATATGGCAAAGAGTTAGTCGAACAGGGTGGGCTGAAAGTCTATACGACTATCGACCCTAAATTACAACAAATAGCTGAGGATGTTATTTCCTCACGAGCAGAAAACAATCAAAAGAAATATAATGTCAAAAATGCCGCCTTGGTTTCGATGGATCCAAGTAATGGGCAGATCTTGGCTATGGTCGGTTCACGCAATTATTTTGATGATGAAATAGACGGACAAACCAATATCACCACCAGTTTCCGTCAGCCAGGTTCATCCTTCAAACCGATAGTTTACGCTGCGGCCTTTCTCAACCGTTATTCCCCCGCCTCAATTATCTTTGATGTTCCCACCCCTTTCGGATCCAGCTGGCCAAAAAATTTCGACGGTCAATTCCAGGGCCCCATCACCATGCGTAAAGCACTCGGACAATCTCGTAACATTCCTGCCATCAAAAGCTATTTTCTGGCCGGTGAACAACAAAAAATTATTCCTTTCGCTGAAGGGTTAGGTATTCATTTTCTCGATGACACTTCAGAATTCGGCTATCCGCTGGGGCTTGGTTCAGGAGAAACTACTCTACTCAGTATGACCAATGCTTACGCCACACTCGACAATGCCGGAATCCAACATGATCCGGTTTCCATTCTCAGAGTTGAAAACGCTCAAAATCAAGTGCTGGAAAAATGGGAGGAACAAGCGGGCCAGGAAGCTCTGGATCCTCAAATCGCCTATCTGATCACCAGTATCCTTTCTGATCGTGAGGTCAGTGTAGGACCAGGCTTAAGCGTTAATGGGCAAATTAATGCCGCTAAAACAGGAACTTCCAACCGTAAATCAGGCTCCCAATATTTGCCTCATGATCTCTTGACCATGGGCTACACTACCAAGTTAGCTACCGGGGTTTGGGCCGGCAACAATGATGATCGTAAAGATGGGCCTCTCAATTATTCTGCAGATGGTTACAATGTAGCCGCTCCAATTTTCAAGGATTTCATGGAAAAAGCCTTAGCTGGTCAACCGGCGGAAGACTTCCCCATTCCAGAGGGCATCAAACAAGCAACAGTTTCCAAATATAATGGGAAACTGGTTAGTGAATTTACTCCTTCCGATGCACAGGTAACTGACTTTTTTGCCAGCTGGGCCGTGCCGACAGAAGTAGATGACAGTTACAGTGGTTCACCGGATTTTTCCGCCAATGAATTACTGGGCAATATGCCCTGTCAAATAGGTCAGACTCAACTACGCTTCCAGGCCGTTCTTCACGATATAGACCCTAGCCGTGAAGTTTGGGAACAAGCGGCGCAGGATTGGCTGAAAGAAAATTCCACGATTCTTGCTGAGCAAACCGGTAAAGTACAATGTCAGTCAACCGCTGCCGGCCAAACTCCATCCCTATCCATCGATAATCTGAGTGATGGCCAGGTCATCACAGATAAAAATTTTACTGTACAGGTATCAGCCGGCAGCGGGAACGGTATAGAGCAAACCCTCTACTATCTGGATGGGGTACTTCAATATAAACAAGACCAATCTCCATTTTCTGGAAATATTCGCATACCCAAAATCGACGAAAAGCCGGCCCATCGGTTGACCATACTGGTTTACGACAAAAATGCTAATATTGGTGGCGAAATTATCACTATAAATACCAGCCAACCCTCTGAAGTACCTACAACTCCGGCCACACCTATTGCCGATCATTCTATCGATTTGCTCGACCAACCAATACTTCCGTTAACCATTACCCCCTAATGTCTCTTAAAAATCTCTTTCTGGGGGCATTGGGCAGTTTGGCTTTAGTCGGTTGTATCGCCACCAATCTACCTGACTCTCCACCAGGTAATCTCCATTCAAAACTTGTCTTACAGGAATTAAAAATCCAGGGAAAAGACTTTCTAATCGTTCAAATCGACCCCGATTTTTTTCATTTACAGATAGTTGAAAATCCACCAAAACCAGCCAGTAAAAGTATTCATGAAATAAAAAACGACTATTCAGCAGAAATGGCCTTCAATGGAAATTTTTACGATGAAGATTTCCGCCCATTGGGATTATTGATTTCCGCTAGCCGTTCTGTTTTCCCACTGAATAAATCGGCGTTAATGAACGGTATTTTTACCATCGATAATTCCAACAATCCAACCCTTTACACTTTCGATGATTTTCAAAAAAATCAAACCAAATTACTGCCCAAAATAGATTTTGCTATCCAAAGTGGCCCGATCCTACTGGACAATACGGGGCAAATCACTATAAACAAAGGGAACACCAAGAAATCAGGCCGCACGGCCTTGGCTATTGACAAGAATGGCGACATAGTCCTAATAATTTTAAGAGAAACGATCTTCAATCAGAACAATTCACTCACACTCTACGACTTCGCTTCAATTATCAGCACCTCCAATGAATTAAGTGATCTCCGCTTACATTCGATGATCAATTTAGATGGAGGGAAATCCAGTGGTTTGGCCATTCAAGATCAATATTTTCCCGAAGTAGAGAAAGTCCAAAACATCATTATAGTCACAAAACGCTCCTGATATGCAGAAAAATATTTTTATCATCAGTGACATAGAGTTAGGCCAAGGAGACATCTTCGATGATTTCAAAGATGAAACAGCTTTAATCGGCTTTCTCAAAAAAATCACCGCTGAACCCGGCAAGAATATCCTGGTTATGAATGGGGATAGTTTTGATTTTCTAAAAATGCCTTACAAAGGCGTATTTACTCATCATGTCACCGAAGAAATTTCTCTCTGGAAAATGAATCGTATTATTGAAACATACCCGAAGATTTTTAAAGTTCTCAAAGAATTTCTACATAAAGGCGGCAACAAAATCCAATTCAACTATGGTAATCATGATTTTGATTTACTTTGGCCGGGTGTTCAAAAAAAGATTCGTGACACTTTGGGTGATGGTAATAAAATTACTTTTGCCGACATCTATGAAAACAATGAAATTCACATTGAACATGGTCATCAGGTGGACTATTTTTATAAAATGGATCCCGACAAACATTTCATCACTCATAAAGGAAAGACTTTACTCAATCTACCAATTGGCTCAGTGGCCGTAATCAAATATTTCATTGAATTAAAACGCCATTTTCCTTTAGAAGAAGCGATTTATCCTCGCCATCACGCTTTTGAAAACTTCCCCGAATTCCGTAAAATGAAACAGAAAATCTCTCGAAATTTTATCCTCAAAGGATTGTTATTCAATTTTATTGTCAATATTGGCGACCCGGTTTCAAATGTCCCGTATATCAATTTAATTAAGCATATTTTCGCCCATGGCCTGGAAATCCACGATGAAGCCAAATTCATGCGTAAGCGGTTCAAAAATATCATCAAACTCTATCCGGATAAAAGAGCCTACATCATGGGGCATTTACACATAACTCATCATGACATTCATCCTACTCAGGAGCATGTTCATATCGTCACTGACACCTGGCGTAATGAGTTTAGAATTCAAAAAAAAGTAACTCTCTGTAAAGTCAAGAATTACGCCAAAATCGTTTATGATAACAATCAGTTAAAAAAAGTCGATCTACTAACCTACACTTAATGTCTATCAATAGCGCAATCTACCTTACATCTATCGTCCCCGGAGTTTCTTTACCTGAACAAAACTATCCGGTATTTGCTTTTATTGGGCGTTCTAATGCTGGTAAATCAAGTTTTATCAATGCTATCACCAATCAAAAGGGCTTAGCTAGATCCGGTTCGACTCCCGGCGTAACACAAAAGGTCAATTTGTTCCTAGTAAATAAAAAATATTTTTTTGCCGATTTACCAGGCTATGGCTATGCCAAAGTCGGCAGAAATGAACGCAAAGAGCTGCAGAAAATAATTTTCTGGTATCTCAGTCATAAAGAAATCAACTTCCAGCAAATTTTTCTATTATTAGATTCACGCGTCGGACCAACCGAAAGTGATTTGGACGTGATCAATTTTTTGAATTCAGAAGGACTCCCTCTGACCATTATCGCCTCCAAAATAGATAAGCTCAAACAGTCTGAAAGAGCGTCTCAACTAAAGAAAATCAGCCTGGCTATTCCACATCATCCAATCATCCCCTTCTCTGCGACCACCCTGGAAGGCAAAAAAGCTGTATTAGGAACAATCGCCATCTAATCATCTCCAAATATCATCTACAAAATTCGGTCGATGAGTAGTCAAAATTCCCTCTTTTTCCATCCTCATAATCGAGCGGCTCAAATATCCTTCTGGACTGACAACCACAATATTTTTCCCCTGCTCAGCTAATTTTCTATACAAAAATTCAAAATCTCCGTCACCCGTAAAAAATACTTGATTATCAAACGCTTCAACTGTCTCCGGAGTCATACTCTCTGCCACTATATACGAATCCATATCACATTTCCGATACTGTGATGTTTCGCGTTCCAGGACATTTCTCATTTGCATGATAGTTTTTTGGATCTCCGCTAATTGCTGTTCAGCAGTACAAAGTTCACGTTTGGATATATTCATACAGGCTAATTGTGCCATTAACATATCACTGCCATGTTCAATGTTTCCGATATTCTCACGCAATCTCCCCACAGCTCTTCGGTGAGTACTATCTTTAGATAGTGCTTTGGCTCGGATCAATTCATTTTTAACCAATACCTTGCAGCCTCTTTTTTGAAATATCTCAGCATTATTAAAAAAATAAGCACCTCTAATTACAGACTGAATTTTTTCACGAATTTCATCTTTAATTTCATCTCGGCTATCATAATCGAGTTGTCGGTAATATTTATCCAAAGCCAACCCCAGCTTAACCGAGTAAGTAAGTTGGTCATCGTTACAAATAAAATTACGGTTATTTAAAACTTCTGAGCAATTTGATAAAACCCAGTCGGTAACCGCGTCCACCATTCTGCCCTCAAAAAAAACACTAGGCATGTATACTCTCGATTCTTTGATATTATCACTATCAGCCAGAAAATCTGCCAAAGAACTCAAAGAAATCTTGTGTTTAATCCTTTGATCGACATTACTTACCGTCATTCCATCTACATCCCAGGCATGAACATTACTAAAATCAACATTTACCAGAGTACTCTGGGGATTTTTATTCTTTCTGATCGACGTTTCTTCAATTACTTCGTTCAGATTTGCCCTATCTGGCCTTCCTAAGGCCAATAAATTAGTCGGGTTCATTGCCATAAATCAATCCTAAAAACCGTTCTTAGACTGTTATTCTACACCTGTTTAGCATTATGTCAACAAATGTGTTATACTTTACAGAACCTTTTATATTTCTATGCAAGATCAAGCATTTTTACAACTCAGTGCAGTAATCGTCACGACTCTGATCTTAGGTGGGTTGTTCCGAGCTCTGAAACAACCTATCATGATCGCCTATATCATCGCCGGAATATTGGTGGGGCCAAGTGTTTTCGGGATTATTCAAAACGGGGAAGGTTTTAGTGCATTCTCACAAATCGGCATCAGTTTACTGCTTTTCATGGTCGGACTGGGACTAAACCCAAAGCATATCAAAGAGTTCGGTAAAAACGCTTTAATAATTACTCTCTTCTATTCCATCATCACCGCAGTTCCCTTCTTTTTATTGGGAAAGTTTTTCGGCTTCAATGACATCACCAGCATCCTCCTGGCACTCGGACTCAGTTTCAACTCCACCATCGTCATAATGAAAATATTGAGTGATAAACTCGCCTTGGAAAGTCTTCCTGGTCAACTTTCAGTCGGGGTACTGATTCTCCAGGATTTAGTCGCCATGATTACTCTGATGTTAATCTCAGCAACTGCCAAAGGCGGAGATTTAACCACCGCGATTATCTTCACTTTACTCAAAGGATTGATAGCCATTGGTTTATTACTTTTATTCAGTTGGAAAACCCTACCTCAATTAGTCAAAAAAATCGCCAGCTCTCAAGAAATCCTTCTCCTTTTTTCTCTCGGTTGGTGTATGGCCATTGCCAGTATCTTTTATTTGATGGACTTCTCCATTGAAATCGGAGCCTTGTTAGCTGGTATCACCCTTTCACTATCACCTTATAGGTATGAGATCTCCGCCAAAATGCGGCCTTTGAGAGATTTCTTCATCATGTTATTTTTTGTCTTTTTAGGTTCTCAGCTGGTATTTGACGATATATCAACTTTAATTATTCCGGCAATTGTCTTTACATCCATGGTTTTATTGTTCAAGCCAATTATAATCAGTGTTATCATAGGGCGTTTGGGATATACAAAAAAAACCAGTTTTATTGCCGGGCTTAATTTCGGTCAAATCAGTGAGTTTTCTCTAATCATTGTCGCTCTCGGGTTAAAAGTAGGCCAAGTTAGTCATGAAGTCCTCTCCCTCTTGACTCTAGTCGCTTTGATAAGTATCACCGGATCTACCTATCTGATGAATTATAGTGAAAAAATCTATCGTAAACTGGCTCCCCGACTCGACTTTTTAGAAAAGAAGGGGGTCTCACTCAAAGGTAAAAGCAGTTTTTCTCCAGCTCATCACGATATCGTTCTGATCGGCTACGCTCGAATGGGCATTTCTTTAGTGGAAAGTTTTCAAAATCTTCATAAGAAGTTCTTTATCGTCGACTACAATCCCAAAATTATCCATGATCTCAGTCAACAAAATATTGACTGTTTGTATGGTGACATCAGCAATATGGATACTTTAGAAGAGCTTAATTTAAGTCAGGCAAAAATGATTATCTGTACAGTCAAAGATACAGAAGCAAACCTGGTCCTCATCAATAAAGTGAAACAGATCAACCCTAATTGCATTATTATGGTAGTGGCCCACCAATCCGAAGACGCTCTAATGTTATATGAGCGAGGAGCAAACTATGTCATCATGCCTTTCCATATTGGCGGTCATCATACCTCTACACTCTTGGCAGAATATGGTCTGGATTTAGAGAGATTCTTGATTGAAAAAAAACATCATATCAGTAAGCTGTTACTCAGAAAAGAGTTGGAGTCCTAACTTTAAATATTCTGCATGAACAGCAAGGTACCTTACAAACCACCATTTATTTTCAAGAACCTTGGCGATCACATGACCAGGAATTTTGATTTATGGACCATCAAAAACCCCAGTCCAGCCACTCAAGCTCAACGTCTGCTGATCTTTTTTTCCGCCTTGCTAGCAACCGTCTATTGGCCTATTACCAACCTTTTTATCGAGTTCATACTTTTGATATTGGTCTGGATCATGCTCAGCTTGTATCAGAAACCAATTTTACGTTGGTTGTTGATGTTGAATCTGATGCTAAATATCGCTTGGCTTTACTTGTTGATGCAGTATTTTCTATTCCTGATCAGCTAATTTATTTTTTCTTTTTCGGAGGCTTTTTCGAATCATTATCTAGAGCAAAAATATATACTCCACCGCCAATCAATATTAACACAACCACTGTCGCTACCCAGAAAGGCCAACTCTGTCTTCTCACAAAGTCTGCCAGAACTGCTGTAACTCCCTGAAGACTGGAAGATCCGGCATCATTCATTTGTGCAGCTTGAGCAGCCGAAACAAGTCCTAAATTAAAATTAATCTTAATTGTTTTACCAACAGCATTATCTCTTTTTCTGATTGTTTGTATATAAACCCTATGCTGCCCTTCAGCCAACAGTGGAGCTTTTATACTAAAAGAACCATCAGTTGTATCTGCGATTAAGGCCGAAGAAACAACCAAACTCTGCCAGGTTATGTTCACCTTACTGTCAAATTCAGACAGGTTACCGTACAACACGGGCTGACCATCCTGTGAATCAATCTTCAATGTCAAATTCTTCAATAATACTTCTTCTGTAATAGGTGCCTTTTCCAATTTTTCCAAATTGGCCGCAGCCACTTCCAATGTCGAGTCAATGATAACCATTATCGGTTTGGACAACTTTACCTCTCCTTTGTTGATAGACCTGGCCAATAAGAAATATGTTCCATCCTTTATCTCAATATCAGGTATAAATATGAATTTTCCTTTTGCATCAGTCGATGTACTGCCAAGCATCAATTCACTACCAAACTCATTGCGTAAGAGAATTTGTATCTGAACCACATTATCTCCCAAGCTGGCAGGTCCCACCCCTTTAATCATCGGTGATGGATCGGTAATTACTTGTCCATACTGATAATTATTTATCAATACCGGCCAATCCGCCGGATTGCCGGGGCTAGCGGCGTCAAGAGGGTTAGACTGGAAATCCAATATTTCTTCACTATCGGTATAACCGTCCATATCAGTATCTATTCTAGTCGGATCTGTGCCATATCGATATTCCAGTACATCCGATACGCCATCACCATCAGTATCCTGGGATCCATCAACGACCGTTAGGTTGTATTTGGTTTCCCAACTATCGGCAACTCCATTACCATTCTTGTCATCAGGCGTTGAATCCTTGTCTAGAGGGTCACTACCAGCGCTAATCTCTACCGCATCACTAAAAGAATCACCATCCGTATCATAAAGATTCGGATCTGTTTGATGTTTTTCAATTTCATCTCCATCAGTTAAACCATCATCATCAGTATCAATCTTATTTGGATCTGTTTTATACGTTATCAGTTCTTCACCATCTTTCAATCCATCACCATCAGTATCTGCATTCCTGGAGTTGATTAAGTAAATTAAGTTTTCATCAATATTGATAATTCCATCATCATCTTCATCCGCTATCACTTTGGTATCTAGGTTTTTCGACTTGATATACTTATCAAAATCACCAATCAATTGATCTATTTCATCAGCACTGGGACTTTCATCAGGCTTGGCTTCCGATCCATCATCACAAGCCATTATCTGTAATTTACAGATTCTGTTATAAACAATTGGGTAATACCAATGAAGATCATAAAGGTCGGGTCTGATGTCACTAAAAACAGTTTTCTGAGTTCTAATCAATGCATACCCTTCCTCAGTCAAGGCATGAGCAATTTTAAACAAAGTTGCCAAAGGTGCGGGCGCAGTATCGATCAAAGTACCTTGGTCATTAGAAAGCCTGGAAAGCAAACTAGCGGCGTAAATTTCTTGGTAAAATAAGGAGTTAAAATCAAATGGATCTGCCACATAATTAGAATCTCCTTTTTCCAAAGTTTCCACCAATGAAATTAATATCTTTAGAGATTCCGCTCTGGAAATAGTCTTATCAGGCAGGAAAGGACTGTGTTCTATACCATAATATCCTTGGACAATTCCCAGTAAAGCCATCTTTTCGATATTCTCCTTTTCTGGTACATTATCCAGATCAGGGAATAATTTCAGGTTATCCGGATCCAGATTTATCCCCTCAAATGTACTGAACATTCTAAAAATGTTAGTACAATTGTTCAAATCAGCCAAACACTTATCTAGAAGCGGTTTTCTTAATTCAAGTATTTTTAATTTTTCAGCTATTCTATTTACTACAAACGTTCTCGACGTTCCTTTTATTTCTGGGCTTTGCGGAGACAACTCATTTGGATTAAAAACTTCTTCAATCGGGCTAATTTCCTCTGCTCTAGGAGGTATTTCAAAAGGCAAATAAGTATTATCTGGGCCCGGTTGAGTTGATGGGCTGCCCGCCAAAGTTTGGCCATTTGTAGTTGTCGATGGTTGGCCGGAATCCGTTGGTTGTCCACCATCCACTGGTTGTTCAGTAGGAGGAGGAGTTTGTTCTACCGGAGGATTCGTTTGTTGAGTCGGAATAATAGGATCGCCTTCAGCAGGGGGAACATTTTCTGTTGGTAGTAAATCAGTTGGGCTACCATTTACTGGTAGTCCACCCTCACTAGGTCCTTGTCCAAAAATCGATCCACCACCACCACCGGAAGTCGGAGGCGGAGTTGGGATTACACCGGTAACATTGACCGTACCAACAGCATTTAGTCCGATAAAATCAACCTTTATTTGAGCCTCAGCCGTACCCATATTCAAATCGCTTACAGGGGTGACCAAGCCAATAGTATTCACTAAAGCAACATCAGGTTTATTTGAACTCCAAACCACATTGGGGTTTCCCGTGACATCTTTATCAGGGATAGGAACAACTAAATCCGGATAATTGTATTGAGCAACAGCTGTGAATTGAATAGGAGCGCTAGCTTCCGCCACAGTTACAGTAAGAGGAGAAATCACTAGGTTGGTCGGCTTCAAATCAAGCCCCAAAGAAATATCAGTTCCGGATTGGATCAAAGTCTGCGCCATTAGTATGGGTGTGCTTAATTGAATAGCCAAAACTGCTAACAACATGCGGCAAGCCATTTTCAACGGTTTTTGGAATAGTTTTGACATTTTTGTTTTATTTTTATGCCGATAGTTGAAAACTATCCGGATTATTTCCTTTATTTTAACACAATCGTTCACCCAAGCAAACCTTAGTGACCTCTCTTTCCGGTAAATCCTTCATTTTGAATCTTCTTGAACCAGTCACCGAAATATTCTGGAGGGAAGTAAAGACTAAATAATAATGGCCATGCTCTTTCTGAACGGTACGACCGATGGGAAGTACTAGAGAAGTCAGACAAATTATAAACCAGTAGATCTTGTAGTGACTGACATTGGGTCTCCAGCATCGTATCAATCATTTGCAAACTACCATCCTCAGCTCTGTGCGGAAATGAAAACACTTTAGAAATTGAAACTTGTTGCGTTTTTTTAAATTTTGAAGAATTGTTACTCCTGGTCGGGACCTTTCCTTTTACAGTAAGAAATCTTCCTTCGGAAGGATCATCAGCCTTAATTAGATTTCGCGCATGAGTTGAATAAATGTACTCTCGAAAAATATCGACATCTTTATTATCGGCGAACACTAACATCCATCTATTTTCATCACTAATCTCCTTCCCCCTATCCTCACTTGAAAGTCGGGCAATATCATCCTTCACATGAATGTAATGATCATCACCAGTATAAATCAAGGCCTGAACTTCATGGAGCTTCTTTTTACTGAAAAATCTTGCATGATCTTTCGAATCAGCGTCCTTTAGAGACATACTCGGTATTTTCATAACTACTTTCTTGAATCGCTTCATTTCAGTAGGGTAAACCTTATAAATTTTACCTCGATAAGTTATTGTATCTTGATCCGTCGAGAATGCCTCTTTCTGCAATTCTCTATCCACACCATTAACGAAATCTTTAATTTCCAAGGAATCATAAACTATCTCATATGATTGAGATTTAACCGGCAAACCATATTCATCGACTTCTTCCAGTAATTTGAAATTAATATCTACTGATTCCTGACTCTTTATATTCAAAGTCTTTTTCATATATTTCTCGATCAAATCTCTTCTATTTGTCGCCTCCTTGAAGTTTCGATCACTCAATCGTTTGCTAACCCTCAAGAAATCTCTGACAAATGCTGAGCAGGCAAAAGTGATTTGATCATCCGGCCAATGCTCATATTTCGGAAATTCTGATTTAAAGGTCTGTGGGGCATTGAACCATTCCAATAACTTTGAAAAATCCCGACAAACCAGGATTTCATCAGGATAAACAAAGGCTTTTTTCACCTCTGACTCCTCTCGATAAGCCAAAGCATCACTGACAGTTCTTCGAAATTTATCCTCAGCTCTTTCAAAGCAATAGGCAAAGTACTCTTCAATTTCTCGCCCACTCAGACTTTTCATCATCGGAGTATCGTTGAGCCCAAACAATTCTCTGATCTTAGCCAAAAAACCCTTTGGATTCAACTTGGATGTAGTCACTAAAGCGTCAATATATCTCATTAACTGGACGGTATGATTCCGTATACCCAAATTATCAGGATTATTCAGTTTATGTAGAAAATCAGGCTCTCTCACATTTGTTAATTTCCGTAATTTTTTAGAATAAAATTTAAAAATCGCCGGTTTTATATAGCGATCATGAAAAATCTTTACATCAAAATTCTCGTCAAAAAATAGTTTCTCATTCATTTCATCATTTTCCGTTTGCTCCAAAACACCCGTTTTAACAACTGCTTCTCTCACCCCAAATTTAACCGCATTAAACCTTTGTTCTTCCACATACGTCGCCATTTGCCTGCTATCATAATAAAGCCAGTCATATAAAGTCTCACCATTTATTCTATTTACAGTTTGGCCAATGCTATCCAGATAATCCATCAAATTCCCAAATTCTTTACCATCAAAAATCATTTTTTTTTGATTGGAATCATACTTGATCACCCTTCCCATCATAAAACTCATGACAAACCCTTTTTTATCTTCATTAAATTTTTCCTGGAAAGCCTCCGCAGCAATACGATCAATGTTATCTCGGATTTTCCCGGACACCTTTTGTCTTAATGTTTGTTTTCTTTCTTCACCATCAAGGCCAATTTCAGTATATTCCTCTAGAAATAACTGTCCTATCTCCACCATCGGCCAATCCGCTTTTTGTTGTTTTAAAAATTCATAAAGAGTCTCTGCACTGGTTAAATTATATTTCTCTAAAAATTCTACTATATGCGTCAGAACCTTCATTTCAGCAGCGGGCATTTTTAATTTACTTTGTTCATTTTCCTCATCAAAGTTCCCCAGCAGCGGGTCATTATCGATAGCAAACAATGAGTTGGCAAATTTGGCTGATATTAAGTCATCTAAACGATTCTTTTTAAATCTGTCGATAAATTCTCGCAGACTCAATCTGCTTTGGCTATAGGCGACCTCTTTCACCATCCTTTTAATTAAATCACTCAAAGATGTACCCGGAGCATCAGCCTGAGCCTGTTCACGCAACTTTAGATCTATTTGGCCATCATTCAAGCGTTCCCCTGCTCTGGTCAAAAACCCAAAACGTACTTTTACTTTAGGATCTATCAAGTCGTTTTTCCCCTTATCCAAAGTCTCCCTAATGTCTATTTTCAGAACCATCCTAATCTTTTAAATAAAAGCTGAACATCTTTCTATTTTAACACAAGTGGTCTAATTCAAATAGCCTGAGAAGTAAAGTAGAGAATATTTAAAGAAGCGTCGTCCATATATTTTGACCTAGAAGTGATTTTCGGGTATAATTCCTAGATATTTTCGAATATTTAAATCCTCTGACCTATCGATGTCAAAACAAACCAAAATTCCCTTCACCATCATCGTCAGCCTACTTCTATGGCTTCCATCCGTAGTTCATGGCAATTCATTGATAACATCAACGGTCAAAAACCCCGACCCTTATAGTAACAATCAAAGTTGGTTTAGATACTACGAAGGTCCTGGTAGCACCATTAATGATGCTGTTGAACTAAGTAACGTGGGGAATGAAACCAAAACAGTCAAGCTCTATGCCACCGACGCTACCTCCAACCAAGCCGGCAGCTTTACGCCCAAAATGTTGGAAGACAAGCAAAACGGCATAGGTTCTTGGACAAAGCTAGAGCAAGACATAGTAACTTTAGCTCCAAATCAGAGTCTGGAAGTGAGATTTACCATCAATATCCCCAAAGACATTTCCCCCGGGCAATATTTCGGAAGCATAATTAATGAAGAAGATAAAGATTTATCTCCCTGTCCGACTATTCAAAACGTCAGTGGCTCTTGCCAAGGAAATATCCAAATCAAAACCAGAACCGGCAATAGAGTTTATTTAACTGTCCCGGGTGAAATAAATCAAGACATCAAAATGGATAGCTTCACCTGGAAATCTGCCGGGAAAAAAGGATTACATTTCTTATTTAGTTTCACCAACAAAGGCAATGTAGCCTTTCAACCGAAAGCTGTTATCAGCATCTATGATCAATGGGGCAACAAGGTTGCCACTTTAGAAAACACCCTGGGCAAATCTCTACCCGGTACCACTATCACGCCCATGATCGATTGGAATTATCAAAACAAATTCGGTAATTTTTATGCCAAAGCTCAAATTTACTACCTTCAGGATGATCAAGGTCAATTTGACAATCTGCATGGCACTGTTCTAACTGAAAGTTCAGAGTTAAGCTTTCTAATTTTTCCTTGGGTAGCCTTTCTTGTTTTAGTCATAATCTTATTATTGGCAGGTTTCGGCTTTATTTTTAGATACTATTATTACCAAAGGATTATCGATAATTCTCGGGAATATCAGGTCAAAGAAAACGACGATTTGGTCAGTATTGCCAAACAGTTCCACACTAATTGGAGGTTAATTGCCTGTATCAATAAAATTGAAGCTCCCTATAACCTCACTCCAAAACAAAAAATCAAGGTCCCGCAGATTCAAAAAAGCAAACATGAAAAATAAAAATATCATTAAGAGTTTCGCAGTAACTACCTTACTCCTGACCTGTTTATCAGTAGGTTATAACTTTGTCGGCACTCAAAGAACCGATGCTCAAGAGTTCGGTGGGGCTAAAGTAGAGGACGAAAATACTATCGCTGATTTTACTATTGGGAAAACATCTGGTGGGGGGGTGGTTTTAGTAGGTGAAGGAGAAGATGTTATCACTTCCATGCGTAATGACAGTGATCTCGAAGGTAACCAAATCTATGTTTGGGCTGAGCCGGTTACAATCGATTCTGCTTGCACATTATTATCCACTGTCAAATATCAACTCTTTAATCGAGCCGGCATTCCTCTATCACAGCCCATTACTGTTGACGAAGCTTGTGCAGTGGATGTCCTCTTCAGCACACCGGACGTCACTTTCACAGCATATGGATTTGCTATAACCTATACCAGGTTTTCCATCACAGGTGGTTCGATTACCGATGTTATGTTGGCTCAATACCTTCAGGACGGTCAGTTATCGTTTGGTCCAAGTCCTGTCAATGATACCAACGATCTCAATTTACCAAACCCAAAAATCACGGCAGATCAACATGGTGGCGGTGCAAGTGTAATAGGTATTACTTGGAATAAATGTCGTGACATTGGTTGTACCGATCAAGATGTAGTTTTCCAGGATTACAATTCATCCGGGGTTCGTGTCAGTCCAGCCAATATTCGTTTGAACGATGATATCACTCCAGGTCACAGCACGGGAAAACCCAATGTTACCTTTGGTTCGTCACAATTCATGGTTACCTGGTCAGAGTTTAATGGAGTCGTTGCCAGAGGAATAGATGGTACTGGCTCCAGTGCTTTGACCAATATTTTAAATATTTCCGGCGGTCAAACCAATGCCATTCAACCTGATATCACTGGTGTTCATATAGAACCCGATCTTCGTTTTGTTAATATGGCAGAACCCTTTAATTTCACGGCAAAATTCTTTATTGCCTATTCTGCTCATGAAGATTCAGATAATTCCCAGGACATATTTATCAGAAAGATAGCTTGCGACAATACCTTTGATCCAAATACTTTTTCAATTACTTATAATTGCGCCCCGACCACCCGTAATAATAATGATATCGTCGTCAGAACCAGTTCTTCAAGCAATGAAGACATAAATCCCACCATTGCCGCATTTCAGAACTATCATGATATTAAGCGTTTTGCCCCTTATGAAAATTCCTCTATCAACTATCTCACAGTTGGCTGGACATCAAAAGAAACCAGTGGTGACAATAATCTGATTATTCAAAGTTACACAGATACCTTAAAGAAAGCCGGTAATTCTATCATTGTAGATAGCAATATCAACGAAGATATTGGCTATTCTATCAGCTCTAACCAAAACGGCAACGCCGCCATAAACTACAGCGTTACAACTGGAGGCGATTGTCCACCTTTAGAGCTTTGTCCTCCGCCAAGTACAGTGTCCCATGGCAAGATCTATCCTAGTAAATATTTACGTATCGGTCAGGAAAGAATAGTCAATGCCCCCGACTATAATGAACAATCAACGCCCCAAGTCGCTGTTAATTCAAACGGCAACTACGCCATAGTTTACACCAGCAATAATGGCACAGATAATGACGTTATTTACGCACTCTTCGATTATCGTGGGAATCCCATAAAAAACACATCTTTTGCCAGTCAAACGACCGGCAATGATCAATCAAACCCTCATATTGAATTCTACAAAAACGATGCTAACTCCCCAGATTTTGGAAAATTTATTATTTCCTGGGATGGTGAAGGTAATGGGGATGATTTCGGCGTATATTATAGAGTATTTAATGCAGATGGGAGTCCCAGCACCAACGAAACTCTCGTTAACGACAATGTTCTGGCCACACAATACGGCTCCGATTTGGGAGTCGGTAAAAACAATCAAATAGCTATTTCTTATCTGGAATCTGGTGTACCAAATTCGGTGCGCCTGGCTTATCTGGATGGTGGGAATATCATTCGTACTACCATTGCTACAGACTCAAATCCTTTTAATTCAAGCTTTATTGCATTGAGTCCAACAGCAGATGGTACTTTCGACTTTGCAGGTAATTCAAAATTCGCTATTGGCTGGAGTGTCGGAAATGAAGGAAAAATTGCTGAGGGATATTTACATGATAGTACAACCGTAAACATGTCCGCTTCTACAACAGTAGGACGAGCCATACTGGATATGGACGGTGGTTATAAATCAGAATTCGGCACCGATTTAACCGTTGCTAGTGATGAATTCTTCTATGCTTACTCAACTTACAACAATGATGGTAACCCGGCTGTGGACGCAAAAATATTCAATTCAACCTACTCTACTGAAGTTCCCTTTAATTCAAATGGGATGGTCACTGTTTCCGTAGATCCTGCCACAGGCAATATCATGACCATCGGGAACAAGGATAGTAGTTATCAAAACTTCTGGGATAGATATGGAGTTCTGCTTTCTTCCGCAGATTCACCAGGTGAATACTGGGATGGACAACATATAGCAAATCAGGAACAAACAGATGAGGCCGATGTGACAGAAAATTTCGGCACTCATGCCTTTATTGAAAATTTCACTAATAACTTTGGTGCTCCATTTGGAAGTGAAGCGCTTGGAGACTTCGATACTATTTATCCTTTCAATATTCTATCAGCCCAACAATTATCTTTTGGCAGTGACATCACAGGACATTTTACCATAGATCAAATCGTTACAGGTGGTTCATCCGGCGCCAGTGGAGCAGTTAAAGTTATTACTCCATTTTATATTGTTGTTGAACCGGGTGGAACTCCCTTTATCAATGGTGACCAGCTGGACAACGGACCTTTCAACGACACGGTTGACTCAGTTACCAATGGAAACAATTTCTATTTTAGCTACGGTGAAGGCGACTATTTCAACATTGGTGATACCATTTTCAATGGTACAAATGTCGGAACGGCTGAAGTAGTATATCCCAGCTTTGATTTAGTTTTTGGAAAAACAATTAGTGGCAGCTTCAGTTCTGGCGACAATATAGAATATTTCACTCAATATGGTTATAACTTTGCTGATATAATTCAGTATCCATCTGTAACCATTAGCCAGGTAATAATCAACTCGAGTCCAGGTCCAATAACTCAGCCATTTTGGGTGCAAGCTGGCCCCTCTTTCGGCTCAAATCATTATTATGACTATGGCCAAGCTCAAACATCAGCAGTCATTGATTACAATACAACAAGTGCCGATTCAGAAAGGCAATTGGCCGTAGCCGTATATGCCAATAATTCTCACAGTGGTACCACCCACTACCTGGATACCAACGGGATTTATCAACAAATATTTGAAAATCCCTTCAATATTGGCCAAGGACAGGATTTAAGTCCAACAACAGAGCAGCAGGTTAACCCGGGAGGCAAATATATTATCGTTCCACAAACTATCGATTTCGGAAATGTCAGTAGAAACAGTACTGCTTCTGTAAATTTCAGCGACTTAACCCCCAATTGTTTAACAGTTACTGATTTAGATGGAACCGATTTCGATTTAACCGTTTCTTTGACCGATCTCGTCGATATCAACAATATTACTCAAACAATACCTAACAGTAACTTTGTCATAGAAAATAACGATAGTTTGAATCCACTAATTACCAGTAACTATAGTTTCAGTAATACTACTGATGTCAGTCTGGAACCATCAACCGGAGTCGGACAAAATGCCGATCTCGGTTCGACCAAAACACTTCTCAGCAAGTCCAACAATAATACCGGATCCTGGACAATTTGTCCCAAAGCCTACCTCACCATTCCCAACAATGTCAGCAGTGGAACCTTCAGTGGAACAATTACCTTTACTCTCATCTAATGTTACAAAAAATATTTTACATACTGGTAGGTACACTATTACTCACGCCGCTTGTGCAGGCTGCTGCACCAGTCTTTACCACTTACCCCACTCATACCTCAGATAGGAGCAAATGGATCAATCGCGATGTAAACCCCGGAGAGAATTATCAGGAAAACCTGACCGTCGAAAACCTCAGTGATCAACCGATTAAATTAAATATAAAAATAGTCGAAAGTACAGGCAGCAAAGATCATATCAAGCTTTTGGAAGATGTTCCTTACCAAAATATCGGCAACTGGATCAATCCTGAATTTACAGAGATCAAATTGAAGGCAAAAGAAAAAAAATCTATCAAATTAAATATCCAGGTCCCCGCAGATACAGAGCTCGGTCAATATCAAAGCGTAGCATTAGTATCAGATCTGCAAAGTTCTGACCAACAATTACAAATCAATACTCGTATCGGTAGTCGCATTTATCTGAATGTCACAAATAACTCAATCTTACAAAGCAATACATTTTCACCCGATATACCTATATTACAGTTATCTCTAGTCATTCTTTCTTTAGGTGGAATAATTTACGGATTACTACCATCGAGAAAATTGGTTAATCAAAAAACCTAATCATGAAAATCACTCATATCAAAAAAATAGCTTTAGTCCTGGGTTGCATCACACTATTGAGTAATGCCACTCCCCTGTTTGCCCAAATAGTTGAGTTACATGTACTGGGTGGTGGATATAAAATATATGGGCCCAATCAAATCAACTTTGCTGAAGCAAGCACATCAGCCTTCCCCAGTACACAGCAGGCCGACATGAGAGACATTCTACTTGACCATCAAGGCGATGGGACAGACTCCTATGGCATGCAAGTAATTGATGAAAATGGTGGTAACCCTTTCGATGTGACTGTCACTGTCAGCGAGATGAAACGCAGCGAAGCTCTGGAGACAACCACCTTGACAGGAAGCAACAACACTACACTTAAAGTAGTATCTAGTATTGGTTTTCAAGCAGGTGACACCATCATTATTGACGGGCTTTTCGAAAGCAGCTTTACTATCGATAGTGTCGTAGACACTACTACTATTGAACTTACTAGCCCATTTGGATTGACTCTTGATCCCGGCGTTACAGTAAGCCGTATCGTGGATTGTGAATTAACTCCCAGAAAATGTCTTTCTCTAAGTGGATTATTTATCAGAAATTTTGACGACAATGGTAATCCCATTGATGTCATCAATGGTAGTGGGGCCGATTTAAGTTTAAACGCACAAACCAACCTGTACACTGCCTTTATGGGTGAAACCACTACTATCGACGGGTCAAGTGGTAGTACTTTGATGGTTAATGATAGTTCCAGTTTCTTCCTCAATGAGAGAATAACCTTCCCATCAATCAGTGGAGTGTGGCCTCAAATTAATACGATTGTCAGCATTGATAATGCAAATCAGATCACTTTACAAACACCGTTCACAACCGCCCCCGGCTCTGACATCAATGTCAAATCTGCAGCACCTCGCACACTCACGCTAGTCAATGGCACCGGGGCGGAACCAGGCCAATTCATCATTTATCCGAGCCTTCAAGAAATCCTTCCTGCCGGCCAAATGAGTGGACTCTATCAAAGTACTTTAAGTTTCACTATCGTCTAAACAGACCATGTTCATGAATCAGCTAAAAACAAAAATCAGTATAGCAATAATAGGGACATTTTTATTCCCGACATTCTGTCTAGCCCAGTCCACTTTCAACCTGGGAACATTGGATCTGAAAATTGCCAACAACCGGGATCAATTACAATTGGTCGGCGAAGCTGAAACAAAATTTTCTGAAAACATTACTATCACCAATTACTCTGACCAATCACTTGATTTAAGGATTTATACGGCTGATGCAAAGTTAAACGGGCAAAACTTTTTACCGGCAGATGAAGCCGAAGTTTCCTATGATGCCGCCAACTGGATTTCCTTACCAACTGATCAAATAAAATTAGCCGCCCGAGAAAGTCATACTATCGACATATCTGTTAATTTTCCGACAAATGCCGGAGTTGGGAAACATCTGGCTGCCATTATGTTTAAATATCAGAATAAAGATGAGCAGGGAAATATCATTAACATCGAAAAAGGTATCCGCGTAATAGCCGATGTTACCGGTACACCCATCAGTAAATATAAAATCATCAACCCACAAATCAGTAGTACTAATCGATTTTTGACTTACACGGCCACTCTCCTCAATTCAGGAAATACTGATTTAAAAGGCACAGTCAGTTTGACTAACCAAAACTCCAACCAAGTGAGCGATATTTTCCTCAAACCGGACGAAGAGTCCCTTCTTAATTTCGCCGTTGAAAAGCCCGCCTTTGGACAGTCAACGCTTTTAAGTACAATTGAATTAAACAATAGCGCCAAAACATTCGTGCTGAGTGAAGACTTTTATTGGCCTGACTTTCTCGGCTTACTACTATTCATTCTCACCTTGATAGTAGCAGGAGGACTTTACTTGGCTGTAAAAAACAAAGAACTGACAAAGAAACAGTGGGCAAAATCCTCTTTGAAGAAAATCATTTTATTTATGGCATTGTCGGGTGTCGGTATATATACAATCTCCAATTTCCCTTCAATATCATCAGCACTTTTGAAAACAGACACCTTCATAAACACCCCTGACACAGGTTATTTAACAACTATAAAATGGGGCGACTTTACCAAAATCAATACTGATAATATCAATACTACTCTCTGGAACGGCACAATCAAAGCCAGCAGTGGACGCATGATCATAGTTGAAAAATTGAATGTTGAGCATAATGATAAAATCTATCTGAATACTATCGGAAATATTTTAACCTTCAAGAATACAACCGGACCGGATAATGATGGAGTAATAATTATATTCAAAGCAGATCCTAGCGACACAAATCCCAGTTTGACCTATAAAAACAATCTATCCGGCGACGAGTTCAACATTCCGATCACCTCAACTTTAAAACGCCCCACCTATGTAAATTACAAAAGCGCCAAAGTTGAATTCAAAACAACCATATCCGGTGAAAATGTAAATCTGAAAACTGCCGAAGGTGAAACTCAAATCAATACTCTCACTCTGCAAGCAACCCCTTCTGGAGAAGTTCCAATCTATGAAATCCAAAGTACTCCAAATAATGAAATTATTATCGATGGACAAGCCAGCGAGGACAATACTATCGACCAAAATCTAAACCCTTCCGCCCCACAGACAGTTGAACCAAATACTAGACAGTTCGAAGAAGAATTATCGTTACTCAGATCTATCATCAAAGACTTACCTTCATCTCCGGAAATCCTCAGCCAGTATATTTTAAATTCAGATTTTGTTCAGCAAGTCAGTTCAGCGAACAATTCCGCTACTATTACCGCAGCCCCCGCTTTGATCAGTAAGTTGAAAGATACGCCTCTGACGATTCAAGAAATATCTGCCTCCGCTGATCAGAATTTCATTTTCGTCCCCAATCAAAAAATCAAATTAACTCCTCAGCAATTCTCTTTTGATCAAAGTAAAATTAGCAGTCAGGTTTTGGGAGAAATAATCTTTGTACAAAACAAAGACATTTCCTGGAACACCTATCTTTCGATCAGTAATTTTGTCGCCGTATCCGGCAAGGGAACAATTCCAGCCAGTAATGTAACTATCATCCCAGGGTCGATAACTATGATTAACCAAACTGGAGAAAATCCTTTGATAACAGCCGGAAACAGGCATAGAATGAGTGGCAGTAACGACCAAGCCACACTGGTTAGCGTTACACCATCAGGCCAGGGCGAAGCAATTTTCTCCATGCATCCTGAAATCTTCTTGGAGGTTCCTCCCTCCACCTTGCCAGGGTTATATAGGGCTGAAATATCGATCAAAGAAATTTAATCTTTTATAGCCAGGTAAAGTCCATCACCTAATTTCAGGACATCACCTTTCAGATTTTCCATTTGATTAGCTTCGTCAACGAATCCTTTCATCTTCACTAAAAACTTCTGGAGCATGACCTTTGACTTGAACAATCACAGAATCTACTTTGGACTTCAAAAAGTTCTCCCCGGCCAACTGAAATCTTTCAGCATAGTTGAGCTATTTCTCGGGGAATATTTCAAAACTCCTCACTACTTTCCTCCAAGTCAACAGTTAGACTATTTACTTCTGGCGAGAAAAATTGCATAAATAAAGCTAAGAAACGCCTTAATATCTACAGCAAATCAGGCCGAAAATATAGCAAATTCTCCAGAACAGTTCTATATTACAGATAAAATTAAAACAAATCGTGAACCACCCAACCCATCATCCTCATACCCTCACAGCGCATAAATTTCTGATTTTAGTATTAACAATGCTAAGTTTTACTCTTAATAGTGTCACTTTCGCTCAGATCACTCAGGATCCTATCGCTATCACTCTCAACCCACGCGATGATATCGAGGGGAAACCTCCAGCCCTCAATTATGAAATCAAGCCTACCAAGAGTCGGGAAGATGTCCTCACAGTACGCAATAATTCCAAAACCATCAGTTATCAATTCCAGGTCTACGCAGCTGACGCCATTCAAAGCAGTGAAGGCGGCAGTGCCTACACATTATCCAATCAACCTCAAAATCATATCGGCAACTGGGTTAGTTTTGCCCAATCCACACAAACCGTCGCCCCCGGACAAACCCTCATAGTTCCATATCAAATCACTATCCCCGCCCAAGTTACTCCGGGGACTTACCAGGGTGGCTTGATCGTCCAGTTGACCGGTGCAAATAGTAGCGATTCAGCTCAAATCAAAGTTGTCACCAGATTAATCGAGCCCATTATTGTTTCCATTCCAGGCCGTAAAACTATCGACTATAGTTTAGATGATTTCAGTTATGAACAAATCGCCGGTACCCCCAATTTTTACCTGAAGTTTTCCAATAAAGGCAATGTCCTCTTGCGTGGAGAAATCGATTTACATATCGCCGGTACTCTTCTAAATAAGCCTTATTCTATTAGTTTGAACCATCCCACCATTCTCCAGGATTCCAATTTTGAAAAGTCTTTCTCCTTCCGGAATCCTCCCCTCTTTGGCAGTTATCAAGCCGATCTGGATTTCCAAGTTTATCAATATGATGTAAACAAAGAACAATTTGTTTTTCTGAACAGTATCCATAAATCCATCCACTTTAGGATTGTTCCCTATGGTTTACTGATCGCTTTCATACTTTTACTGGTACTGATAATCCTGGCTGAACGCTGGAGAGGCACTCATCTCCAAAAATTATCCAAAGATACTTTTATCCATAAAGTCAAAAAAGGGGAAACAATTGCCTCCATATCGGCTATCTATCAAGTCGATTGGCATACCATCATTAAAATGAATCATTTGAAGCGACCTTATACCATATCCGCCGGAGACACACTGATTCTGCCCTTTCCAGAAGCCAAAACCTCATTGAAACTCCCCCATTGATTTTCTCCGCCCAGAAATATTGACATATCAGTGAAATGTCTATAGAATAACTAGAAAGCTTTAAATTATTAACAAAAACAAAAACATGAAAAAGCTGGCAACAATTCTCGCTCTCACCGGAGTCGTAGCCAATCTCGGCTTCGCCACCACCTTTGCCGAAGTTTCAACCGGATCACAAACGATAGAATGCAATTCATTTGGAAATTATAGTCTCATTGCCCCAGCCGACCTAGGCTTCTATCAGAGAACTACAAATTTCTATAATGAAACCTCAGCCCCACTTGAAACCTCCGTAGGTCCCGGCGCACCTATTCTCGTCGTTACAGATACTCGTGGCTATGACAGCACTGCAGCTGATTGTGGAGCAGGCTTTACTCTCTCTGTCCAAAGTAATGGTTTGGCTTTTGGAGATTATAACATTAACCTTGGCACCGGTTCATTTAATAATACCGATTTAAGTGAAGATGTAGGAGGAATCACAGAATCATCTCCTGAAACATTGATTGGAGCCGCAGCATTAGTAAATACTATATCAGAGTCAACAAACCAGCCAATAGAGACCAGTGTCACACTAATGACCTCTTCAGAAGCATTTTATGGAGATGTAACCTTCGCCCTCAACACAGGCAATGCTGACAACCAAAACTCTACAGTGCTTAAAGCCCTTCATGACAAACTCGAAGATGTAAACGGAGCATATGTAGGCCCTATTCCTGCAGGTGATTATACAGGAGACATCACCTTCACTTTAGCTTAAAAAGCAGATATAAACACACTGAATCAAGCCATCTTTTCCCCAAAAGATGGCTTTTTAAAATCCTCAAAAAATGTTATAATTAACTCTGTTAAATATATTGGAATTAAAAATAAAAATGAGTATTCGGCGTCAATTAATCAGCTTCCTATTCTTTACCCTGATTTTCTTTCAGACTTCTGTTTGTTTCGCCCTAAAAGGATATGCAGTTAAAATTGATGAACATGACTTACAGAAGAATTCCTATAATTTTACTTATAATGAAGGCGGCCAGCTATCCGACCACTTTACCGTGATCAACCTCAGTGAGAGTGACCCACTTTCAGTGGATTTTACCGGCGTCGATGCCATCAATAATGATGCAGGATTTTTAAATTTCAAAAATAATTCTGCTGAACAACTTTTTCTGGGGAAATGGATTCATTTCAATCCGCAAAGTATTACTTTAAAACCCGGTGAAAAAAAACAAATTGACTTCACTGTCACTCCTCCTCCCGATGCCCTGCCAGGAGTATATATCGGTGGTATCAGTATTCAGGGTGCGGACATGGAACCCATCGACTCAACTTCTCAACCTACCCAAGCCTTCAGAGCCACAGTCAAAACCCGCTTTGTCAAAAAGGTCTATCTACAAATACCCGGTACTGTAGTCAGTCAGGGTGATGTCAAAGACTTTCAATTCAGCACTAATAATAATGGCCTGTACTTCACTTTTGATATAGTAAATAGCGGAAATAGCCTACTCCAGGCTAAGGGTGCCATCACAGTTACTGGAGGTCCTTCGAACATCAATCTAAGCATACCGGTAAAAATCAACTCTATCCAAGGTGGAACATCTTCTCCTACCAGGATAGCCTGGCCCAATAGCAAAAATGTTTGGGGGAATTATCAAGCCGTCCTTGATCTCGATCTTCAACAATATGACCCCTTTAAAGAAGAATTATTAGATTTAAAAAGTGTAAATTTAAGTACTTCCATACAAATCATCCCTTGGAATTACATCGGCATGATAGCCGGATCAATCCTGCTGATTATCTTAATTGTTACTTTCATTGTTGTCAGGAAAAAGCTCTATCTAAAGAATTGTGAACCCTATACTGTACGAGCTGGTGACACTATCAAGACAGTCGCCACCCGTCATCAAATGAGTTGGCAAAAATTAGCAAAAATAAATAAACTCTCTGCACCTTTTGAATTAACCCCAAATACTAGTATTTTGGTGAGAAAAACTTTTATCAAAACCAATGAAAACCAATCATAAAACAATCTTTGTCCTGGCAGCAATCTCCCTCAATCTGATTGTTTCAATCGGCCTATCTTTAGCAGAAAGTGCAGCTGGGACTATTGGCATCACTAATTGTACAGTCAATTGTTTTTCACTTAGCACCGTAACATCATTATCGCTCAACGGCACTCAATTTATTGATAATAATAGTAAAAACTTCTATCTCTACAGCTTCTATGATTTAGGTAATAAAGTCAGCATCAAAAATGCCCTGGAAAACACCGGTTTTGAGTTATCAGTAATCAGTTCAAAACTAACTAATACTTCAGATCCCAGTATTCAGATACCTTACAGCCAAATCGGAATATTAAGTTTCAATGATTCTCCCACCCAGTCGATTGATGCCAGCCGGATAAATACCGACACTCCCATTGAATCCAACATCGATCCGGTAGTTATCGGTCAAACCTCTGAGCCTTTCGACCAAAGTGCCCTCAAAGCTCATATCGATAATCAGGACAATATCGAAAACTACTATACTTACTTCAGTGGTACAGGAGCCAATAGCGATCCTATCGATATAGTTTCCGGTCCAAATGATGATAACTCCATGGGTAATTTTAATTTTGGAATATCGACAATCGTCAAATTACCAGATCGTTCTATCAGTGATCTGGGTGTTAGAGCTGGTCAATACAATTTAACTTTAACCTTTTCCTTAATAAGTACATGAAGACCAAAATATGGCTGGCCACCACTTTAGCCACCTTCCTATTCATTGCATCCGCACAAGCCGCTTCAACTCTCACGCCGAAAGGTTTTAGTGCTAAACCAACTTTTCCAAATAAAAACAATCCGGAACAATTCACCTATCAGGTCCTGCCTGGAGGTCAAATCAAAGACACCATCTCCGTGTCAAACAATGAAGATTCGCCCATCAGTGTAAACCTCTATTCAACCGATTCAATTGTCCAAGATGGTAAAACCAGTTTCAAATTGGAAAGCGATGACCAACAAGAGTTAGGGCAATGGGTGACATTGGAAAAAACTCATTTCGATGTACCGGCGCATACCACAGAAGATATAAATTTCGAGATCAATGTGCCTGATACTGTACAAACAAAAGACTTTCTCGGAGGAATCTCTACAGAAGTCAGTTCTCCTACCGTAAAAGACGGCCAGAACATTACTACGAAATTTCGTATTATCAACAAAATCAACCTCCAGGTAACCGATGATCCACAGCCCATCGAAAAGATGTCTCCCACTCCACTCGTCGGCTCCCCCACCATCGCTCAGATCTATCTTTATGGGTCAATTGCTTTGTTTGTCATAGTTGTGGGATATATAGCTGTTCAAGGGATCAAAAAAAGGAAATCCTGATTATTCCGTAAATTCAGATAATCTGTTAGGATAAAAGCGAATTATCTTCCCTTCGATGTCTTTAGCAAAACTATTATTCGGCCTGGTTTCAGCAATTCTGGCGGGGATCATCACCTATCTCGCCCTGACCTCTACTCAGAGCGCACTTTTAGTCTTTTGTTTGGGAATCTACGCCGTTCTCAGTTACAAAAAACCTTTTTTTGGGCTTTGTTTGATTTTGTTATTACCGGTCTTGGGAGAATTTTCTCGTTTCGATTTTCTGGGAAAAAGTATCGTTCTCAGCGATTTAATCATTCCCATCTTTGAAATCGTCGTTCTACTAAAGTACAAAAAAACATTTTTCCATAAAAATTTACGCCTGATACTTCTCAGTATATTCACCTTCCTGAGCATTGCCTTATTTTCATTATTATTCAGCTTTACCGTCCTAACTTCTGGCGAAGTCCTCCAAAGCGCCCTATATCTGATCAGGCTGACCCTTTACCTGGGGCTTTTCCCCATCAGTTACCTGATCATCTCAGCTCAAAATATCCGCCAGCTGATCGTTTGGATAGCAGTTTCAGCAATTCTAGTAGCGATTTCCGGATTTATTCAAATGGTTTATTTACCGAGCCTGGAGCAACTCTCTCTCACCTCAGGCTATGATCCGCATATCAATCGTCTGGTTGGTAGTTGGTTGGACCCCAATTTTATCGGTGGATTTTTCGCGATTATATCGCTGGTTTTACTGAGTTTATCTCTCTACGAAAGAAAGCAATCAACCAAAATCTTCTATTGGTTGACTACCGGCATATTATTGGCAGCTCTCTTTTTAACTTATTCCCGATCAGCATATTTAGCCTTTGCTACTGGTATCCTAGTACTTGGACTAATCAAAGGTCGTCGTTTATTGTTAATTTTCCTGATCATCGGAACCCTGGGTATCGCTGTTTCAGACAGAGCCCAACAACGCGTCGGTGAATTGGTTACATCAGTTAATTCGATCCTCTTTGAAACTTCTGAAAATCCCGACCCGACCGCTCGCTTGCGACTCCAAAACTGGCAAGACACCTGGGGCCTGATCGACCAAAAACCCTTCCTGGGGCATGGCTATAACACCTTATCTTTCATCAAATTAAATCAAGGACTGATCACCGATCAACAAGTCCATTCAGCCAGTGGCTCTGATTCCAGTTTACTCACTATCTTAGTCACCACAGGTATCATCGGACTGCTGACTTTCCTATTCATTCTATTTCTTTTATTCCAGGAGACTTTTCACAGTTGGTACAACTCCAAACACACCACTCTCCAAAAAGGCTTTGGGCTGGGCTTGTTCGCCGGCTCAATAGCACTTCTCGTTCATAGCAGTTTCGTCAACAGTCTGCTTTTCCCTCAAATAATGATTTACTTTTGGATCTTGGTCAGCATCCAATACACCCTCTCCACTAATAAACGATCTGAGTGAGAACTGTTAATTTTCCTTCGCGATACCCCAGTACCAAAACCTCTTTTATCTGACCATCTTCAAACAAAACCGCTTTGAATTGGTCCTTTTCAATTTTCATTACATTGATATAGTAGTCATTCTCCAAATCTTCATTTCCATTCGCCAGGTTATCCAGTAAGGCCGTTACCACTGCCTCATCCTGTTCACCTTGAAAATATATTCTCGCCGACCTTTGAAAAGTGGGCAAAGCCGGTGGCTGCATAATTTTCGCATTCGTAATCACTTCCGGCCTGATGATGATATTATCCTTGGCTGAGTCAGAAATCTCAGGAACCACTTCCGCTGGTCGGTTCTCTACATTTACCAATTGTTGGATTTGTCCATGATCTTCAATTCTTCCGTTATTCTCTATCGGGATCGACTGAGCTGGTGCTGTATTTATAGTATTCTCGGTTAATTGGGGGTTTTCAGTTTTTATCACAACATCACCGGTAGACGGATTATTCTGACCATGAATGATTACAGCATTAGGCTGGGTATCCACGGGAGTTTCCCCTTTGGCCGGAGCCAGGGTGGGGGCCGGAGCAGGGGTATAAGTATAAATTTGAATAGTTGGTTTCGCTAACTTGACGGGGTCCGCTTCTCGAACAAAGGTCGGAGTAACTTTACTGTCATGATCTTCTGAATTAGTCGGCAAAGAACTTTTTTGATTTACTTGACGAGTTTTCGCTTTCATCAAGACATCTGCCGGAGGCATCACGCTGGCAGCCGAAAAAGTAACGATCGTTGGCTCTGCCTCCACTCGCACATTTGCATTAGAAGAATCTTTGAGATCAGTTTGATCAGATTTCGAATCCTGATTTTTTTGTTCATTAACAATCGGCACTATTTGCTGATTCGGCAATTCTACTTGCCAATTGCTGAAATTTGTCGCCACTATGGCCAAAACCGCCAGGACAGGAACTCCGGCCAATAAATACTTCATTTGCAAAACTCTTTCCACCCAACTTGATTCCGCTTGTCTATCTAAGCCCAAATCAATTTTTTTCAGTAAACCGCTCCTTAACTCGGCTTTAAATTCAGGCCTCATTACAAAATCTTCTCTTGCTTTAGCCTTTTTAAGCGCTGATATGGTTTTTTCAAAATATTGTCCTTCCAATTTATCCATCATTTCAACATTAATTGCTTTAATCTTTTCAAAGCTCTATATAGTTTTACACCCACATTATTTGCAGTAATTCCCATTATTTGACCTATTTCAATATTCGTTACTTCTTCAAAATATTTTAAGCGAATCAATTCCCTATCTTCAAAATCAAGTTTTTCTAAAAGCTCTAAAATATATTCAGAATCTTCTCTGATACTCTCTTCCTCCACCAGATCACCACTATCTTTCAACTCGGCTATTTCATCCAAATCCACTTTTTGCACACGATTATGTACTCGATACCATTTCAAAACATTGTTATGGGCAATCTTATATAACCAGGCGGAGAAGGGATATCCTCTAGACTGATAGCTTTGCAAATGAGTCAAAGCATCATAGAAAGTTTGACTGACCAAATCTTCCGCAGTTTGTCTATCACTGACTCTTCGCATTACATAACGGAAAATTTGTTCTAGATACTGATCATAAAGCTCAGCAAAACGCTGCGGGTCCTTTTTAGCCGCTTCTACCAGGGAATTCTCCTTTTCTAAGCCGTTTTTCATAGTTTAACGCGTAAGAGAGGAATTTAAACAGAAAACCTTAGAGATGTCAATACCCTGCTGCCTAATCAAAGTGTTAATTTACCCTAGAGTCAAATTCTCTTTCGATCAATTTTCCTCTAGCACCTTTTACAATCCTCTAATTCATGCTACATTACAAAAAATTATCAATCATTTATGAACTTCGATTCAATTTGGACTGACCCCGAGGCCCTTGGCCAGGTGGTCGGCGCAATAATAGGCGTTATTGGACTTTTCGTCGGCACATTCATTACCATTTTCACCTCCTTTATTATTCGGCACATGGACATTCGGAGAGAGCGTCGTAGAGAAAGCGTTGAAATGGAAAAAGCCAGGAAAGAAAAACAGTTTGCCCTTCAGCAAGAAATCTATTCACAATTCATCTCTGAGTTGGCCGCCTTTGAAAATTTTCTCACTAAAAAAGCTTCTGATCTATCTGTGAAAAACCTGGATAATTTTGACAATGAGTGGACTCGCACCGAAATCAAAGTTGATCTCGTCGCCAGTGATCATGTTCGCGAGTTAAAAGATCGACTATCTACAGCACTGATAGATTTGGCTGAAGATAAATTCTCTCAAAAAGATCATAGTAAAGAGATCAGTCTCAGCTCGGAATACAGGAAAGATCGCACCGCTCTGCTCGACGCCATTCGAGAAGAAATGGAGATCACTCACTAAACTATGAATAAATCCTTATCTAAATCAGGGATAGTAACGCTTTGTAGCCTTTCCATCATCTTGGCGACCGGTCTTTCACCGTATTCGGCCATTGGCCAAAACAATCTTACCGTACCGCCTAACCAAACCGATACCAGCCCCGATGGTCAACCAGCCAGCCCCACTACTGTTACCAGGCCCGCACTGAGCGCTATTGATCCAATTATTTTACAGGAACCTGCTGCCACCGGGCAATTGATGAATATTGAACCAATCACTCCAACCATCGACCCGAACTCCCCATCGATTCTGGATGGTTTACCTCCTCTCCAAGTATTCACTCCACCTTCCACCACGCCTATAGATAATCCTCCTCGCACCAATATCCCCCCTCTCATAACTCCTCCAATCACATCCATTCCCACTAGTCCGGGACCTGAAGCATGCCCCGCCGTACAAACGCCTTTGGCCACTACACCGGAATGTCCTATAGTTACTTCTATTCCAATTATCCCTCAGTTACCCTATCCGTTGATCGCCACACCGCTACTGGCCGTATTTGTTTTCTGGTTTGTTTTGAACCTGGTCAACCGCAGTCAGCTCAAATCTGAGTCCAAAATCAGTCGGCTACATTTGAAAAATGCCCATCAGCAAACTGTTTCCATACAAAGAGATAAAAGTTATAGACAGTTGTTGGACTTCTTAACCCTGGAATTATCTTCATCCAAACCATTCAATCAAGACTCTCATCAGCATTTATCTTCCCAAATCGAATTATTGGGATCAACAGAAATGCGCAATTTAAATCAAAAAATAACTACCGCTTTTCAGCAACAGGATCGCCCGGAAATCAAAAAACTGGCCAAAGACTTGGCCGCTCAGATCAAAAAAGAATTTTAAGTCTCCAATTTAGCCTTGGATTTCGATATCCTGCGTTTTTTCTGCTTTCGCATTTTAGCTAAACGCAAAGCCGATGGGGAGTCCTTACCCAATTGAAAGTCCTCAATCTTCGCTACCAGCAACCGATAAGCCGACAAGCGATTCCCCCATAATTCTCGAAATTTTTGTACTCTTACCTGTAGTCCGGTCGGCAAATGTTTTAACAATACAGTGTTAGTACTCTTATTTATTTTCTGCCCTCCTTTTCCTCCGCCACGGGTAAATTTCTCATCGAAATCCTGCCATCTCAAACCCAACTGATGCATCTTTTGCTCAAGTTTTGGGTCTTTGAAGTCCATCATCGCCAGTAACTTATTTAAAGCAGCTTATTTTAAATTGGTGGACCCCAGAAGGTATAAGCTTCTGAACGCCGAAACGTCTAGCGAAAACGCTAAAGGCCCATATTTGCACGCCCAACTATCTTAACAAAAAAATCTTATTTTTCAACCCCTCCCTGCTTTTTACCGACAATATCTTTCAATCGTAAGGCCAAAAAATACATCAACTTTGAACAGTCTTTATTTGGGTAATCAGTCTCTCGATAAATTTTAAAAATATCATCGCAGCCATCTTTGTAAGCCGACATCAACTCCTCTTTGGGCACCATCTCCATTTTCTTTACTATCGAGATAAATAACTCCTTCACGACCGGTAATGATGACTTGTCCATACTAGAATCAAACTCTGCCAACTCTTCTTTGGTCAACATGAAATCCACCGATTTGAGTTGAGGGACTTCCGCTCCCAATTCTTTCATCCTCCGCCAAGCCCGGCGTTTCAACAAAAAATCCATCAAGATAAAATCATTTTTCCAAAAAGTGGATCGGCTAAATAGAGAATTCAAATTATCCGACGCTTCTTCGTATAAAGCCCAAACCTTCCGGGGATCTTCCGATAAAACCATCTTGGCACTGGCATCATAAAAACTTTTCAACGCTTGAGGCTTTAATTCCAAATCTTCGAGATTGCCAAGCTCATTGCTGTCAGCCATTTCCCACTCAGTTAACTCGGTCTGGCCACCTAAATTATTCAAATAACTATTCTCAGGCATATTTTATCTTACAATATTTAATTATAAAACATCCACAGGAAAAATCAAGCAGCATTAGTGAATCCGCTCTGTTATTTTAAGGCTATAGTAAAAGACTAAATATGAAAAAACCTCAAATAAAAATATTAGTATTATTTTCTACAATCTTAGTTGTTTCCTTATTCACTGGTTGCCAAAACAACAATCCCCCCAACACTCCTCTACCCTCTAGCCAAGAAGCTCCCGGTCCCATTAGTATAGTTCCCTCCACCCCTAATGATGACAATCTTGCTGGCGACAATGATCCTCGCCTCGGAATCAAACCTACCAGCGGAACCATCCAAGAAGAAACCGACACCCTGATTGTCGATGCAGTTTACCCGATAACAGGAAACGAAGTCGTCGACCCGGTTTTAAAAGATTTCGCTCAAAAACAAGTTGATCAATTCAAAAAATCCGCGCCCGAAGTCCCCGCAGATGCGAGTTATAAACAAAATTCAATCTATCTGACTTTTACCAACACTAAACTTTTCGAGAAAGATCATTACCAGAGTTTCCAATTTGATATTACCACCTATACCGGTGGCGCCCATGGCAATACAGTTTCCGAAACCATGACCTTCAATATGGACAGTGCAACTCCAATCATGCTGGCAGACATCTTCAAACCAAATTCCAATTATTTGAAAAAGCTTTCTGAAATTGCCCGAAGTAGTTTAAATCAGGAAATGCCCGACGCTGATCAACAAATGCTTAATTCCGGAACTACCCCAACTCCGGAAAATTATTCTCGCTGGACATTCGACAATAACAACCTGGTAATTCACTTTGATCCTTATCAGGTAGCTCCCTATGCTGCCGGTCTCCAATCAGTTTCCATCGATCTTTCCACTCTCAGCGACCTGCTCGAACCGGAATTTCTCAATTCTTAAAGCCAATCGACACAACTGTTCTAATGTTCAGATTCTATTTTTAAATAGTCGGTACTCCTAATTATCCACACTAGCAATGTTTCAAAAAGAAAATAACTATAACTATATCAGTGAGCCAAAAATCATTGCAGCCAAACAAAAAGGGTTAATCGTTTCTGGCATCGTTGGGGCTACAGTAATTTCTGTCGCTAGCATTATCACATTCGTTCTAAACAAATCGGCCAACTCCGATCCCAGCAACATAACGAAAACCACTATGCCCACGGCCACAGCTTCAGCTTCTGGGGCGCCAACCGTCGCCGTATCAGCCCCACAAATCCCTAATCAATAACCAAAACTTCCTGTTAACAGTCGTCCATCACAGAATCCTCCAGATCCAAAAGGCGAAATTATCCGCGAGGTACCATTCTAGAAAGTCTCCAATATTTTTTTTGGTGGAGATGCTGGGAGTCGAACCCAGGTCCACAAAAGCCAGGAACAAACGTCTACAATCATAGTCGCGCTTCGTTGAGTAAAAGGAATAAAAGCTCGACTAAAAGCTCCTTTCACTTGGTTTTGGTATAAAAGCAACATCTCTCAAAACGCCAAACCGGCATGTGCAGTCCCACTAATTACATAAGGTCTGGCTCAGTGGAGTCGGCCAGTTTACGACCTCAGAGTTGAAAGTCCGAGGATTTTTGCTAGCTTAGTTTAGGCAAAAGCCGGAACAAAAGCAGGAGCTAAATCCAAAGATTCAGCTCTCATCGCATTGGCAAGTTTAGTACCTGCACTTAAGTTTGCGCTGACGGATCTGACGGGAGACAGCGCAATCCCGTGATTGCAATTTGTTAAAGAACTTCTATGTCGAATGCCGAGACATCCCCATAACTCCTATTATATAATAATCTACAGAGAAAGCAATACCCACAATTACTATGATTCTAGCTATTAAACAAGTTTGCCAACTCCAAATCATAATAATAATCGGATTTCCTGAAATAGGCTTTCAATTGATCAAAATTAGCCGAACTCAAAGCCCTCAACTCTACCAAGAATTTCAATTTCATCTTACTGGTCAGCATAGAGAATCTCATCAGAATGTAGAAAATCATTTCCTGATCGCCCATCATAATAAATTTCATCAACTTTCTGACCAGAACTTTCACTCCCCCAATTTTCCCCAAATTGATTGAGGTAATGATAGCCATCACCGAGACCTTTTTATCCTGAACCGCCACTAGATCCAAAACATAATCATCCATTTTTTTTATTTGTAATTTCCCGATTAACTTAAGCGATTCCAAGCAATATTCCGGATCTTTATTACCAAATATATCCAATAATTTAGTCATCAATCTATCCCGCATTTCATCAAATCTCCACAATCCGGCAATCGCCGCCGCTCTAATCCCCAAATCTTCACTCTCCAAATATGGCTCCAGTAAAGTAATCAAACCTCTATCTTCGGCCACTGACAATGCCTCGATGATGCTCGCTTTCACAAATTCAGAACTCGAGATAAAATGGCGTTTATAAAAATCCAAGAGAATATCGAAGCCAAAAAACATCAGCGCCCTCGTAACTTCTAACTTGATCTGTAGGGGCAAATCTTCTTCATAAACCTTATTAAAAACATCTAGCATGAGGAGTTTTGTGACATCCATTCTGCCAAATTGTCGTTTATCCATTTTCTCAAAAATCTTATGGATAGCTTGGATCGCATAGTAACGAAGCATCACATTATTATCTTTTTCCAATATTAACAATAATTCTCTGATCGAATTAGGATTACCGATTTCCAATAAACTGGCCAAAGCTTTCTCACGAATTGTGATTTCTTCATTTTGATCAATAACTATCTTCCGCAAAACTTTTTCCCCTCGTTCCATTTGGACTTTCTCATCCATTAATTCAATCGCATTGCCCCGCAGAAAATCATCTTTCCCTGTTATCGCAATTATCAACGCCCCTTGGTAAAGTCTTTTGATTCTAAGGGCTAGAATCATTGAGGCAGCCACAAACAGGAATAACAAAACATTGATAAATAATTCCGATTCATCAGTAAAGTAAGTAATCAAACCCATCAAGAGTGAAGTAAGCAAGGCGGCCACCGCAGGCATTACATCTCTAATCAAAAAGCATACTCTCTGCTTAAAGTTCCGGGGAATAAGCCTGAACATCGACTGATTAACCGCAGTCACATAGGAATAATATGAAAAAATCTGGAAGATATAAAGCCCTGCTGCCAAATATAGGTTTCCCACCCAAATACTGAGCAGAAACGTCAGTAAAAACATTATCCAGGGATAGACCAGTAATAGGTTTCCGGTTCCAATTCTAAAAATCGATTTTTTTAAGTAAGCAAAATCAAAAACCATTCTCGCCAAAACAGCCACAAAATTGACTGCAGCGATAAATTTGGTCAAATTCGTACCTTGTAAATTATCTACGAAGGTTTGATTGTAAACGAATATAAACAATATAGCCGCTCCGCCAAAGAAGAAAAACAACCAGGCGACACTATTGTAAAACCTGGATTTCTTGAAAACCCACTGCATACTATCTTTCAAACGGTCTTTAGAGAGGATTCCCTTATTCAGATCTCTTCTGCCTCCTTCCACCACCGGTTCGAACAGAATACCGATTATCATCACCAAAACAATCATCATGGCCAAAGCTCCGATGATCATCCACAAGCCATTTATCTTCCAATAAAAGTTCGCTGATACAAATAACAAGCCGGAAGCCGTCAACATTGCCATATTCATCACAACTCTAATCAAAGGCAAAAAACTCTTAGCTTGGCGCGAATTTACATAATTCTTGGTTAAATTGATTGTCGAAGTATCAAAAAACACCGCCGCCAATCTGGCTACCAATAAACTTATAAAAAGATATATCGGTAAGTTTGTCTGTAAATAAAAACCTGGCACAATCAACAGCATCAACAAGAAAAAGGTCACAATCAAACTCCTGTTAATACTTAATTTCTTGCTTAACAACGAATTAATCGCATATCTAACAAGCGGCCCCAGGCTTACTACAAAGAGTAGAATAGGCAACCAATTAATCAGACCTTGATTCAAAAAATCACTAGTCCCTGACAACATGGCAAATTCAGAACAAAAGATGGCTACAAAGGCCAATAAGCCAAATATCCAGGTTTTCAGAGTGTAGTCGGTGCTTTTACGCATAGTTTATGCCAATAAATCCCCTTATTATAGCATTAAACCGACATTTTTTAAATAGCAGCTGCCTTCTCTGGAAACTATTGGGTTACACGTTCTACGTATTCACCGGTATCAGTATTAACCCTGATAGTGTCTCCTTCTTTGATAAATAAAGGCACATTAACCTTGGCTCCTGTCTCGATTGTCACTTGTTTAGATCCACCGGTCGCCGTATCTCCTTTGGCGCCTCCGGGGGCTTCAGTTACTTTAAAGTTCATTTTCGGCGGCAATTGTATGGTAAAAGGATTTCCATCTATGAACATCACGATCACTTCACTACCATCAATAATGTAATCCTTCATATCTCCAATATTTTCCAATGGTAGAGTAAATTGTTCGTAGCTGGTGTTATCCATAAAGGTCATTTCCACGCCATCATTGTAAAGGTATTGAGCATTGCGATAATTCACACTGGCTTCTTCGATAGTTTCATTACTGCGAAAACTCACTTCAAAAGTCTTTCCGCTTTTGGCAGTTTTCAATTTAGTCCGGGTAAACGCCGATCCTTTACCGGGATTCACAAACTGATAACTGAGAATAATACAGGTTTCTCCATTATATTTAATGGCCAAGCCCTTTTTGAAGTCTGCTGTAATCATGCGGGATTTCTTAAGAGTTAGAAAGAATCTTAGCTTTGTCGCGGTCAATGGCGACATTCTAGACAGAAACATCTGCCTAGTCAAATCCTATAAATCTCTGTAGGGGAAGTAAAGTATATTACGGATATCGCTCTCCCCAGCCATCAGCATAGTTAGGCGATCTACTCCCAGAGCGATTCCGCCCGAGGGTGGCATTCCAAATTTAAGGGCCTCTATAAACGATTCATCAACCTGATAAAGTTCCTTTCCCAGTTTTTGTCGCACTTCATACTCCAATCGTAGCCGCTTTTCCTGTTCAACCGGATCATTTAATTCCGTGAAGGCATTGCACAATTCCAACCCCGCCACATAAACCTCAAACCTTTCAGCAAAACGCGGATCATCACACCGTTTGGACAAAGCTGCCATTGATACCGGATAGTCATATAGAATGACCGGCACTCCGAATCCCAGTTTAGGCTCAATCTCATTTAAAAAAACTGTAAAAAAACAATCATCAAAACCAGCGTCAATGCCAATCTGATAGCCCCGTTCTCGTAATCTTAGTCGAAACTTCTCCAAATCTCCAAAAGTTTCTTCATCGATATTTGCATATTCCTGAAAAGCATCAATCACACGAAGCCTTTTCCAATCGGCCAGTAAATCCACTGTCTGCCCCTTCCAATCGAGAACATCAGGTTTTCCCCGGTGATCGGTTGGAGCAAACCTGTTCCATAAAAATTTCACCAATTCCTCAGTATCCTGCATAATCTCCAGGTACGAAGCATAAGCTCTATACCATTCCAGTATAGTAAATTCCGGATTATGACTTTCACTAAAAGTCTCTTTATTCCTAAAAGATCTGGTAATTTGGAAAATTTTCTCCAAGCCTCCCACCAAAAGCTTCTTCATGGCATATTCCGGGGAAGTGATCAGATACATTTCTTCATCAATTTTCTGGTCAGCGGTAAAATCTGCTCTAAATTTAGTTTTAAAAACATCCAGATAAGGCTCCATTCCGGGAAGTTTAACCAAACAGGGCGTTTCTGTCTCCAGAAAGCCTTTAGCCAAAAAAAATTCCCTGATCGCCGCGTTTACAGCGGACTTATATTTCAATTTATCTGCCAGCTTTGGATCAATGATCATTTTCTGATAATTCGGTGATTCTTGAAGAGATATATAAAAGTCTTCACAATCAGCCAATACTTTCGACTCCCCAACTTCTTCCCATTGTTCATTTGCCCCCTGTTTTATCTCCACTTCTAGAATAGTCCCCACTTTTGGCAGGTTTTTTGTCACAATTTCCATTTTTCCCGACTGATCCTGCAGAATGAAAGCCTTGTCAGAAGAAAAATTCATGTCATCAATCCTTCCTTCACCATCAATCAAGCCTATCACACGGCCACAAAGTATTGGATTCTCAGGTATGTTATTCCCCTGCTTTAGATCGCCAATCATCAAGTTGCGTCGGACCCGGGCCGGATATGGGTAAGTTTCATTCATCTGCACTTGTTAACAATTAAGCCAAAGTTTTCCACAAATTTGGACCACTTTCCCACAGCAATTTACAGTTTTGAACAGACTTTTCAACTAACTTTGCGACACTTTAATCTTCTCGGCAAGCTTCTTTAAGCAATTGTTTAGTTCGTCAACCCACTGAAAACCGAGATCTTCCAGTTTAATCTTCAGTTTATTGCCGGAAATCATCCAACGATTGTTGTAATCCAACAGATTCATAATATTTTCCGGTCTCACCAAATTACTCATATGTAGAATAATCTCCTTATCTTTGGTCAAATAAACGCTTTCCGCTTTCACTCCGACAATACCAGCCGCTTTCGCATGGACTTTCATCTCAATAACCTTAAAGAAGTTCACCACCTCCAATGGTAAAGCACCATGTTCATCTTTTAATTCATCTTTCATGCTCTGCAAATATTCAACTGAATCAGCGGCGGAAAGCTTCTGATAAACGCCAATTTTATCCTTGATATTGGTGATATAAGAATCAGGAATAAAGGCGCTGATAGGAATTTCCACCGTTATATCTTCCGGTTCCTCTTCTCGCAACACGCGGCCCGCTTTCAAATCTTCTACAGCCTTATTCAGCATACGTATAAAATGGCTCACACCAACTACATTAATCACTCCATGCTGTTTTGCCCCCAATACATCACCCGCTCCTCGAATCTCCAAATCTTTCATGGCAATCTGAAAACCGGAGCCCAGTTCTGACGCCTCTACAATCGCTTTCAAACGTTTTTTGGCATCCAGTTTCAGCCTTTGTCCATGATACATAAAGTATGCATAAGCCTGACGTTTGCTGCGTCCGACACGGCCTCGCAACTGATAAAGCTGTGCCAATCCAAATTTCTCAGCGTTATTTACAATCAAAGTATTGGCATTGGCAAGATCAATCCCGTTTTCAATAATGGTGGAAGAGACCAGCACATCAAATTTGTGATCTTTGAAAGCCACTATCCGCTCTTCCAAATCGCCTGACCCCAACTGTCCATGAGCAACTCCAAAACGTGCTTCCGGCACCAAGACCCGAAGTTTCTCCATCAGACTGTCGATAGTCTGTACCCTATTATGTAAGAAGTAGACTTGGCCGCCGCGGGCAATCTCGTTCAAAATTGCTTCGCGCACCAAACCCAGGGAAAACCGCCTCACTTCCGTGATCACCGGTAATCTGCCCGGCGGCGGCGTCGTAATCGTAGAAATATCACGCAGCTTGTTTAAAGCAATATTCAAAGTACGCGGAATTGGCGTAGCGGTCATAGTCAAAAAATCCACATCAGATTTAATCTGCTTGAAAATCTCCTTTTGTTTAACCCCAAACCTCTGCTCTTCATCGACAATTACCAGCCCCAAATCCTTAAATTTAAGGTCTTTCTGAAGTAACCGATGAGTCCCAATAATAATATCAATCTCTCCTTTTTCCAGTTTTTCCAAAATCTTCTTTTGTTCACCGGCAGTTCGAAAACGCGAAAGCATTTCTACTCGAACATTGAAAGGATCCATTCTTTTTTTGAAAGACCGGTAATGTTGATCGGCCAAAATGGTAATTGGGGAGACGACTGCCGTCTGTTTCTTATTCAAAAAAGCCAAAAAGGCAGCCCGCATCGCCACTTCCGTTTTGCCAAACCCCACATCGCCGCAGATCAGTCTATCCATTGGTATATCTTTGCCCATATCGTCCAAAACATCCTTACAGGCTCGCAACTGACCCGGAGTTTCTTCATACTCAAAACTCTGAGCAAAGGCCGTCATCAATTTATCATAATAATTGAATTTGACTCCCGGAGCACTCTTTCTTTCCGCATAAATAGTCAACAATTCTTTGGCAATCTGTTCAGTCTCTCGTTTAATTTTCTTGGTAATTGTGTGCCATTCAGCAGATCCTAATCTGGTTAATTTGGGAGGATTCTCATCAGCACCAATAAATTTATTTACTTTATCAGCCTGATCAATAGGAACAAACAACTGATCGTTCTCGGCATAACCGATTTTTAGATATTCTTTGGTTAAATCATCAATTTTTCTCTGCTCCAACCCAAGGAACAAGCCAATCCCATGATCCACATGAACCACATAATCTCCGGTTTTAAGGCTGGCCAAAAAGTCCATAAAGACCTTCTGATTGACCGCTCTTTTCTTTTCTTCTTGCAATGAAGAAAGATCTCGATCAGAAATCACCATCAATTTGATTTCCGGGTTTTGGAAAGCCTGAGGAAGATGATCGTCCTTTTCACCCTCGACTAAAAATATTCTGAAATGTCCATAGCCCAGTTGGCTCAGATCATCGTTATAAGCCAAGTTATTTTCCGCCAATACAGAGCGGATCTCCTCCAGATGCTTAGTGAAAAAAATAATGTTCCAATTATCTTTAATTTTTTCTTTAAAATCATTTACCAAATCATAAACTCCCCGATATTTCAGTACCGACAGATAATGTAAGTGTAAATGTCTCGATTCATCCTCATTAAAAGTAACAAAACTAATCACTTGATGACGGCTGTAAACCTCATTAAAGCTGGCATTCCAGTCTTCATAAAATTCATCATATATCTCTAAATCATCTTCAACAATCAAGTTATCTTTCCGAAAAGCATCCAATAACAATCTTTCAGATTCCTCAAACATCACCGGCCAGATTTCCAGCTTTTTCAAATCATCCAAAGTGTCCTTTTCCAAACTATCTTGATCATAGCTTTCCAGGCTTTCAACAGTATCAAACCCCAAATTCACCCTGACTGGATATTGAGAATTTACCGGGAATATGGATAAAGTATCACCTGCTCGAAAATACGATCCTCTCTGTAAATAAGAGTCGTCCGACAATTCATATCCTCTGGCAATCAGGCTTTCATAAAAACTCATCAGAGTCATATCTTTACCCTTTTCCAGCACAACTTTTGCACTATCCAGCCATCCCAGATCAGGGATTCGTTTTAGCAATTCGAAATATGGGATAACCAGAAACCTTCGACTTTCAGATTTTATAATCGCCAAAAGCTCCATTACCTTCATCCGTCTCATTCTCTCCACTTTACTGGCAGATAGAACATCGATCTTTGAATCAAAAGACCTGGCACTCATATTACTCCAAAGTTCCAAATCTCTCACCACTAAATCTACATCAGCATGATTATTGACGATCCAAACCCCACCATGGATTCTTTTCTGATCCCTCATTACATCCACAACAGTAAAGACTTTTGAGGAAGTGTTGGTAGATCCCGAAACGCTGAAAGTCTTCTTATTCTCAAACAAGTCTAAAAACCGTGCATTGAGCACAGTAGGCAAAAAACGCATCAAATTATTTAATTTGCTCATCTGATTCTTACCGAATACCATTTTTCAACTCTCTACACCCTTAATTATATCTTAAGTGGCATAATGATGTACATATAAGTCTTTTCAGACTCCTTGGTTATCTTAATTACAGCAGGTGACAGCTTATCGTCAAGCTCAATTGTCACTTCGTCGGCCTGGATAAAATTCAGGGCATCCAATAAATACTGTGAATTTAAAGCGATTTTATTGTCCTCACCTTCTACTTTCCCGGATATTTCCGCCTTTTCTTCACCAACTTTTGTTTCATCAGTCGAAACAGTCAGTTTCCCATCATTAGTCACAGAACATTTGATGTTATTATTATTTTCACGGGCAAACAAAGCCACTCTACGCACAACCAAGGACAATTCATCGGTCTTTACATCCACCTTGGTTTTACTGGATTTGGGAATTATTTTCTCATAATCCGGGAATTTCCCTTCAATCAAACGGGAAATCATTCTGGTATCACCCATCGCAAAAAGAATCTGATTTTTGGATACCGTAATCTCAACATCTTCAGCATTGGCTTTAGCAATAATTTTACCTAATTCCACCACAGTACGAGCTGGTACTATCGCCTGCAAATCAAAATCTACCGGTTCTTTTAAAGGAATCTTTTTTTCCGCCAAACGATAACTGTCCGTGGCCACCAATTTCAAAGAAGCTTTATTCAAATCAAATAAAATCCCCGACAAAACCGGTCTGGCTGTATTTGAAGCGGCGGCAAAAACCGTTTGAGCAATAGCCAAATCCAAATCTTTTCTGGCCACCACAAAAATTTGATCCTTGCTGACAGTGGGAATCATCGGGAATTCATCAGCAGAAATCCCTTTGATCTTGGTTTGAGAGCTGGGAGATTTAATCTGCAAAGTATTGGTTTCATCTACAAACATTTCTACTTTCTCGTCTTTTAAAAGTGAGACATAACTGATTAACAATTTAGCGGGAACCGTAATTGCTCCTTCAGCTTTCACTTCAGCCGGAAAAAAACATTGAATGGCAATCTCCAGGTTGGTCCCGGCAAAGTTCAACTTACTCCCTTCCGCTCTCATTAAAACATTATTTAATACCGGCAAAGTAGTATTCTGATTGATAGCTTTTCCCACAATATTCAAGGCTGCATCTAGATCTGCCTGAGCGCAAACAACTTTCATACGGATAATTTAAATTCTTTTTAGCCTGCCCATTATAACCAGCATTCTCCAGCTTTCAAGCTGGCTTCCCTTATTTCCACTTTTCAACATGACCAAACTCCCTGTTAGTAATCTTAATAGTTCTTAAATTTATTTAACTTGTAGATGTAGAGGGGGATTTACTTTTTCCAGATAAGCTGTTCCGGAATGTTTATAACTTTTGAATATACTTCTGCTCCAAATATATTTACTATAGCCACAGCAATACTCTCCCCACTAAACATTTGTTCAGATGTCCAAAAGAGTGACATTTGTTCAAAAGCTGTGGAAAAGTCATGCAAAACTATCTTCAAACCCAACCCACTTATGAACTCCTTTACCCTACTCAGTTCAAAACAAAAAAAGTTATACACTGTCATACTCCTTTTAAGCCTTGCTGCTCTGGTTATTACAGGGTTTCTAATTTGGCTGCATTTTAAACCCGCCGAACAAGGCAGTTTTTGCAATATTAGTGATTATTGGAATTGTGATCGTATCAATCAAAGCACCTTCGCCGAATTGTTTGGCATTCCCATGGCCTTTCTGGGGTTTGGTTTTTATGCTTTCCTGTCACTGCTAATTATCGCTATTCTGAAAAACTACCCTTTTTCTAACTGGACCGGATTTATCACCGGTAAATGGTTCTTCGGATTAACTGTTCTTTTTGCCATCTTGGCTTCGCTCTTCCTAATTAGCCAAGAAGCTCCTTATCTCCGTCAGCTGATCGTTTGGGGAGTACTTAGAAACGTCCTCTTTGCTGCAGGCTTTTTATGGATTTTCGTCAAGTTTCGGAATAATAACGACTTACGAACCAGATTTACTGCCTGGTTAGCCGTTTTGACTTTATTTGGAGTCAATTTTTCGCTATACTTAACAGATATAGAACTTTTTGTCCTAAAAGGGATTTGCATCTTCTGTCTGGCGCAACAGGTTCTGATCATTATTATCGCAGCGTTAAATCTTTACGAATTAAAACAACTACAAAATGGCTCCTCAGCCACAACTAGTCAATCCTGAATCCTGGGAACAAAAAGAAGTCCAAATCCGTCTGGAACGGGCCGAAGAGTTTGCTAAATTAACACCACAAGAACAACAAAAAACCCTCGATCAAGAAAAAATTAAATTTCATCAAGAGCAAACCAAGGCCAGAGAAAATTTAGGGTATAAAAAGTTTGAATCCACCCATCCCGATCTAGCCAGAACCAAAGAAGAGGCTAGACAAAAAGCCGATGAGTTGGCCAAATTTGAAAAAAATCTAGATCAGAAAAATAAAAAGGAGGGTTTAAAAGAAAAACCGGAGGATCTCGATCTAAAACGTTTTAAAGAAATCCTTACCGCAGCTGAAGAAAATATCACCAAGCGAAAAAGCTTCGAATTCCAGAGTATTGACCTGGACAATAAAGGTCAACGCGTGACACATCAGGCTTTTATGACCAAGTTACTCGATCACTCTCAAAAGAATGAGGATTTGACGGCGGGCCAAATTTGGCAAAGAATTGAACAAAAGGCGGCTCTACCTACTCAAATAAGCTTGCAAATTGAAGTCGATATGGGGGAAGACAAAGGTAATCACTTGGGCTTAACCAATTTGAGGTTGGAAGTATCTTTGGCTTCATTGTTGGATGGGCATTTCCTGGAAAAATTGACCAATTTTACCAATATGGTCTTTTTCGCAGCGGAACTTCATCATCGTCAAGGACAGGCTGAGCAAAAAAAACCGCTTCCTCCGGAACCTGATAAAAATGCGGCAGCCAAGGTTGATCAAACTACTGTCCAAGCCGCCGCACCATTTGGGTTAACCAGTCTAGTCACTAACGGCAGTATTTTACCGTCTATCGGTGCTTTCCAAGCAGGTCAAACGACGGCTGCCGCATTTTCCTTTAATCAAGGTGCAGTCTGGGGAACCTTTGACACTCAAAAGGTTCCTGCAAATCCTCGGGAATTACAGGAAGCTTATGATAAATTAACCGCCGACAAATAACCCTTATGTCTAAAACACCTCAATCAGTCGGAAAAGCTGGTGATCGACCCATTGTTAATGGGGAGGTTTATCCTCGTATAGGACTGGCTTTAGGCTCAGGCGCTTCTAAAGCGATCTGCCAGTTTGGGCTAATCAAAAGGTTTCATCAAAAAAAGATTCCTGTCAGTTATGTTATTGGGTCCAGTATGGGAGCTATTATCGCCGGGGTTTATGCTCTGGGACTGGATGTGGACTTGGCCGTAGAGAAGGCGATGCGCTATGCCGAAGCCACCAACATTAACAATCTCACCAATTTTAACATCTTTCACGAAAGCATTTATAAAAAGGATTTTACCGATAATCTCCTGAAAGAACTATTCGCCGATTTTACCTTTGAAGAATGCAAGATTCCACTTGCCGTGACCGCTGTCGACCTGGAGTCGGGTAAAGTTGTCCTATTAAATAAAGGGCCATTGGTAACCGCCATTCGCGCTTCCACCTCAATCCCGGGTATTTTTGAACCGGTCTTGCTGGATGGTAAATACCTGGTTGATGGTGGTTTGTTGGAAGATTGCCCGATCAGTTCCTTACGTCAAATTGGAGATTGCGATATTATCATCGGTTCTTTCATTCAGGATGAACAAAGTCGACAAAATATTTCCGGCTACATTTATGAAAAATTTTACCCTCACAAAATTAAAACCAATTTTTTCCAAAAAGAACTGAAAAGAATCAAAACCGATTTGCGTTTACTGGGCACAATTATACTGCGATCAGTTGATATACTCCGCACAGAATTGTGGAAATATAGAGTTGCCGAGTCCAAGCCCGATCTACTGATTGATCTGAATATAGAAAAAGTGGAACTTTTTGACTATCAAAAAACCAAAGAGCTGGTTCAAATGGGAGAAAAAGCTTTCGACAAAAATTATCAGACACTTTTGGACATAATTGAGAAGAAAAAGAAAGAGTTGAACGGTTAGAGTAATAATGTTAATTTATACAGGCTGCATATACATAGGCATGCTTAACATTAACAAACAAAAAATGTCTTCCAATTTCAGATTAGCAATAATGCTTTCTTTATCAGCCTTTCTTTTTGCGGCTTGTCAAAGCGACTTCGGCAATCTTTATGGTTATGATTTTAAAACGGCCAAAATTTCTTATCAGATCACCGGTTCCAGCGTCGGTCAAAGCGAAGTCCTGGTCAAGGGTGAAATGAAGAAAATCCACAACCAAATTACCCAAACCAAAGTTGATGGGAGTAGCCAAAAAATCGACACTATATTGATTCAGAATGGAGATAAGCTTTACAGTCTGGATCCAGCTACCAAGACCGGCTCAATGACTACGCAACCTTTCTATGCGGAATTAAAACAATTACCGCCGGAACAGCGCCAACAACGAATGATTACCGAAGCTATCCGTGATAACCGCTCCCCTGAAGAGCAGCAACAGAACCCGCTCAAGCCTCAGCAATCAGAACGAATTGCCGGCCAATCCTGTGACCTCTACGTCATCGGCGCAAACCTTCAAACCTGCCTCTGGCAGGGAATCCCCCTGAAGGCCATCGCTTCACTGCCTGATTATGGTATTACAACTGAAACAACTGCTACCAGTATTGAACTGAATCAGGATATTTCAGACAGTGAATTTGATGTCCCTCAGGACTATCAAATTACTGAATTAAACTAATGCTTTTAGTTTTCCAAATTATCGCGGTTGCAGTCTTCGGTTTATTGGCCTGGCTGACCTTTTCGCTTGTGCAGGTAAAATCCGGAGTCAATTTAGCTGATTTTAAAAAAAAATCAGAACAAGCCTTAAAAGCGGCTCAAGCCGAAAGCAAAGAATTTCAACAAAAATCCCAGGAACAGATTAAACGCTCACAAAACTCTTTTAATGAATTGGAGAAACGTTATCAAAACCAGCACCAGAAGAGTGAAAAGGCCATCCTGCAATTAGCGGAAAAAGCTACTCAAAAAGATCAAATCAACCAAAAACTCCAAACTGAACTCGAAGGAATCCAGCTGGAAATAGTTAAATTAGAGAGTGAAATTGCCGGTCAAAAAAAGGAAGTAGTGCCTTTATTGGCTAAAATTTCTGGACAAACCATCGATAGAGTCAAAGCCGATCTCCAAAATGATCTGGCCAATGACTTGGAGTTGGCCAATGAAACCAGAGTCAGTAAAATTATTGAATATACCAAAGAAAACGCTCCCGCTATCGCTCAAAACATGCTGATTGAATCAATTCATCGGTATAGCGCTCCTACTTCTATCGAGAAGAAAAGTTTGATTATTCCCATAAACCGTAATGACACCAAAGTTAAAATTATTGGCAAAAACCTGGAAATCCTGGCTTTCCTGGAAGATGAGTTGGGAGTCGATATCGTTTTTGATGATTCCAAGCCCGGCATTTCCATTTCACATTTTGAGTTGGTCAAAAAGCATATTGCCCGAGAAACCATCTTGAAACTGATCAAGGATAATGTAGTCAATTTGGAAGTCGCCCAAAAGAGGTTGGCTGAAGCCAAAATAGAAACCAAAGCTCTACTCGTCGAAATCGGGAACAAAATAGTGTCAAAGCTGGATCTCGAATACCGTAATTTCCCCGCAGATTTCAAAGAAATTCTGGGCAGACTCAAGTATCGCACAAGTTATGGACAAAATATCCTCAAACATTGCTTTGAAGTCGGTTACTTCACATTATTACTCGGCAATGAACTCGGTTTAAATGAAGAAGTTTGTAAAATCGGCGGGTTTTTCCATGATTTGGGTAAAGCTATCGATCAGGAGGATGGCCGACCTCATGATGTATTGACCAAGGAAATTATGGAGCGTTTCGGAATTTTTTCTTGGGAAGAAATCCATGCGGCCTGGACACATCACGATGCTATTCCTATTGAAACCTCCGAAGCCTTCTTGGTGAAAGCCGGTGACGCCATCTCTGCAGGTCGTCCCGGGGCGCGCCAAGAAACTATTGAAAAATATTTAGCCCGCGTCATGGCTATCGAAGGAATTGCCAATTCCTATGAAGGTGTCCATAAAACTTATGCGATTTCTGGTGGTCGTGAATTGAGAGTCCTGGTCGATCCCAAGCGCTTAGGAGACAGCAATCTCCCTGAATTAGCCAACGAAATCGCCCGAGAAATCGAAAATAATGTCGCTTATCCAGGTCAAATTAGGGTGAATATAATCCGTCGTATCCAACAGACTCGAACCATCAAGGATAAAACTAAAAAAGCTTAAATGATTTATGACCTGGTTATCGTCGGAGCAGGCCCAGCCGGTATGTCCGCTGCAATTTATGCTGCCAGAGGTCAGTTAAAAACTGTCATTTTTGGTGATGAAACCAAAGGCAACCTCTACAAAGCGCATGTCATAGCGAATTATTTTGCTTTTCCAAATTCTCCCACAGGCCCAGAGTTGACAGAGTTGGGGCTCAAGCATGCTATTAGTTTTGGAGCAGAGCATAACAAAGCTGAAATTGTTGACCTTGCTATCAATACGGATGGAATTTTCCGCTTAAAGGATAGTCACCAAATTATTTATCAAGCCAAGACAGTCCTACTGGCTACCGGTCAAAGTTACCTTCTTTCCGGAATCAAGGGAGAACAGGAGTATACCGGCAAAGGAGTTTCCTATTGTGTCGCTTGTGACGGATATTTTTTCAAAAACAAACAGGTTATTGTAGTCGGAAACGCAGATTACGCGGCTGAAGAAGCCCTACAACTCCTCAGTTACACCTCTCAAGTAACAATTTTAAGTCATGGGAAAGACTTCTCTTTCAGCCCTACTTTTCAACAAGAATTGATTAATCGAAATATTAAATTTATCAAAACCCCTAGACTGGCCGCAATCACAGGTCTGGAAAAAGTAGAAAAAATTACCTTTACCGCAGCCCTCCCCGATGGGCAAACCTCCCTGGCGGTAGAAGGGGTCTTTATGGCCATGGGAGTTGCCGGAGCCAGTGCTTTTGCCAGGAAACTAGGTCTAGAGATGGAGGGAAATTATATCAAAACCGATAAAAACGGTATTACCAACATAAAAGGACTTTTTGCCGCAGGTGATTGTACCGGTTCTCCGCCACAAGTCGCCTCCAGTGTTGGTAATGGTTGCAATGCAGCTCTGAGTGCAATAAAATTGATACGAGGGCTTTCCAATTATATTCAATACAATTAAGAAAAATGTTCGGATTCAATAAAAAAAAGAAGCAACGAGATCAGGCTAACAAAAAACAAAGCGGGCTGGATAAAATTCTCATGGGCGCCATAGTTGGCGGTGCAATCGGTTCAGTTTTAGGAGTAGGGCTTGCTCCGAAGAAGGGTTCAGATACTCGAAAAGACTTAGGTAAACAGGCTGGTAAATTACTCAAAACAGCCCGTAATTCCATCAATAGTAATGCAGGTAAATTCCTCCACCAAAAAGCTACCAAAAACCCTTCTGATCGGCCTGTGTCCATCAACAAATTTGGCAAACAGTCTTTGCCGGAAGAGTAGTATAAATTCCAAATGGCAAAAAAGAACCAGAAAAAAGGAGGAAAGAAAAAGGCTAATAAATTGGCTAAAAAACTGCAGAAGAAGCGACCGCAAAAAAAACTTACTTCAACAAAGCAGCCTATTAATAATGGAAAAAGTCTGATTACCACTCAAACAGAAGTGCTTCAGACAGAAACGACTTTTTCCAAGAAGTTGGAAGAAGTGATCGCCGCCAACGACGGAGGGAAAAAAGGTTTGTTTAAAGGAAAAATAATCTTATTGGGAGGTCCCTCCGGCTATGGAGACCCCGATTGGTCAAGACTGTGGAAAAGATTTATCAGAATGACTTTCCACTTTTTTATCATCATCCTTTTGATCAGTGTGGTCTGTTCAGCGGTGGTAGCGGTAGAGGTCCTCTCTGATCAGCGTATAATGCCAGGCATCGCCTTTGCTCAAAAAGATATTGGTTATCAGAAACTCGCCGATGCTCAAACCGAAATACTCAAACAGCTTGACGAGTATCAGGCCGGTTCTCTTGTTTTTAATTATGGTGATCAATCGGTATCCATCCCTTTGAGAGATCTTTCTATTACACTTCAGGAGGATCAAACCCTCAGCCAACTTCCCTTTTTCAACTTTCAACAAAATACTTTCGTCGACCTGATTGGATCAAAACTTACTCAAAAAGCGATCAACCCTATATTTAAAGAAGATGACCAACAGATTTTTAAGCTAGTTGAAAATCAGCTCAAACTCAAAGACAAGCGGGCTAAATCGGCACATTTTTCTTTAGATGATCAGAAAAAATTGGTGGTTGTCGCAGAAACTCCCGGTGTAATCATCAATCATTCCGCCTTGATAAACTCTATCGCCCAGCGAGTTAATACTCTCAGTACTGAACCCATCGATGTACAGACCTTGCTGGAAATCCCTACAGTGAATGCGGCTGAATTGGCAAAATCACAGTCGGATTTACAGGTGAAACTGGAAAATCAGCTGATCATTAAATACAACGATAAAACCTGGAAATTTAAACCTACAGAACATTTGGAGGATATCGACTTTCGCCAGGACAATAGCCAGGTAGTCATAATTATGTCCCCCAAACTGGTTGAGAATTATTTACAGAAAGATATTTTTTCAACTATTGAAAAAGCTGCATCTCAGGTCAAAATTGGCTATGATGACCAGGGGAAAGTTACTTTCGATGGGCAAGTTCATAATGGCTTGGCAGTCTTGAAAGATCAATTTGTCACTGATCTGAATATGGCTGTTAATTCTTTGGATCAGGATGTTAATATCCAGACCCAGGAGATCAAAGCCGGTTTAGAGATCGACCCCCAACTTCAAGCCATCGGTATCCACGATTTAATCGGTGTAGGGCATACCTCTTTTACCGGATCCCCTACTAACCGTCGCTGGAACATCGATATAGGTATGAAGAAATTTAATGGACTGATTATCAAACCAGGAGAAACTTTTTCCTTCAATGATAATCTTGGCCCGGTTGATGCCTCTACCGGATACCGTCTGGAATTGGTAATCAAAGCTGAAGGAACCGTGCCGGATTATGGAGGGGGAATTTGTCAGGTTTCTTCAACAATGTTTAAATCGGCAATCTTTAGTGGTCTCCCGATAGTGGAAAGATCTCCTCATTCCTATGCTGTTAGTTATTATGCTCAAATTGATGGGTATGGTCTGGACTCCACAATTTACCCGGGAGTAAAAGACCTCAAGTTTACTAACAATACTCCAGGCAGTATCCTGATCCAAAGCTATCTCGACGGCGATCACGCCTATATCAACTTCTTTGGTACCAGTGATGGACGTAAAGTCGAAGTGACCGATTATTGGCGGGGAAATTATCGTGGTGCCGGTGGGACTAAACTGATTCCTACCAATACTTTGCCCGCTGGACAGAAAAAGCAAATAGAGGCAGCCCATGGAGGATTTGATGCCAGTTGGAACCGCATAATTACCACTAAAGACGGTCAATCCACGACAGAAAAGATTTATAGTGTCTATCGCGCTACCTCCAATCGCTTCCTGGTTGGTCAATAAACTATTACCGTGACTCCACTTCTTCTGCCGATCCACCTTGCATCTCTTTAAGCATATTTTTGGCGTCCTGATTGTCCGGCCAATGCTTAAGGATATTCTCCAAGACTTGTTTGGCCTCCGTATGCATATCTTTTTCCATCTGCCAATTAGCCAAAGTCAGACCATAATCCAGATTATCCTGGTCTAACTCTAAAGCTTTCTCCAAGTTCTTGAAAGCCTCATCCATATCATTCAGCAAATGGCCGATGCGAGCCAAACTATAAAACCTGCCTGCACGGTTTGGATCGAGTTCAATCGCCTTTTCATAAAATTCTTTTGCTTCTTGATATTTTTCCTGGTGAAACAGGGCCAAACCCAAATTACTGAAATAAATCGGATCAGTACTTACAGCCACTACTAATTTTCTATAAATCAATTCAGCTTTACCATACTGCTCCTGATTCAAAAAAATCGCCCCCAGCTTGGCATAGGACTCTATATGAGATGGATCCATCGCAATCGATTTGATATAAAGTTTCTCCGCTTCTTCCACTCGACCTCTTTTCAATTCCAATTCCGCTTTCTTGTAGAAATTATCACCTTTGACTTTAAGCTTTATCGGTACCGAAGAAGGGTCAGGGATCATCTCTTTAGGAGTAATCTCATGGTCTTCTTTGGTCAGTTTTTTGGGGAGGTGAAGCCCTTTTTTCAGGACCATTCTGCCAAATAAAGCGGTCTTTTCCAAAAAATACCAGCGATGGAGGAAAATCATTAATAAAATCAGTATGGCTAACACCGCCAATAAAATATCAATCATAAACTTAAAATAAAATTCTCCAGCAGAAGCCTGCTATTCACATTTGTCTCGGAAAGATTTTTGACTTCCATCAGTTTGTTTAAATTACCATTCGCTTTTTCCATACCTTTTCTATCAGCAGAAGCCACAGCTTTTTTGAGATCCTCACGTAGCACCATAAATGCTATTTCCAAAAACACTTGGATCAAAATGGGATCATTATAAATTTGACTAATAAAACTAAAAGCAGCGGCTACATCACGACGTGCTAAAAAGTTTTGAATCTGTACATAAGTATTTTCATAAACTTCAAACTGGTCTTCGTTGTCCAATAACTTGATCGCCTTGGCAATTCTGCCTTGCGCCAATTCAGTCACTCGAAAAATCTTTTTCTCATCAATTAGTCGATAGCGGTTTTTCAGTATTTGGAAAAGCTCTTTATGGCTAAGCAATTGAAAATCGACTCGCCTCACTCTGGACAAAATTGTCTCCAAAATAGCTTTGGGATTAGAAGACGTAAAGATGAACAAGACTTTTTCCGGAGGCTCTTCCAGCATTTTTAACATAGCGTTCGCGGCTTCAGGAGTCATGCGATCGATGTCTTCCATCACCAATATCCGTCTCCAGCTGTTCCCGGTCATTTGTAAATTATTGATCAATGCTCTGATATGACTGATCTTAATAGTGTCATCTTCAGGATTAATCTGGCAGAAAATTGTATCTGGATGAATTCCTCTCTCAATCAGATTAACTATTTGATAAACCTTTTCTTCCTCCAGGTCGTCGGTTTGTATGACTTTGGCAAAAGCTTTGGCTATCGCGAATTTCCCCAAGTCTGACGGGCCAGCCAATAAGTAAGCATGTGCCAAATTCTCTTTCTCTAAATCAGCCCGCAACAAATCCAATTGTTTTTCGTGGCCCACTATATTTTTAAAAAGAGATGACATAGGTTAGCTGTTTTTCTAGGCTACAGTTTATACTCGGATTTACTAATTGTCACTGCAAAAAGACTTTTTTAAATAGCCATTTTGCAGTAAAATCAGCGGGCTAGAATCAATAAAAATAAACTCATGCAAAAAACTCTCTTTCAAAAACCCTGGTTGATCGGTTTAATCATCGGATCTTTATATTTGGCCGGCTGCCAAGCTCAGCCTATCTCTCAGACAGATAATTATGATCAATCCGGATTAATTAATGATAGTGCTAAAACCACACTAACCACCACTCCTTCCATGCAATCACAAACAACCAAAGCCGGCGATACTATCGCTTCAGTCGAAACAGACAAAGGAACCATCAAATTTAAGATATTTTCAGAGCAAGTCCCAGAAATCGCTAAGAATTTTATTGAATTGGCTAAAGCGGGCAAATATGACAATGTCCCTTTCCATAGAGTGATAGAAGGCTTTATGATTCAAACTGGTGATTTTACCAACCAAAACGGTACTGGAGGTTATAGTTATAAAGGTCCTGATACAGAATTAGACGACCAGATAGACAGGGGGTTAAGCCATATCAAGGGCGCAGTTTCCATGGCAAATGCCGGTCCAAACACCAATGGTAGCCAGTTCTTTATTGTCACAGGCGATCAGGGAGCAACTTACTTGGACGGTAAATACAGTTTATTCGGCCAGGTAATTGAAGGTCAGGATATCGCTGACTCTATATCCAAAGTTCCCACCGGGCAAATGGATAATCCCCTCACTCCGGTCATGATGAAAAAAGTTACTATTTCCACAATCTAATTAGATCGTCATTTTATATAATAAATTTATGAAACGTCCAGGCTAAATTTATTAACCTCACCGCCCGCTTGTCTCCAAGCAGGGCGGTTTTTGGATTAGTCAACATTTATAAATTGCCAATTGATAAGATTTGTTTAAACCTCTAAATATGTTCTCAGGCTAGCCATGAAAAATTTTTCAAAATAAAGCCCGTAAACAAAATGAAAGCCCCGCCAAAATAGCGGGGCTTTCTCTTTTATGATCAGCTGGGTTTAGAGAGCTGTCTTTGCTTTGCTGACAATTTCCTTAAATATCTCCGGATTGCTAACCGCCAAATCAGCCAGGATCTTTCGATCTACAGCGATTTTAGCCTTGAGCATGCCGTTAATCAGTTTGGAATAACTCAGACCTTCTGGGCGAACTGCCGCATTGATTCTAGTAATCCAAAGGGAACGAAATTGTCTCTTTTTGAGTTTTCTACCACGATAGCTGTTTTGGCCAGCCTTAGCGATAAAATTCTTAGCCCATTTTACTCTGGATGAAGCTACTTTAGAATAGCCCTTCACCATACGTTTTAACTTATTGTGCCTTTTTTTAGTGGCGACTCCTCTTTTGACGCGTGTCATGTTGGTACAGGATTAAATAATTAAGCAAGTAGCTTGGCGATCCATTTGGAATCGCTAGCTGAAGCAACTTTACCTCCTTGGTGAAGTTTTTTCTGTCTCTTGGATTTATTGACCAAAAGGTGTTTTTTAGCAGACTTACTAAACATGAATTTCCCTTTACCGGTTATCTTCACACGTTTTTTCAGTCCACTATGGCTCTTCTTTTTCATAGGATTAATATTTTATTGGAATTAAAACCATACTGATGGAATTTCCTTGTCTTTTAGGTGGAGCTTCTACTTCACTGACTTCTTTGACTCTTTCCAAGAAAGCCTGAACTTTTTGCATACCTAGCTCTTGATGAGCTGCTTCTCTACCTTTAAACATCAGATTAATCTTTACGCTATGGCCTTCTTCAAAGAATTTCTTTGCTGTATTGGCTTTCACGTCTAAATCATGTTCATCGATACGCAGGCTTAGGCGAATAGTCTTCATTTCAGACTTTTTCTGCAAACGCTTATGCTTCTGCTCAATTTTATTCTGTCTATAGAGGAATTTTCCAAAGTCCAAAATCTTGCAAACTGGAGGCTTAGCTAGTGGGGCTACTTCAACTAAATCCAATTCCCTCTCTTGGGCCATCTTGAGAGCCTCCTCTAACGAGACTTCACCCAGCTGTTCTTCATTTTCGTCAATAAGCCTAACGACCGGAACTTTGATCTGGTGATTGATACGATGATTTTTGCTGATACCTTTGCTGATAAAGAAATATAACATTGCTGACTTTAAAACCCCAAATCTTAAATTCAGCACGGCCAAATATAATCTTAAACAAGCCCAGAAGTCAAATTTAAATGCGATTTTAGCTATTTTTCATCTCTGGATTAAGTCTGATCGATAAATTAAACTCGAACTAACATTTAAGTTAGCACATTGACAGCTGAAAACCGAACAAATGGGAGAAGTTTTATGAAGCTCTATATTCTGCTCTTCTTGGCAGTCTTCTTGATTTCCTGTGACAATCAATCTGCACCTGAACAAAAGCCTCAACAAAACCTGGGCTATCCCGATCCGGCTCCGCCCGGAATTTGGGATCCCTCTCAGCCTCAACCTTACCCGCAATTCGATTTGCCCGAAGGTTGTGAACATAACCCCGACAATCCCTGGCAAGCACGCTGTTTAGACGGCGACTTACAGTTGGATCTAGGGGTATTGAGCAAACCGGAGAGCGACACTGTCGCCAAAGATTGGCGGAATAGTCGTTATAATCATGTTTTTTGCCAAGCCGGTGAACAGAAGGATGTCTGGATCGATTGCCGTCAGAGCTTTCAAAAGTCTTCCTTACAATTTCACGGAAATACGCTCTATCTTCTCCAATACAATGGAGTTATGGGCGATTTGGATCAGCAGGTTACCGAACTCTTTTGGGATAGTCCTGACTGGTCTGAAGCCTTGACTATCCAGGGCGACTTCCAGAAAGCTACTACAGCCTGGCAATCAATCATCGGCACGCTTCACTATCAATACTCGGTTCCAAATCTTTCCTTCCAGTAATTCAGTAGAGAAAGGTAGAGTCATGTTGAAATTCATTCGTCTGGTTGTGGTTTTGCTGGCTGTGATCTACAGCAGGCAGTCATGGGGTTCCACCACTAATGGATTCTGTCAGAAGTTCCAATTGGTGGATATTCCGGTAGGTGATTTTCGCCCACCCCTTCATCTCCCCGAATCTATACTGCGGGTGACACAGGGCTATAATACTTCCAAGGCAGAAGGATATTGCCTGAGTGGAAAGTTACAGCCCGATGGCAATAGTCCTGCTTGTGCCGGTAAAAAGATTTATTTCGGCCATGATGGGCTGGATATGCACCCTCAGGGCGCTCCCGCCGGTCAGGTGGACATTCATTCTATTTTTAAAGGTTTGGTGGTGGCCTCTCATTCCAGTGGAAGTTTTGGTGGCTGGGGCGAATCGCTAATCATTGCAACTCGACCGAATCTCTGGTCGGAGGAGATCCTTACCCTGCATTATCATCATCTCTATTTCAACTCAACCTTGAAAACGACCAGCCGATTGTTTGGGCCTTGCGAACAGGTAGAGTCCAATCAGGTAATTGCCAAGGAAGGAGGAACTCCCGATTGGCCTACGCACCTCCACCTCTCTGTCAAACGCTGGAAGAATCTGCGGGAGCTTCAAGATAAGATTAATCTGGCTCCAACGCTTTTCTACGGTTTTGGGTACACTTTTGGTGTCGATTCCAAGATCACCAACTTTCTCGATCCACAGGGACTTTTACTGGACACTTTTGACGAATTTCAGTCGCAATCCGGTCAATATTCCGGCTGGGAATGGAGTTATCCATATATTCGTGGAGTACGTTCCCATGGGTGGGATTTTGGTAACTTTGATGGTAGTTTCGGAGTAGCGACGAATGTCACGCGCCGCGAAGCGGCGCGGTGGATCAAGCAGGCAATGCAGCTGTCGGGGACTCTCCCGGTGGTTAATCATTTCCAAGATATTCCTCTCACCGATAACGATTCTCCTTATATCGAAGCCCTGGTAAGCCAAAACGTCACTTTACCGGTCATCAATCCCACTCATAGTTGCACTTCTGTCGGAGTTAATTTTTGCCCTGATCAGTCGCTCACTCGAGCGGAAGCCTTGAAAATGGTGGTAACGGCTTTCTATCAGGATCAATTCATTGAACTCTATAATAACTGGGTTTGGAGGTCTGCCGCGCCACTGGCCGATAGTCTACTTTCTCGATTTGTCGATGTTTCTGCCAACAGTTGGTACGCTCCATACCTGTACTTTGCCTGGCAACAAGGATTGACCGGTGGCGGGGTAGTCTTTCAACCCAACCTTCCCATCAAAAGGGCAGAACTGGCCAAGTGGTTGGTGATGGGGTACGAACATTTATATGGTCAAAACCCTTATTTTTGCCAAAGCTTGGAATGCTCAGCGGGTTACTATTGCAGCGGCGAGTCAGCCAATTGTGAGCTTATTCCTGGTTGTCTTCCCACGGAAAACTCACCCTGTCCTCTGGGAGGTGGATATAATTCGCAAAATCAACAGGAGCAAGGAGCCGCCAGCTCTGCTGGCGGCTCAACCAGCAGTGGCTCCGAGACAAGTCCCTCTGCATGTTCACCTGGGCAGGATCAGCTTCAAATCTGCCCAGATGGCCAGACTGCCAGCTACAGGGTCTGTCTGAGTACCGCTCAATGGAGTGATTGGAACCCTCCTTGTCCTACCGGTTCATCTGGACAATCCAGCGGAGCAGGAGGAACGGAAGGGACGGGCGAGGGCGGAGCCGGCGGAAGCGGATCCACTACAGGTAGTGGTGGGAGTCAATGCCTCCCCAGTCTCCAACTTAGTCCGGCCGGCGCCAGCTGTTATTCCAATCCCGCCGGTTCCGGTTCCCCCACCCTTTGTTTGGAAACCCAATCTCCATCCGGAGGTCAGCTGAGCTGGCGCCTTTGCAAACAAAATTCCTCCTTCCAAAGCGCCTTTACTTATCAATTACTGGATCAGAATCACCTGAGTCAGTTTCTGGGAGATCGGCGGAATGGCAGTCCAGGGCAATCCTGTACTGGTTGGGTAACCTCGGATTTCAGCTACATCAACAAAAATGGCCCGATTAATGGTGCCGGTTTGGTTATCGAAGTGCACTCACCCAGTGGGTGCACTTCCACCGGCTGCACTTATTATTCTGGATTGACCACGCTTTATCGCGCCTGTCCTTAGTAATAAGCCGCCCCAAGTTCACTTGGGGCGGCTTTTATCAGTCAACCGCATCAAACGCAAAATAGTCCGTCTAAATATATTCCAGTCTTCCTTGCAGCGCCCTAATCAAGGTAACCTCATCGGCATAGTCCAGATCGCCACCGGCGGGTAAGCCTCTAGCGATTCTAGTCACCCGGACTCCCAATGGCTTTAAAATTTTGGTCAAATACATCGCAGTTGTTTCTCCTTCCAGTGAAGGATTGGTAGCAATAATTATTTCCAAAGTATCTGCCCGCCCCCCACTTTCCAGTAAAGCTTCTACACGTGTTTTCAATTGGTCAATTTTTAGCTGATCCGGACCAATTCCATCCACCGGTGATAAAACCCCATGCAGTACGTGATATAATCCCTTGAATTGTTTGGTTTTCTCCAAAGCAATCACGTCCAATATTTCTTCCACTACACAGATTTGTTCTTTCCCGCGCATTATATCCAGGCAAATCCGGCATTTTTCTCCTTCAGCGATATTGAAACAATCATTACAAAAATGTAGCCCTTTCTTCACTCCCGCTACTGCTTCAGCCAAAGACTCAATCCGCATTTCTGGCGAATGCAACAAGTGCATGGCCAGACGCTGAGCAGACTTTGGCCCAATCCCAGGTAATCGAGAAAATTCATCAATCGCTTTCTGTATGGATCCGGGTAAAAATGAACTCATCTTTTATAAACAAAAAAGTGCAAGAGTACTGCGAAGGCTCGACCTGCCGCTAATATAGAATTGGCGACCAGTACTGCTGCACTTGTCTTATCACAAAATTAGGGTCCGAGTCACGGTCAATTGTCATTGGATTATTCCTTCTCGTTCAGTTTTTTTTCATCTATTGTCATACTGAAATCGGGAGAGTCTTTTTCATCAGATCGTTTTCTACTGGGTATCGGTAACCCCTCGGCTACTGATTTGGCAATTTCTTTAATCGAGTCCAATAATCCGCTCTTAGAGGCCGGTTTCCAGTCATCCTTCCTGGTTCCCTTGATCCATTTGGAAGTTGAAGCTGAGATATCATAAATGCCGGACCGATATCGTTCTGAAAATTCTTCACAACCATGAAGCCCGATTTCGGCAATAATATCCGCCCTACTTAACTTCGTCCCTCTTTCCATATTTGTGGCAATTGAACAAATAGTTGATCTGAGCAAAGGGCTTATATCTTCTCCTCCCATTTTTTCTAAATAGGGAATAATCCAGTGTACAGTCGCAGTAGGCAAGGCTTCAGAAGCCTCAGTGTCCGAGTTAAATCCTGTAAGAAATTTCGGGTCTGTCATAAAACTACTAAAATAAAAAATCAGTATCAGTTTATTACACCAAATATATTGAATTAGTCAACTCATTTATTCTGTCCAAACCGTCTGACCAATGAATAATTAAGCGCTTTTAATAAAATCCAGCACGTCTTGATGATGGTTATCGACTTTTACCCGATGATATACTTTGGCAATCTCCCCTTGCGGATCAATGGCAAAGGTGGTCCTTTCAATACTCCAAAACTTTTTGCCAAACATACTTTTTTCTTTCCAGACTCCATAAGTTTCTACTACTTTTTTCTCAGTGTCAGCCAATAAAGGGAAAGGTAAGTGATATTTCTCAATAAACTTCTTGTGTGAGACCAAATCATCAGTGCTGACCCCGAAAATCAAAGCGTTAACAGCTTGATAATCCTTTAGATAATCACGAAAATTACAGGCTTCTTTTGTGCAACCCGGAGTGTCGTCCTTTGGGTAGAAATAAAGTACTAACCATTTTCCCTGAGCATCCTTGAGGCTAAAATTTCCTCCACTTGAAGAAGGTAATTTAAAATCAGGTGCTTTTTGCCCAGCTTCCAATTTCGACATAATATTTTGGTTATATAGCTTTATCAGTTTAACCCAGTTCCACAAAAAAACACTTATTAAAAGTAAGAGCGTGATGTATAATCGGCAAGTCAACATTTATGTAATTTATATGAAAACTCAATTAAACAAGATCTTCGCCATCGCTGCCTTGATTCTATTAGCCGGTTGTGGTGGACCTGCCGCTCCAGGCAAATATGCGGAAGCGGCAAAATGTCTCAGTGATAAATGGGTAATTATGTATGGTGCTTATTGGTGCCCTCATTGTTCGCAACAAAAAAAGAATTTCGGTGACGACTTCCAATTTATCCGTTATCAGGAATGTGACGACAGTGGTGTCGATGGTGATCACGCTTTATGTTTGAAAAATGGTGTAACCCAATATCCTACCTGGCAGTTCCCCGGTCAGGGCAATATCGTCGGCGAACAACAGGTACGAGATCTCGCCAAGTTGGCTAATTGTCAGGACTATTTACCGGAAGAAGATCAGAAATTACTGGAAGACCAAGCCGCTACTATTGATCAGGCCAATAATCTCGAAAATCAAACTACCCCAGCCGAAGTCCCAGGAGAAAACACTGTCCCGGAAACACCAATTGCCAGCATGGAAGACTCCACTACTCCCACTAAATAAGTCGTCTTATGACCGCTTGGAAAGTTATTTTTGGCTTAGTCTACAGCGCCTTTATTGCTGGTGCCGGGCAGGCAAATACTGTCCAAAACTCTAATTCTGTTTTACCCCCCATTACCCAGGATAGTTCTAGCGGCGGACTTGTTCCTTCCGAGCAATTGGCAAAATGTCTTTCTGAAAAAGGGGCCCGGATGTATGGCGCTTATTGGTGCCCTCATTGTGCAGATCAAAAGAATGTTTTTGGAGATTCATTCCAATACATTAAATACACTGAGTGTGACCCCAAGGGGCCTAATCCCGATACGCAGTCCTGCCAGCAAGCAGAGCTCACCAGATACCCCACTTGGACTATTCCAGGCGGTAAAGATCTCATTGGCACCCAATCACTTCAAGCTTTGTCCGAGTGGAGTACCTGCTCGATTTAAAAATTAAAAAATCACCATGAAAAAATCCAGCTTAATCTTACTTCCAGTGTTACTGCTGATTTTATCAGGCTGTCAAAGCAGTCCTGATCATGCCAATAATGCAGCCAACCGTAGTAATAGTGAAAAAGCCGTTTCCTCTACACAGGTAAATCTGACTGTCCGATCTCCGGATGATTCCAATGATAATAACGGAAATCCTAACCCGGAGGTCAACGGGCAAAATGATTCAAAGCCTTCCACTACCGTAAACCTTCAATAGTGTGAGCGCAACCGATCTATCTATAACTGAACAAATCAGACTTCATGCCAAAGAAAGTCTCGCTATCGATTTGATCGGATTCTGTACGGCTGAGCCTCTATTAAAGATGAAACAAAATCTAAACGAATTTATTCGCCAGGGATATCAAGGTGACATGCATTATCTGGAAAATGTCAACCAGCGAACAGATCCCCAAATGTTATTGCCAGGAGCAAAATCGGTCATTGTGATTGCCATTAATTATTATCGTGAAAAACCTCTTACCCCTCCTGATCACGGACGAGTCGCCCGCTTTGCTTGGGGGCGAGATTATCACAAAGTATTGCGTAATGTCCTCAAAGAATTACAAAAATTTTTGGAGCAACAGTGGCCTCATCATCAACATAAAATCTGCGTCGACTCAACTCCCATAACAGAGAAAGCCTTTGCCGAAAAAGCCGGACTGGGATTCTATGGTAAAAATACCACTTTAATTAATCAAAAAGTCGGCTCATTTATTTTACTTGGTGAAATAATTACCACCATTCCACTTCAGGCAGATCAACCCCGACCCGGCACTTGTGGGTCCTGTACACGCTGTCTCGACGCTTGTCCAACCAATGCCCTACTTCCTCCACAAGGCGGAGTCCCCCGCATGGACCCACGTCGTTGTATCAGTTATCAAACTATTGAAACCAAGCAGCCTATTCTCAAAGAATTTTCCCAGGCTATCGGCAACCTAATCGCCGGATGTGATATTTGCCAGGAGGTTTGTCCATATAATCTGAGTTTGGCTAAACCATTAGTCTTTGAACCACTAAAAAGAATCCAAATCGCCGGCGACAGCATTCCTCTGGAAGAAATCCTGGCCATCCAAACAACCGAGCAATATTTGGCTCGATTCGCCGGCTCTCCTTTGATGCGTCCCAAACGTTTGGGTTTAGTAAAAAACGCTATCAATGCTGCAGTCAATGCCATCCGAAGTGACTCCCAGAAGTATCGCCAAAAATTTCTACCGATTCTTCAAACTATTTCAGAAACGGATGAACTACCTCAACTTCGACAAATTGCTACTGAGGCGATTGACCGGCTGAAGTAGTCGCAGCTGATCCGGAAGTCACCGTAGCGCCGCCCTTTACTTTGAAAATCCAATCCAGAACCTCCCCTCTCATAACTGGAATATCCGGAAAAAATTTACCGGAGCTATCGGCCGAAATTACTTTTTTATCCCATAAAGCTCGCAGGTATTGGCCCTCCCAGGCCAGCTTTATATCATTGAAAAAATTATCCGGATGTCCTGCCCCACAATTGGGAGTATAACAACCTTGATAGGGAGGAATTTGGAAAGATTTAACGATCAGTGCCGCTGCTTCAGCTCTGGTTATCTCACGATTCGGCGCGAATCTATCTGCTCCCACCCCACTAACCATTTTTAGGTCCCAAGCCGCCCTCACCCAGGGGCCCTGCCATAAATCCAAATCCATAAAGGGACTTCCACAATCTGCATCATAACAACCTTGTTTGGCGATATGTCCGCTAGCCAAAACGACAATCTTGGCAGCTTCCGCTCTGGTCAATCCTTGCTCCGGACGGAAAGTCCCATCTTCATAACCCTTTACCAGACATTGGTCGTAGGCATTTTTAATCGTATTTTCAAATTGAGCCCCGACAATATCAGTAGGGTAAAATGTTCCCGGGCATTTACTGGGTTCTTTTGGCACATTTGGAGGAGTGGCAGATTCGTGGAGCCCATCTGTAGTGGAGGTTGAAACAGAGGTAGCATCAGTATCACTGGACACCGCCGCTTTTTCTTCAGGAGTTTCAGCAACGGGAGGATTGGCAATCTTGAATTTCTGCAGAGAAATATCCGGCTTATAAGTAGCATTTAGTGTGGCCTCAATCACAAAATTATAATCAGCAAGTTCTGCCGGCTGATCATAGTCATCATAACCATCCCAACCAAAGTAAGACCTTCCTTTGGCCTGGCCTTTCGATAATTGAATAGTACGGATCAGGTTGCCAGAATTATCGCTACTTTTTACATCATAATTACTATTATATATCGCTGCGGTAACCGTTGCCGGCTGTCTTAAAATGCAATCTACACCCAGGTAGTCATAAGCCGGCTGATCATTTTCAAAATACAGTGTGTCAGCCCGTTTCTTACAAGTCAAAATATCGGGACTGGTGTTTAACATTATCTCTGGAGCGGGTAATATTTCACCTGGGATTTTAGCGTCAGGGGTATCGGAGCTGCTCGAATCAGGAGTGTCTTTAATAATCTGTGGCGCACTAATTGTAAATTGGCTAATACTGAGTGGTGAACTGGTTTTATTGGCACTATTGGTAACTTTAATCGTACAGTTACTGTAAGTCCCCGGGCTAAGAGTTTTGAAATTAATCGTGTTATTACCTGCAATTGCGTTTATGGTGTTGCTACTGCAATCTCCGCCATAGGTAACCTTCCCTTCCTGATCACTGTAGAAAGTATAATAGGGGGAGGTCACTTCACTGGGTGTCGTAATGGAGACGACCTCAGCCAGAACAGGAGCAGATACAGGCTGTGGAGGATCTGGTTGATAGTAGTGTCCCTGATCAATTATATTTAAATCATAATTCGGCTTTAGAGCATTGGGATCCATTTTCGGGTCCAGTTCGTATTTTACTCCGATTTCATAGGGAGCAGCATTAACCTCGACCGGTAGTATAAAAACACCAATCAATAAAGGGATTATGGACAGACCAAAACTCAGTTTTAGCATTTTTGTTTTCATCCCCGTATTATGGCACAAAACAACGGTTTTGACAAGGATTATCAGGTTTAAGGTCAATTATCCCAACAATACCTTCAATTCACCATTATCGGCCATTTCCTGCAGAATATCTGCTCCACCAATAAATTTTCCTTCGACAAAAACCAGTGGGGAGGTAGACCAACCTGTGTAGTCTTTGATGGCCTGCCGCATGGCATCGTCTTCCAAAAGATTAAAATAACTGAAATCAGTACCGTCTTTTTTCAATAAATCCACTACCTGGGCCGAAAAGCGGCAGGCCGGCTGTTCTCCACTACCTTTCATAAAGACAAATACCCGGGCGCTATTGATCATGTTTTCAATCCTTTTTTGATGATCCATTAGTATATTTTCACTCATATTTTAGTTTTAAGTTTTAAAGCATGAAGCCAGCCAGTTTTGATCAGATCATCCAAAGCCGCATAAACCATTTTATGCTGATCTATCAGAGTTTTACCAGCAAATCTACCATCACTTATTTCCAATCCCAGATGATGTCCATCACTGAAGTCTATTTCCCAATTGCCTTCAGGAAAGTTTTGTTTCAGCCTGGTTTCCACTTCCTTTACCACATCCATTATAAGTTTTTTATTACCTCGGCAATCATACCAGGATAATCAGAAATAATCCCCTGATAATATCTACTTTTCCAGACCTGGCTGGCCATTCGGGGTGTATTTATAACTCCGATAAGAGTATAAATGTCCCTTCGGCGAGCCCTTTGTGCCAGTCTAAGACATAACAGTCGCCAATTAATTACCAGAAAATCCGCCTCACAAATTTTCATTCTTCTCCAGGGAAAAACCTCAGAAATCTTCTGCGTGATCCTTCGCCAACCTTTCCAGGCAAACTCTTCATTTCTTCCTCTCACACCCACTATCAATCCAACTTCTACCGTCGGAAAACGCTTTTTTACCATCAAAAGCGCCTGATCCAGATAACTGGTTATCACAAATTCACACGGAGCAAAATATTTCAAAGTCAAGCTCACTACCTCTTCTTCATATCCAGCTTCTTTCAATTCAAGACAGATTTGTAATTCCCCCTCCAGAGCCTTCAAGACATCTTCCAGAGTCGGAAGAACCTGGCCATTAGCATTGGCCTCGGCTAACAATTCTTCAAAAGTCGCCCCACGGATTCTCTTCGTCCCTATCGCCTGATCATGCCAAACCAGTAAAACTCCATCACGAGTTCTACGAATATCCATTTCCACCATTTCAGCCCCCTCTTTCCGGGCTTTCATAAATGCCTCAATAGTATTGTTCTGAGTCACATCTCGACAACCTCGATGGCCAATAATAGTATTGGTTTTCAAAAGCATCTGTTATTAATTAGTTTCAATTCATTGTTAATGGCACGCATCGATAAGCCCAAATAAAAAACCTTGCAAAAACCCCGTAAGATTGTATGATAAGTCCTCAATAATTCTCTTTAGACATGGCAGCCAGTAAACTCAAAAGGCCTCTAGTCATAGATCAGCTTTACGAGCAAAAGGAAATCCTTGCTCGAATACTTGGTATTCCTAGAATGGAGCCAATCGTTTATGAATCAACCAATCTTACTCGAACCAAAATATTGGATCTCGTCGGCAAACACCTGGCTTCCAATGATTGGGATAGTGAAGAAAAAGCCGAGCTGATCGAGTCTCTCCAGGACACCAAGACTACCGAGTTGGAACAAATCCGCCAACGATTTGCCCGCTGGATTCACAAGATCACTTCTCATAATAAATATATGTCCGCCCAGGAAGGATATCTCAATCAAGATCATCCTCAAGTAGGTCCATCACATAAAACAAGTTTACATAAATTCCTGACTCAGTATGCTTATAATGAATTAGAAATTGGGCCAAATGAAACCCTCTTCCACGGAGTCGAAGTTAACCCTACTGCAGATTTCGAAATACCAAATGGGTCTAATCACACCAACCATAAAGCTAAAAATGGTCATGGTCGTCCCTCATTAATGCCGGCAGCACAATATGCCGACATTTTAGGGAGCATTTCAACCAAAGGCTTAAAAGCCAGTCCAGCCATGGAAAATCTACCCAAACTGGAATCTATCTTTGCTGTTAGTGAAGCTAATCTTACTTATGGTCTAGCCGGAGTCTGTTTCAATTTAGGAGAGCGGGAAAAAGCCTGGGGGCAAACCTGCAATCCCATCGAAGGTATCCAAATAGTTAAGCCGGTCATCAAAGAGAAGTTAACAATTTTTCTAAAGTCTCCAGACTTTCTCGATTATCTGGATGAAGAAGTCTGTGGCGCTCAGAGTATACTAGCGACGCTCGATATTGACCGTTTCATGAATTATCAAATCCGTCTGGAAGAGGAATTATCCAAACGGGGAATCCCCTACGTTATTATCGATCCGGAAGGAGTTGAAGTTTAATAATATTTTGCCAACAGCGGAGCGAGGTCAATATTATCGATTGGTAAATCAACTGCCGCGACTTCAGCTCGCCCCGGATCTTGGTCTTCATAAGTAGCATGCTCTGATTGATAGATAATCCCTACCGGATATTTTTCTCGTTCCAGGGCTTTATCCATAGCCGCTTGCCAGTCATGAATATTGTAACCTTCTTCCTTATCCAGGTTATAGGTATGTTCCAGGAAATAAGCATAGGTTTGAATTTTATTGAAAGTCACACAGGGTTGGAAAATATCAACTAACGCAAATCCTTTGTGTTCCATAGCCGCCTGTAAAATCTTTGTTAAATGTGGGGCGTCTCCGGCATAACCTCGAGCCACAAAAGTACATCCCAAACTCAGAGCCAAGGCCAAGGGGTTGAGAGGTTCTTCAATAGCTCCAAATGGTGAAGAAGGAGAAATGTATCCTTTATCCGAAGTGGGAGTCATCTGACCTTTGGTCAGGCCATAGACCATATTGTTGTGAACCATCAAAGTCATGTCAATATTGCGACGGATTGCATGGACAAAATGACCAACCCCTATTCCATAACCACCACCATCTCCACAATCCACCAAGACCTTCAGATTACGATTGGCAAATTTCACCCCGGTAGCCACCGCCACCGCACGACCATGTAAACTGTGCAAACCATAAGTATTTACCCAGTGCGTAATTTTCCCGCTACAGCCAATATCTGTTACCATCGCTACACTATGCGGATCCAATTGCAAATTTGTTAATGCTTGCTTGGTAGCGACTTGAATACCAAAGTCTCCACAACCCGGACACCAGTCCGGTTTAGCAACAGTATCAAAATCCTTTGTTTGAATAGTCATAATCTTTGATTAACTAATTATTCTAAGAAAGGTAAACTTTTTACTAACTTTGTTTTTCTCCACCAGGTTGCCGCCTGATCTTTGTTTGTCGCAAAAATCAGAAATATCAATAAATAAATTATATGCTCATCAATCACCGGGTTTTGATGAGGAGGAAAGTGTGAAGCCCACATTAGAAACATCATCAAGGCCCCGGAGTAGCCGGCAATTTTTATGCCAACACCCAGTAAAAGCGCTAAGCCGATTAGTAATAGGCCCAGCATAAACATCCAATCCACCAACGGCACGCCTGCCATGCTTTGAAAAATACCAGCCAGTGGTCCGGTTGAAGATTTCAAAAAGCCAAGTGCTGGAGACGATCCATTCAGCCATGAGTTAGCGGCCTGGGTAGAAATTCCCAGTCCGAATAATTTATCAAAAAATGACCATAGCAAAATCCAACTCATCGAAAGTCGCAGTATTGTCCAGATCCATATATTTTTCATATTATTCAAGGTTATCAAATTAAATTTTATTACTTATTTATTCAGCAGGGCTTTAGTCCGATCATACAATTCATGTGCTGTAAATTGACGGCCTGACCATTTCAAAAGTTTCTGATTCAAAAAAATACCGGTCTTTTCAGCAATATATCCGCACATCTGCCCTTCATAGTTCATTTCCACTCCAACGGTGAATCTGCATTTATTCAAAATACTCTTTACCTCTTCCGTATGAAAAGGAATGAAATATAAAATTTGCAACATATTCGCTTTTATGCCCTCCATCTTGAGCATTTGCAGCACTTCCAATAAAGCATCTTTTGGTGAGCCCCAGGTTACAAAAGTAAGATCGGCTTCTTCGGCGGGGTAAGCTGGTCCTTCGACAAAAGCTCCATTTTTCCCCGGCCCGATTAATTTTGGGGCTGGCAAATCCTGCAAACAAAACTCCAGTTTCTTCAGGCGTTTAGCATGCATTAGAGTACGGTTTTCTGCAGTTTCAGTCAGGTCACCTGTTTCGTCATGCTCATCAGTTGCTGAACGATGACGACCTCCTTTAGTCCCCGGAAGCACTCGTGGTGAGACACCATTTTCTTCGAATTTATAACGCATAAATCCATCATCGATAGTTTTATATCCGGTTTCACGCAGTTTTTCCACTTCTGCTTCATCCCTGATCAGCCATCCTCGATCTACTTTCAAGTCTTCCATTGGAAAGGCTTCCAGATTTTTAATAGTCTCTGCCAAGTGTTTATCAGAAATAATCATTGCCGGCATTTGATATTTTTCTGCGATATTAAAGGCTTCAAAAGTTTTATAAAACATTTCCCGGTAATCCCCAGGCGCTACCACCAATCTGGGGAATTCTCCCTGGGAGGCATGCGTGATAAACCGTAAGTCACCTTGTTCGGTCCGTGTGGGTAGCCCGGTCGACGGGCCGGGTCTCATGGCTTCATATACTACAACCGGTGTTTCGATCATTCCCGCTTGACCAATTGCTTCAGACATTAGTGAAAATCCACCGCCAGAGGTAGCTGTCATAGCCCGTACTCCCGCCCAGGAAGCACCCACTACCATATTCATTGCGGCCAATTCATCTTCCGTGTGTTTAACAATAATATTGTAGTCTTTAGCGTTTTTAGACATGAAATGCAGTACTGAAGTCGAAGGAGTCATCGGGTATTCAGCGATCAACTTTACTCCGGCTTTCACAGCCCCAAAACAAACCATATCATTACCAGTCACCAATAGGCGGCGCGGTTGACCTACCACCGGCTTCAAACCAAATCCAAATTCCGCTACTTGATAATTGGCGTTCACATAATCAGATCCGGCCCGCGCCGCCGCTATATTATTATTTACGACCACTTCTCCTTTATGGATAAATGCCTCCTTTAAAATCTCTTCATACTTGGCGACATCAAGACCAAGTAAAGCCAAGGAAGCCCCCAAGCCAACCGTATTCCTGGTGATGGCCCCTTTGCCAACTTCCATGGCAATCTTTCGCAGCGGCACAGCATATACTTTTATACCTACTGGGAATTTATAATCTTTTACAGCATCAGCATCATATATTACTCCACCTCCCTCTACTATTTCTTTGACATGCATGTCTAGAGTCTCTTTATTCATAGCCAGTAACAAGTCCAAAATTTCTTTATGAATCGAGACTTCAAAATCTGCCACACGAATAACATTGGAATTATGTCCACCACGAATCAAAGAAGGATATTCAGCATTACCAAAGGTATATAAACCAGCTCTTGAACAGGTTAAAGCAAAATAATGTCCGGCACTCTGAATCCCAAATCCAGCCTCTCCACCGATCATCCAGGTTAAATCGTTGATCTTTTTGGATCTCCTCACATTGACGGCCGGCTCTGTAGGATTTACCATATTTGTTACAACAATTATTCTACACTAACCTTACCCCAGCCGGCCGTAGTGAGCTAATAATTTTTATTGCTATTCCAAATATTTCACTGCACAATCAAAATAAAGTGGTCGCGTGTGTCAAACCGGGACAATATGTAGAGACATTATTAAGCAATGGAGAGGTGGCTGAGTGGTCGAAAGCGCTGCTCTCGAAAAGCAGTAAGGGGGCAACCCCTTCGAGGGTTCAAATCCCTCCCTCTCCGCCAAATTCTCCACTCATCCAAAACCATTAAATAATGGCTTTCTCATCTGAATTTGAGGCCTTTCTAATCATCCGCTCTTGCCTTAGTCGGAGTCCATAGAGTACATTAGTTTTGTAGTTGCGGAACTATGTAACTTCATACATTATTCGTCCCGCTTATTGTGTTGCCAAGCGGTTTTAACAACTTTTTTTATGGAAACATACAAAAAGAATTGGTTTAAATATATTGTTGGATTTATTGTCTTTCTGTTGATTCGACTTGTTCCATTTCGTCCTCCCAATATTGAGCCAATACTCTCGACACAAATGCCATTCTCCAAAGCCTATGGGAAAGTCGCCGGATTTTCTTTCGCCTTTTTGAGTATGATTTCCTATGATCTGATCACTTCTAAAGTAGGATTATGGACTTTCGTAACTGCAATCGCTTATGGATTTCTAGGAATATGGGCATCACAATATTTCCAAAACAAAAAGAGCGATTCCTGGAATTATGTCAAGTTCGCTATCATGGGAACATTGGCCTTTGATGCTGAAAATGAAAAATTTGAAACAAAGTCAATTATTGCAATTTTTAATCCAAAACAGGTATGAAAAAAAATGTCAGTAGAAAAAAATATTCTTCATTGGGACAGATAGAGAAACGGGATGGTATGATCGTTCCTTTTGATGACAAACGTATCACTCGCGCTATTTTTCGGGCCATGCAGTCTGTCAAAGAAGGAGACGAAATACACGCTGGGAAAGTGATGCACAGAGTAGTGGATTTACTCCTTCAACTCAAAAAGGAAAAGAAGTTAAGAAAGTTTATTCCTCATGTCGAGGCAATCCAGGATATCGTGGAAAATGAACTTATTGCTTCAGGTTTTTTGAAAACGGCCAAAGCCTATATCCTTTATCGAAAAGAAAGATCAACAATACGAGAAAAAACCGGTTTTGTTCCGGAGAAAGTCAAAGAACTTGTTGTAAAAGGTAAGAAATATTTCAGAAATCCATTGGCTGAGTTTGTTTATTATCGTACTTACGCCAAGTGGATAGAAGAAGAAGGTCGTCGTGAGACCTGGATCGAAACCATCGATCGTTATATCGATTTTATGCGCGACAATATCAATGGCAAACTTACTGACGCTGAATATGCTGAAATTCGTGAAACGATTCTCAAACAAGAGGCCATGCCATCCATGCGTCTTTTGCAATTCGCCGGCAAAGCTACCAGACGGACCAATGTCTGTGCTTATAATTGCTCTTTTATTGCTCCCAAAAGTTTTCAGGATTTCGCTGAGATTATGTATATCTCCATGTGTGGAACAGGAGTTGGTTGGTCGGTAGAAAGTGAAAATATTCAAGCGCTTCCCCAAATCTTAAAACAAACAGGTAAAAAATTACCCGTATATATAATCCCTGATAGTAAAGAAGGTTGGGCAGATGCTTTTTCTTTCGGCTTGAAAACCTGGTTCGAAGGACGGGATGTCACTTTTGATTTCTCCCTGATTCGTCCTGCCGGATCACGTCTGAAAACCATGGGCGGAAAGAGTTCGGGGCCCGCACCACTTCAAGCTCTTTTAGAATTTACCCGTGAGCGTGTACTACGTCGTCAGGGCAGGCATTTGTCAAATCTGGATGCCCATGACATTATCTGTAAAATCGGTGAATGCGTTGTCGCCGGCGGAGTCCGTAGAAGTGCCATGATTTCACTTTCAGATCTGGATGATGAAATGATTCGCGATTCAAAAAAAGGTCAGTTTTACCTCTCTGAAGGACAAAGAATGCTTGCTAATAATTCTGCCGTCTATCTTTCCAAACCGGATTCAATTGAATTCCTCGATGAATGGATTGCTTTGATGAAAAGTGGTAGTGGAGAGAGAGGAATCTTTAATCGTGGTGGACTCGCTGGAACCCTACCAAAGCGAAGACTCGATCAATTCAAAGGTGGCATCTACCCATCATGGGGGACCAATCCCTGTGGAGAAATCATTCTTCAATCAAAACAATTTTGTAACCTTTCCGAAGTAGTGGCTCGTGCGGATGACACGGAAAAAAGCCTACTCAGGAAAGTCCGCATTGCAACAATACTAGGGACTTACCAATCAACACTTTCTTATTTCCCCTATCTATCCAAAGAGTGGAAAAAGAATTGCGAAAAAGAAAGACTGCTCGGAGTATCCATCACCGGACAATGGGATTGCAAGCTTGCCCGTAATCCAAAAATCCTGGAAAAAATGAAACAGGTTGCGATTGAAACAAATAAAAAATATGCCAAACGTTTTGGTGTGTCACGGTCAATGTGCATCACCTGTGTAAAACCATCAGGAACAGTTTCACAGACAGTCGATTGTGCTTCCGGTATGCATCCTCGTCATTCGGCATTTTACATCCGTCGTGTTCGTATTTCGGCTACTGACGCTCTTTTCAAAATGCTCAAAGATCAAGGAGTACCATATTATCCGGAAGTCGGGCAGACTCTCGAATCTGCTTCAACATATGTACTCGAATTCCCGGTAAAAGCCCCTGATGGTGCTATTTGCAAAGATGATATCAATGCCCTTACTCAATTAGAACACTGGAAAGTAGTTAAACAACATTATACAGAACACAATCCATCTGTCACCATTTCCGTCGGAGATGATGAATGGTTAAAGGTTGCAGATTGGATTTACGAAAATTGGGATTTAGTCGGAGGGCTTTCCTTCCTTCCTCGGTCAAATCATGTCTATCAACTCGCGCCATACGAAGCGATCAACAAAGAAAGATATGAAGAAATGAAAAAACGCCTGGGCGAATTAGACTTTTCTAAAATCGTTACCTATGAAAGGGACGATGAAACAGAGGTCAAGCGTGAACTTGCCTGTGTCGGAGGTCTTTGTGAAATATAACCTATGTTATACACCGGAAAAGGAGACAACGGAACTACACAACTCTTTAACTGCCCGCCAGGTCAGCGAGTCAGTAAGTCCGATTTTGTCTTTGAAGTACTGGGAACATTTGATGAACTCAATTCATCACTTGGGTATGCCAAAGTACTTTCCCAAAAATCAAACAATCAACTTTCTCTTGAGAATCAAAACATTTCATACGAGGAAATAATTGAAACTCTTCAACAAAATTTATTTTGTATTCAAGCGGAATTGGGAGGGGCTGATGTCCATTTAACCGGAGATCATACCCTCTATCTGGAAAAAGTTATTCATAGAATAGAGGCTCTCTTGCCTCCCATTACCTCTTTTATTGTATCCGGCGGAGGTGAAGTCGGGGCTTATTTAGATGTGGGGAGAACAATTGCCCGCAGAGCAGAGCGGCAGCTGGTGTTACTTAGACAAAAAAAAGAGCGAACTATTAGTGACGAGAGTATTGCTTATATGAACAGACTTTCCAGTATTCTTTACGCTTTGGCTCGCTTTGCAAATCATCAAGAAGGATATTCTGAAAGTAAACCGGATTACCAATAGTTGTTCAGTTTCTTGATCTGCTTCGTAAATCAACAAAACCCTAGTATAGAATAAATAAAAACCTTCAAGCTGTTTTAGTTTTTAGTCTCTTTTAGAATTTCATCTTTAATCTCTTCATTGAAGCCAGAGAAGGCTCGACCTTTAATAAATATTACCGGATAGTAATCAAAAGATGAGGAAAGCCCTTCGCTTTTGGGGGAGGCGTTCTTATAGTCCTGGAAAATCTCCTTGAAATCTTTATCTTCAGTCAGATGTTGCTCCACTGGATAATCCAAGGATTGAACAAAATTTAGAAATTCTACACACATCGGCCCTTGTCCATTGTGAAATACCACAATCTTGTCAGGAGATATTTTCTCATTTGAAGATTCCGGGCTATCTGGCGCAATATTTTCAGTATTGATCACAGCACAGGGATTTGTCACTTTCTCTTCTTGTTCATATGATGTCAAAGGTCTAACTTTTTCCTCCGTATAAGGATTATTGATATTTGTGGGGATTTGCCATAAAGGCATTTTCCAATCCGGTTGTGCCATGAAATCATCCATGTTTTGCCACTCTATATCGGCAGTATCCCAAAAACTAATCCACATTTCATGCCAAGCCTTTAGATGTCCTCCAATGTAAGTATGAGACACTGGAGTTATTCTTGAATATTTTCCAAACCATTCTTTTTCCTTCAAAGTTAGCGGTTCCATAGCTCTAGACAATTCCCCTTTCAGGTCTTCTGGAGTCCCGGCTCTTTCATAAAAAGAATAATCACAAAGACTTCCATATTCGAAAGGTACAAGTTGGATATTTGAGACCGATAAAATTTTCACCTGATATCCGTCCGGCTGATAAACCGTGGCCTTGTTCCCGGTAGTCCCTCTAGCAGTGATGTATGGAACCCCTAATTCTTCAGCCGCTTTAATGGTATTCATATCTGAAGCCATATAGCGAGATGAAATAATCCTTGGAGTTGTCCCCGTGCATGATGATATCCCTGTGAGCATTTTACTAATTCTTGATTTTTGCTCTTCATAGGGCATCCCCCAAAATGGAGCACTCACATTTGAGGCAACAATTTCTATATCCCCACTACTGACGGCATCTTTTACTTCAGCACAATTTGCCTGAACAAATTCAGGAGTAACCATCAAAAGACCTGGAATATTCCTTTTCTCCATTTCATCCACCATACTGGCTAACCCTGTCGGTTCGTCAGTGGATTCAATCAGAATCATAATTCCTTTAGTTTTTACTGTTTCCGTTTGAAACCTCAAAAAAAACAAGACCAGTACTGTCAGTAGAAATAAACCGGTTAGAATATATTTTGTGTTTGTTTTCATATAAATTGATTATTTCAGGCCGGGAATCTATCACTTTTGGATTTTCTTCTTTTAAAAGTTACTCCCCGTCTGCGTTGTTTCTCAATTAATTTTGTCGCCTCTTGTATACCATCAATAAATTTTTTCTGTTTGGTGACAGCAACAATTGACTTTCCCGCAACAGGAGTAACGACAACCGTAATATTAAAGATCATTGTGTTACCTTTCGGTTTTTTTGGTTCTTCTGAGGTAACTTCAATTTTTGCGATTTCCATTCGTTTATTTAATTTTCTGCCAAATACTTCCAAGTGTTTTGTAGCTTGTTCTAATTCTCTATCACTGACGGCATCACTCGGTCTCTTTATTATCAGTGTAATATCTTCTTCCGGACGCAGAGATCCAATCGCTTTTAGGATATCGCGCGTCGAGAGAAGGCCAGTTGGCCTGTGATATTTATCAATTAAGATAATGCTATCATGTGGAGAGGTAATGAGATGAGTAATAATCTCTTTTTTTGATGCATTGGCGGACAAAGAATCAATCATTGCGGTAGAATACTTGGAAACAGGTTCATCTTTCCTGAATTTCTTTTCTCCGGCCAAAGAATAAAATCCCGCATGAGTTCCTTCCTTTGGAAATCTCATCTTTGAGGTAGGCCTGATCAGTACCTGCATGAGATCTCTTCTTGTGACGATTCCTGCCAAACGTTCTTCAGCATCGACTAGCACCATTCTTGAAACACCTTTCTCTTTAAGTTGGTAAAATACATCTTTCACTGAGGCAGTAATCGGTGAGGTTATTGGCGTATGGAGTTCTATTTTTGTGCTGACAAAATCTAATAAATCCGGGTCTTTGATTATCTCGTAAAAAATATCTTTTGCATGAATCACACTCTGTATCACTCCTTTTTTATCAAATACCGGTAATACATAAATCTTTGTAGATAGCATATATTTCGCCACTTGATAGATCGGCGTTTCTTCGGTAATGGTGGGCGGCTTAAAGGCTATAGATGATACCTTTGTTGTATAAGGAAAATTACTGGAATAAAGTGTTTTAAATGGAGATAGCAGCCCAAGAAACTTATCTTTATCATTAAAGATAAAGATTGCCTCATGACTTGAGCGAACACGGGATAAAACGCTTCCAAGTGTATTTTGTCCCTTACTTCGGACAATTAATGCTAATGAAGAAACGTATTTTTTAATAGTGAGCGGTTGATTGGTTTTCATCTAAAGATTTGGCTGGTTAGAAGTAATGATAGTTTAAATCAAATCTCTATATTACCTGTTTATATAAGCATGCTGTGAGCAAACTTAAAGCTCACAATATTTATATAATAGCATAATTAGTAATACTCAGCAACTTCCGTCACTTCATCGTCAGCTTCACAATTTAGCGACGAAACGTTTAATCATTTGTAATTCTCTAACTCTCACAATCGCTTCCCCACGCAACGGAAAATGCATGACAAAACTTTTTGAGGTACCAATATCTTCCTGCCAGCCAAAATCAAATTTTTTCGATCCAATATATTTTTCATAGGAAACCTTGCCAATGAAACAGATTATTTTTGGCGCCTCGGTTTTTATGATCCGAGTAATCCTTTTACGACCGGGCAATTCCTCGTGTTTTTTTATTCCGGTAATATCCACGGTCGGTCGATCGATGATATTCACAAATCCAAGTTTATATACGCTATTGAATTTTTCTTTGTACATCTGCGCCAATATTTTATCATCGCGCAATTCAGCTCTTTTCTCTTTGATCAGTCCAGCTTCCGAGAGCAGATACCAAAATAACTTATTATTGGAAAAAGGCACACGTCGGTTAAACGAGCCAGGATGCGGATTAATCCCCACAAAAAGTATTTCCGGATTTTTATATCTGTAACGGATCATGTTTCAGATTTTAATTTCAGGGTAGGTCAATTGTCCTTTTTTTACTTTCAAGAAAGGCGTCAGTTTGTGGCGGGTCGCTTTGGTCCGACTGATGATGTCACGCACCAGCCAACCCTTTTTAGTCAAAGCATCGCCGACCAGTGATCGATGACAACGCCAGGGCACGGCTTCGGCACACATCATCACTGTAACTTTATCACTGGCAATCTTGAGGAGACTCTCTAAGCCTGTGGCAAACTCAGAAGTCATCATATAGTCCGCATATCCTCGAAAAGATTTATTATACCAACCAAGGTTTATAGAATCTTTGGTCGTGTGACGCAGCCCCCCAAGTTTTTCTAGATGTTTATAGCCAATTTTCCACTTTTTCAATGACTCCTTCAAATCTTCTTCATTAAACTGGGGGTTATGACGCGATCTTGGTATCGTCCTAATGTCTACCACCATTTGTATTCCATGTGCCTGTAACAATTCTACAAATTCAGAAATTGAATGAGTAGAGTGACCAATGGTAAAAATTACCGGCTTCTTCATGCTACAATTATTTCAAAATCTCCCCGACTATTTTATTAATCATTCCGCCATCGGCTTTACCTCTTAGCTTGGGCATTATCAGGCCCATCGCCTTGCCGATTTCAGCCTTAGCGGTAACCCCTGCGCCGTTGAGAGTTTCAGTAACAACTTTGCGCACTTCTTCTTCATTCATTTGAGTCGGCATATATTCCATCAATACCTTCATTTCAGCTTCTTCCTTTTCAGCCATTTCCATTTTCCCACCAGCCTTGAAGGCTTCGGCAGAATCTTTCCGCTGTTTTACTTCCTTCCCGACAATCTGAATTACTTGTTCATCGCCCGCTTCCTTCTTTTCCCCGTCCATTTCCCACTTCATGATAGCGGCTTTGAGCATCGACAATGCTCCTTTGCGTATCTCATCGCGGGCTTTCATCGCTGTAATAAAATCTGTCTGGATCTGTTCTTTGAGAGACATAGTCAAGTGTTAAGTTGACTCTATTCTAAACCTTCGGGGAGAGATTCGGCAAGCGGCATGAATTTAGATAGGACGGACTTTCTTTTGCAAAAGCGGTTTGAGGATATTCTTGTGGAAATTTGGTGCCAATTCCACTACGAAATGTCCACGTTCGCGACTGACCAGCTTAAAGCCGATAAATCCATACTGTCTAATCAATTTCCGCACTAAATCAGTATCCGCTTGTGGATGTAATGAAGCAATTTTGTCTGCTACTGCCGGAATAATCGCCATATTTTCTTCGCGGGTAGTGAAGTGTAGAGGTAATTCAAACCCTACTCGGCTAGTCTTTTCTAAAGCCATTTTTTCACCGGCTAATTTATCTTCATTATCAATAATCTCATCCCAGCCCATTTCAATTTCCTGTAGCAATCTCTTTTGTCCCAAAACTCGATCGATATGACCTGGGTCGGCTGGAGCATCTGGTTTGTCTAGGTTGGGCAAGAGTATCCCCGTCTTCCCCTGACCTTCCTGTGGATTTACTTGAGGTTGCTTGTTCTTTTCCGGCTTTTGGTCTATGACCGGAGATTTTGTACTACCTCCACTGAATTTTCCATTCAATGCATCAGAAACTTTCTTGCCTTCGAATATCTGAAAGACCAGCTCTTCCACTATATGATAGCTTCCGTCAGCTTTTCGTAAATTTACAGTATTACCCGGTAGCTTGGCTTGAAACATATTACCACGGGCAAAATCCTGAACTGCTTTATTGGGATTATTACTTTCATCAATCCCTAACTTTGAACTGTCAGCCAAAATTTGTTCGGCCAAAGCATAGGCTTTAGGAAATCTGGCTTTGGTATGAGTGCTATTAAACCAACCTTTAGCTTGGGCCACTTTCGCAGTTCTATATAAATTTCGCAATTTGGGGTCTTTCATTGCTGCCGCCACTTTCGCTGGAGTACCAAAGTTTTCATAAAAATAAGTACTCAAACCTAGATTGATTTCCTTTTGCAATTCACGCAGTTGGGCTTTTTGTGCGTCATTAGCCAAGCCCTTAAAGGAGTCGATCATAGTATCGATAACCGTATTACCGCCCAATTTAAATTTACCTTGATTGATTATGTCTTGAACCAAGGGGCTTTTTGAGTCCGTCAGCACTTTTGCAAATGTTGCGCGAGTTTTTACTTCAGGAGATGTCGCTGGTGCGAGTGTCGGATTAGGAGTATCAATAGTTAAATTAGTTGGATTTGGCTGTACGGCTGAATTACCCTGACTACTGGCAACTGGTTTTTCAGTATTCTGGACTGAATCACTATTATATAAAGCGAGTCCACCTGCTGCTACACTTCCGGCCAAGACCATCCCTTTCCAATTTCTGCGTAATTTCCCACCCAGCCAATTCCAGCCACCGGTGATTTTATTAGTGATAAATTTAGTGGCCTTTGCCGTCTCTTGTCGAGCATTAGACCAGATCGAACGGGTCTTTTCCACCATAGAGTTGGCAGCCCGCTGATACCAGGACTTTTTGGCTGGAAGTCTGGTTATAGCAGTGATCTCCTCAGTGTCAGTCACTTTATCCATAGGAAGCGACTCTCTTTCCACACTCACTTCTTTGATCAAATTAGGTGATTCTGCCACCTCGATTGGTAATTCCGGTAATTGTTCAACACTTTCATGAGCAGATTCTTTTATTATTTTCTGAATTTCCGGATCTGGTTCCTCCAACGAATCAAATAATCCTTGTAAATCCGGTAAACGTTGAGAGTTTATTGCAGAAATTTCTCTTGATATTCGTTCAGCATTCTCCTGGGTTTCACGATAAGATTCTTCAATTTCCGGGGAAATCCCATTTGGTACAATCAGTGAGCCGTCTTGCATCCCAGCGCCATAACGCAAAGTCTCTCTTCTGATCGAAGGCGCAATCGGTAATTGTGGAAAGTCCATCGGTGGATTTATCAGCTTATTTTGCTTTCGTCGTTCAGCCTCAACCCCTGCTCGAATCTCTTCTTCAGTTTTTGGGATAAATGGCGCCGGTCTCATGGTTTTAGGGATTGGAGCGCTGGTTACCAACGGTCGGCGGGCTCTTCCACCAGCTTCAATATTGGTGCCGGGCAAGACATTCCTTAGAATATTCGCCCCTCGAACTGCCGCTTGTTCCTTCACTGTTTGCAATATCTGGAGACGGATTTCTTTGCCCAGTGCATAGCGATCTTCATAGCTATCCAGATTGTCATAAAGTATCTGTGCAATAGTATATTGAGATATTCCAACTTTCAAAGTTGCTAAATTCTGATCATCCAAGTGATCAATTAAAAATACAAAAGCTTCTCGGTAAGCTTTTACCAAGATGGTCTTGATTTCAGGGACAATACTAGCTCTTTCCTGGCGAATTCTATTGTCTAGATCCTGCAGCAGCTTCGCTGTACTAGTGGCCACTTCCGTCTGGTCTAATACACAGGAAATCATTTCCTCGAGATTTCTTCTTTCTTTTATTAATTCACGATATTTCCCATCATGTTTACTTAATTGATTATCCAATCTTTCATCAAATCCATGCAGGAGGTTTTGTTTGCCATAAACCATATGAGTCGATCCCACCAACCGTGCCAGCGGAGTGGAGCTAAGTTTGGTCCGATCATATTCATGGCGAACTTCCCCAAAATCCTCGCCAACGCCAAACGGTAAAGTGTCTTGCTTTGTTCTGGCCATAGTCCAAATTAATGATAGATGGTATTAAACACTAATTCAGTAGAAAAATCAAGCAATTTATCTCACCCTTCTTATTTAGCAGGTCATTGAAGCTTACTTTTTATGAAACCCAATTGTAATAGAATTATTACAAAAAAAAGCCCCGCCGTTCGGCGGGGCTTTTTTTGATCTTTACCTTAATTAGTTGCCGACAGAGGCGGAAGTGCTGGCATCCAATTGTGCATTAGCATCAACCACAGCCTTATTGGCAGCATCCATAGCGGCAGAAGTACTGGCATTGGCATCAAGCATAGCTTTGTTAGCGGCTTCCATAGCGGCCTTGGCTTCTGGAGTATTTACTACTCCACTAGCATCCAATTGGGCATTGGCATCAAGCATAGCTTTATTAGCAGCTTCCATAGCAGCGGAAGTGCTGGCATTGGCATTAGTTATAGCATCATTAGCAGCGTCTATGGCGTTGGAAGTATCGGTTACGTTCATAGATGCGCTGGCATCTTTATTTTCTTGAATTGAAATAGATCCATTTGTCTCTGTAGTCGATGGAGTCGAAGTCTGAGCGGGTTGTTGGTTACAACCAGCGAGGATCAAACCGGTGGACATTGCTACGAGTAGTAGATTGGCGGCATTCTTTTTCATAAACTTTTATTTAGGAATTAAACAACGATAATTTTATTCAAACTAAAGCCGATCATAAAGCTTTATGTCTGGCTTAAATATTAAATAATGTTTTAATAAATTTTCTTAAAGTATCAGTACTTATGGATTAAGATCAATATTTGACAGATACGGTTTATGCGTTTAATTTTTGTCTACTTAGAGCTAAACCAAGTCTGTATGCAACGAATCCCTCGAACTTTTACAGCCCCGGACGGCAGTCAGGTAGATTTTCTAGAAGTTAATCATGTTTTCGGTCAAACCGCCTATGGTCAAACATTGAAACGTAATGTCCGTTGGGACAGGTTCCAGCCACCGGGTTGTAGTAATAGTGAATGGGAAAAATTACTTGGTTCGGACGCCAATAACTATCGCCACCTTCTACTTAGTTTCGGCATTATGAAGTCCTTTCTAGGGCGACTGGTTCAAGACAAGTCAGTTCCACTCTCCCCCCATGATTTAGAGATTCTTTTATTGACACCCCTAGTACATGACTGGGCCGAAGCAATCGTTGGAGACATAAACCTTGAATACAAGACTGCTTCTCATGAGAAAAAAGAGCGGACAATCTTGAAGCGTCAGATGGAAGAGGTCGTGCCACAACTATTAAGTAACGAAACGCGTGCCGAAGTTCTGGACGTAGTTTTCGATCAAAAAAGTAGGCTGGGCTCGTTGTTTAATATCACTGAAAAAATCGGCTATTTCCGCACCGCTATGAATGCCTGGAAAAGAATCAAAGATGGGGGCTCTCATCACAGTTTAAATGCCCTGATTACCAATGTTTTCGGCTTCAATCTACCCAAACTGACGGAATTGTCCGGTGAATTCCAGCCAGTCAAAGTTTTTTTGGAATTCCACAATTCTGCCATCAACCAGGTCTTGGATCATTACTCTGATTATGATTTCGATTTCTATCCGGAGTACGAACGACAGCCTTGTCGTGAGAAATTCATCAAAGCTACTGATGCTTGGACAACTCATCAGAGAAGCAAAATCCACTTAGGTTAAACCGGTGACAGACGGAATTTGAATCTGGTCAATTTATTCCTGATAAAACTGTTGATATTTTGCTCTGAATTTAGCGATTTTTGGTTCTATTACCACTTGGCAATAAGCTTGTTCCGGGTTTCTTTGATAATAATTTTGATGGTCACTTTCAGCCGGATAAAATTTCTCCAAAGCTGAAATCTGCGTCACTATCGGTCCGGAAAATATCTTTTCACTATTCAATTCGGCAATAACCTTTTCCGTTCGCTCCTTTTGTTCCGGTGAATTATAAAAAATCACTGATCGATACTGCGTTCCCACGTCATTCCCCTGTCGATCGATCTTAGTCGGATCATGCACTGCAAAGAAAATGTGCAGAATATCTTCATAACTGATTTCTGTCGGATCAAATTTCAACTTGACCACTTCCACATGTCCGGTCATCCCGCTACAAACCATTTCATAACTGGGATCAGGCAGTTTTCCACCGGCATATCCCGACAAAACTTCTTTCACCCCTTTACAATGTAAAAATGTCGCTTCGATACACCAGAAACAACCGCCTCCCAAAACCACTGTTACCAAGTTTTTTTCTTCCATAAATAAAAATTAATTAATTTTCTTTAATCATATCTTAGTTTCCTTTCCCCAATAACTTTATTTTTTCCGCTCGGGTCATCCGTTTTATCTCCGCCTCACGTTTCCTCACCTCAGCATAAGTCTGAAAACCTTCACTATGGATCAATTCGACCGGCCGACGGATTTTTGTATAATGCGCCCCGGATTTCAAATGATTATGAGCATGCAGTCGCTTCACCAAATCATTAGTCGATCCCACATAGAACGTCCCATCCGCACACTTCAAAATGTATACATAAAAAGTCATACTGAAAATTTAAACATGGCGGAAACGACGGGATTCGAACCCGCGACCTCCACAGTGACAGTGTGGCGTTCTAACCAGCTGAACTACGTCTCCATAAGCCATCCGCGCAACAGGCAAATCTGCGTCACCGAATTTCATCCTCACTTTGCGGGGCAAATATAATCAAAGCCCTCGACTTTTGCAAGTTAAAATTTGAGAGCACAAACCCTCGTGGAGAGGGTTTGTGCTATATTCTAGTAAATTCAAATATTAAATATCTATGTCTATCCCATCACTCCACAACCGTTATTTTCTCATGCGTCATGGTACCGCCCAAAGCAATATCGAACAGCGCTATTCGACCGATCCGGAACTCGGCCAAAAACAGCATCCCCTGGTCCCTGAAGGGCGCCAACTGGTCAAAAATTCCATCGTCACATCGGCTCCACTCGGTTTGGATGAGCATACTATCATTTACGCTTCCCCTTTTTTACGTACTACTCAAACCGCCCAAATTGTTCAGGAGTTTCTGGGTTGTCCTCCGATCACCTTTGATCTGCGTTTGCGCGAACGTTTTTGCGGGGACTTCGATGGTAAAGTCTATACTTATCCCAGCCCTCATCGCCAAGCCGATACCAAAATCGATAGTGACTTCCGTGGAGTAGAGTCTTTGTCCCATATGTGGGACCGTCTATATGGTGTAATCCGGGATATTGAAAAGAAACACCGGCATCAAACCATTTTGATAGTTTCTCATGGCGATCCCTTGGATTGTCTTTATTGTGGACTCCATGGTGTTGATTTGCTGAGATTCCATGATCATTTCCCCAATTTTCAACGAGGCGAAATTCGCCTACTATTTTAATTTTTCACAAATCAATCTATTGTAATTCCACTTAAACAAAATTATGCGTATTGGTATCGATTGCAGAATGTATTCTTCACAATTCACCGGTATTGGCCGTTATGTTTTTGAATTGGTTGAAAACCTTCAGACAATTGACCGTCAAAATCACTATTTTTTGTTTTTCAATCAGCCTGAATTCAATAATTTCCAAGCCAGTAGTCCTAATTTTCAAAAAGTACTGGTTAATGCCAAACATTATTCTCTGGCCGAGCAAACCTGTTTTCTCAAAATCCTCAACCGTCATCACCTGGATTTAATGCATTTCACTCATTTTAATGCCCCGATCTTTTATCGCCGTCCCTCTATAGTGACCATCCATGACCTGACGCTCCATTTTTTCCCCGGGAAAAAAATGAAATCGTTTTTCCATCGGCTAGCCTATCGAACTACTATTCGCACCGCTGTCCGCAAAGCCACCAAAATTATTGCTGTCTCCCGTGCGACAGGCCGTGATTTGGAAGAGTTGTTAAATATTTCTTTGAATAAGATCCAAATTATTTATGAAGGAGTAAATCCTGATTTCAAACCGATCGACAATCAAAGTCGACTCAATCACACCCTCCACAAATATCAAATCCACAAACCCTTTCTTCTCTATACTGGTGTGTGGCGCGACCATAAAAACCTCACCGGCTTATTGGACGCTTTTGCTCAAATCTACAAAAAACATGATTTACAATTAGTCGTTACCGGCCGCAAAGACAATATCTATGCTCAGGAGATTTTCAATCACGCCCGTCAACTTGGTTTAATGTCAGAAAAGGATCGCTCAACAGATCACCAATGGCCGGCTGTCATTTTCCCGGGATTAGTTGGTGAAGATGAATTAATTGACCTGATCAATTTGGCAAAGATTTATGTTTTCCCTTCTTTCTACGAAGGTTTTGGTTTGCCTCCACTCGAAGCCATGCAATGTGGTACGCCCGTTGCCGCTTCCAATACTTCTTGTATGCCGGAAATATGTGGTAATAATGCCATTTATTTTGACCCCTATTCACCCGCGGACATCGCCGACAAAATCGAACGCCTGCTCACTGATCAACACCTATATAATAGACTGGTCAAATCGGGCCTCCAACACACCAAAAAATTCTCCTGGAGTAAAATGGCCAAAGAAACGCATCAACTATATCTACATGTACTCACCCCACCCTCAAAATAATCGTCACCCCAAGACCGGCTCATATAAAGGTCAGTTTAATGATTTTTATCAGGAAAAATTTCTTCCCACTCCACGATCTGCCCGAAGTGCAGCGGGAGAAAGCGATTTCCAAAGTCTTTTTGAGTTGGCTGCAAACAAATTAGGTGTTGGAACCGAGATGACAGCTATCCGCATTTGCCATCAGGCTGGACAAGTCCTGTCTAAGCTCTTCCCTGATCAATCAAACAATTTCAAAGTCATCTCCTATAAAACAGGCGTACTGATTATTTCCGCTTCTAGCGCTCCTGCTCGTCAGCGTCTTTTTACCAAACAGCACCTTCTTCAGAAAGAGCTTAATCAAGCCCTCAAAACTCCGAAAATTCAGAAGATTATCATTCGAACGGGTTGATCCAATATTTTCTTGACATTAAAACTCTCCCACCCTAAACTGCGGAGGCAATTAGAAATCCTTTTAACCAGAAAAATCGTGTTAGTAATCAGACTCACTCGCTCCGGAAAGACTTCCCAAGAAAGTTTTAGAATGGTAGTTGCCGAACAATCCAAAGCTGTTAAAAGACAGTATATTGAACTTGTCGGACATTATGTCCCTACCAGCAATCCAAAAATCCTGAAATTTAATCAGGAGAGAATTTCTTATTGGATTTCCCAGGGAGCCCAGCCCAGTGAAACCGTCGCTTCCCTACTCAAAGGCGCTGGAGTAGCGGGTATGGAAAAATATATCAAATTCCAGCCCAACAAAAAGGCCGCCAAGAAAAAAGTCGGCGATGAGCCGGCTGCCGGTGCGACTCCTGAAGTAAAAGTGGCAACTCCAGCCCCAGCCACAGAAGAAGCTCCTGTCGCAGAATCACCAGCCAAAGAAGATTCCGCCACCGAAGGTTCAGCGCCAACAGAAGCCCCTGCCGAAGCACCACAGGCTTAATTTTATGTAGTAGTCCCCTTTAATATCTAACCCAACTACCACAATGGAAAAAATGCAAGACAAAGATTTTGTTGAATATGTTGTTAAGCAGATCGTTGATCAGCCAGATCAGGTCACTGTTGATCGCTCTGTAGATGAAATGGGAGTCTTGATTACCCTCAAAGTTGCCAAAGAAGATATGGGCAAAGTAATTGGTAAAAGTGGCCAAACAGCTAAATCTATTCGCATCCTTCTGCGGGTTATCGGTTCCAAGAACAACGCCCGTGTTAACCTCAAAATTGTTGAACCAGATGGAACCGTAGTAGGCGGGGGTAATGGTGCAAACATAGATGATAGTTTAGGCATCTAATCCGTGAGCGGGCTACCAGGAGGCGCTTGCGAAATATAAGCTAAAAATTCATTGCCAGTTCTCCTATTTACGGGTAGTCTACATGTGATTTACAAACCTAAAGCAACATTATGGCTCGAAGCAGCGGTACTATCATTGATGCAGCGTCCAATTATAATATTCCGGATATTATTAACAAAGGTTTAGCTTACGCCATCCTCTTTGCCGGAATCCTTTCAGTTATCTTTATCATTATTGGAGGTTTCTCTTTTATCCTTTCCGGTGGATCCGAAGACAAGATCAAACAGGCCGTAGGCACTATCCGCTATGCTATCATCGGTCTGGTTATCACCATACTATCAGTAGTCATTGTCCAGGCCGTAGGTCAATTTATCGGCTTAGATGTAGTCAAATATCTCAATCTCGGTGACATCTTCCACAATGTTCAAAGTCTGGGTGAAACCTTCAGCCAGAATAGTTCCAGTGGTGGCCTCAGTAATTCACTCGATTAAAAGCGATTATTTATAAATTTTTCTGACTATATGGGCCCAATCATAGGGAAATTTAAACGTTTCCAGGGCTCTCACAATGGAAGCGAAAACACTCCATAAATCTTTCCTATCAAACAGGAAAGCGTTTCCAGTTTCTTCATTCGGTCGATAATTTTCCAAAAACACCGAGCGATCTTCACCTACTAAAACCACCCCATAATTCATCAATAATTTAATTAAATCATGATGATTATTAAAAATTATAGCCAAGTCAGCCGCCATCAGTAGACGGTCAATTTCTTTTTCTTCTCTACCCTGGCCGCTATTATCCTGTTTAGGGTTATACCAGATAATATGCCCTTCTTGATGTTCAGATAATTCACTGAGGTTATTCAAATCCGACTTCTGTTCGGTATCGACTACAATTACTCGACAATTTAAGACAATCAGAGCGTCCAACAATTTGAAAAGCTTTTCTCTGGGAAATAATTCCTTGTCACCATTCAAGTCTGTGGCGAAGAGGAGAACTAAGGGAATTTTTAAATCGGTTTTATCCTGGTTTTTATCTTTAAAATAGCCAAAAACTTCTTTTTTTGCCTCTTTCTTCCCTTTTATGAGTAGAGAAAGCATTGTTTGAGTATGTGTTTCCAGCTCCTCCTCCATTAAATCTGTATATTGCTGCCCCTTTGAAAAGGCCTCCAGCTCAGCCTTTTTAATTGTTTTCTTCACTACCTTCCTCTTCCCGGAAGTTTTATGTGACGCCTTGTGTGGAACCTTTGGTGTTTTAGTCATTTTCATATTCATATGTATCAGCTTGCTTCTGTTTTGATTAAATCCTATTATTTTAGCAAATTTTTGTCTTTTATAAAAGCACTTTCCCCTATGAAAAAGTTACTTCTGATTGACGGAAACGCCATTTTTCATCGCGCATTCCATGCGCTCCCTCTTTTGACAGATGCTAAAGGGCATTATACCAATGCAATTTTTGGCTTCACCAAGATGCTTTTCGAGATAATCAAAAAAGAGAAACCCGATTATTTGGCAGTAGCCTTTGATCACAAAGATAAAACTTTTCGGCATCAGGAATTTACGGAATACAAAGCCAATCGCAGCGAGGCGCCAGCAGAGCTTTATCCCCAGCTTCCAGGATTAATGAAATTATTGGAAGTGTTCGATATCCCTATCTTTCAGCAACCGGGTTATGAAGCTGATGATATTATCGGTACTCTTGCTACTCAAGCCGAGGAAACTCCCGAATTGGCTACACGCATTCTCACCGGCGATAAAGATTCCTTTCAATTGGTTGATCAGCATACTCAAGTAATCGTCCCTCAAATCGGGATTTCGCAGACTACTACTTATGATTCTGCAGCTGTAAAAGCCAAAATGGGCCTACATCCCGACCAGATTATTGATTACAAGGCGCTACGCGGAGATTCCTCCGATAATATCCCTGGAGTCAGAGGTATCGGTGACAAGCAAGCCGTGGATTTACTGCAAAAATACTACACACTTGATAATGTATATCAGCATCTAGATGAGCTTAAGCCAGCCCAGAAAACCAAGCTCATTGAAAATAAAGATACGGCATATCTGAGCCAAAAAATGGCTACCATTATTCGTGATATGCCAATTCAACTCAATTTGGAAGCCTGTAGGCTCCATAGTTGGCCAGTCGACAAAGCTCGTGTCGCACTCAACGAATTCGGCTTCACTAGTTTGATGAAACCACTCAACGAATTGGCTCTCTTGGTAGAGTCTCGTCAGCAAGCAGAAAAGCAGCCATCACTTTTCTAAAAATTTGACCGGTTATTTATTTGACAAAGTTGATAAAGGTATTATAATAAATGCAGATCCTGCACTGCCCTGGCATGGAAAACTCCAGCTCTATCAGGTCCGGCAAGCACCAGACATCATCTTCACCTTAGTCTTTTCAAACGCTGCTAAGTTTAATTATTTGGGAAGCCTTAACAATTTCTCAATATCCGTAAAGCCCTAATTTTCTCAAATTGATTTGATAATTTCCGCTCAATACTCTATATTTCCAGTCAGACAAACAGGCTTGTCTATTACTGTCAAGTTTGTTCACAAGATATTGTCCAAAAACAAAAAAACGCATATTTTCAATTTATCCAATGGCCAAAGTAAGAGTAATCGCGAGTCTCGACATCGGCAGTTCTAAGATACGTACCGTTGTAGGGACGCTTGAAGAAAGTTCCCAAGTTCCCAATATCATCGGTGTAGGGATAGCTCCTTCCACTGGCATGCGTAAAGGGGCGATTATTGATGTTGAAGAAACCATCAATTCCATTGCTTCTTCATTGGAAGATGCCGAACGCATGGCTGGCGAACCGATTAATCATGTCTTTTTAGGGATTGGTGGCAATAATATAGAATCGATCAACTCCAAAGGCGTTATCGCCGTTTCCCATGCTGGTAATGAAATTACCGAAGACGATGTTGACCGCGTTTTGGAAGCTGCTCAAGCGGTTTCCATCCCCTCCAACCGTCGCATTCTACGCATTATTCCCAAGTCTTTTACTGTTGATGAACAAAAAGGAATTAAATATCCGGTCGGGATGACCGGTATTCGTCTAGAAGTAGAAGCTCATATCATCACCGGCCTGGTACCGGCTGTTAAAAATATCGAAAAATGTGTTTTACAGGCCGGTGTGGACATCGACGACATTATTCCTTCCTGTCTAGCCGCCGCTGAAGCAGTCCTCTCTAAACGCCAAAAAGAACTTGGAGTAGTCGTAATCGATATCGGTTGTGGAGGGACTTCAGTCAGTGTATTCGAAGAAGGAACGACTCTTCATACGGCTGTTATTCCGGTGGGAGGTGAAAATGTTACCAATGATATAGCTATCGGGTTACGCACCTCTATCGATACTGCCGAAAAGATCAAAATTGAATATGGCACTTGTTCTCCCGCTGACGTCAATGAAAGAGAAATCATTGATCTTTCCCTAATTAGTAAAATAGATACTCAAAAGGTTTCCAAACGTCACATGGCTGAAATTATCGAGGCGCGTTATCATGAAATATTCCTGCTTGTCCGTGACGAGTTAGCCAAAATCAACCGTGATGGGATGTTGCCGGCCGGCGCAATTTTAACCGGTGCATCAGTAAAGATTCCGGGTATCCTGGATCTGGCTAGAGAAACATTAAATCTACCTGTCCAAATAGGATTTCCACAGAATTTTGATGGCGTGGTTGATAAAATTGACGATCCAGCGTATGCTACAGCCATTGGCTTAATCCTGTGGGGATCCAGATTAGAAAATCGCTCCTACGGCTTCAGCTTAAAAGGAATTAATTTAAAAAAATCATTTGGGGGAATAAAAGATTGGTTCAAGAGCCTATTCCCTTGATTATCAAAGCTTGCAGCCAATTAATCCCTCAGATATATCAACCAGGAAATACTATTGACACATTATCAAATTATCGGTAATAATTAACTCTCGACAATTTTAAAGCCCCATTTTATGGCAATCAGCAATCATCAAAAGGACTCGCTTAGAAATCTCTTCTCAGGCTCAAGCTCATTGGGCAAGAAGACCATGGAAGTAGTACCGGAAGGAGTTACTCCGGTCGCCCGCATCAAAGTAGTTGGTGTAGGTGGAGGTGGTAACAACGCTCTAGAAAGAATGATCAAGTCCAATCTACACGGTATCGAATTTATTGCTGTAAACACAGACGCTCAGGCACTTCACCATTCCAATGCCAATCTCAAAATCAACATCGGTAAGGCTACAACCCGTGGCCTGGGAGCCGGCGCTAATCCTGATATCGGCCGCCAATCTGCTGAAGAAAGTGCGGAAGAACTGCGCGAAGCTTTGATGGGTACTGATATGGTTTTCATCACTTGTGGTATGGGTGGTGGAACCGGTACTGGGGCTTCCCCGGTTATCGCGGAAGTGGCCAAGGAACTTGGTATCCTTACCGTCGCCGTCGTTACCAAGCCATTTTCCTTTGAGGGAAATCGTCGTAGACAACAGGCCGAAGACGGTCTCGAAAATCTTCGTAATAAAGTTGACACTCTGATCACTATTCCTAACGACAAAATCCTTTCCATTATCGATAAGAAAACTCCCATTACCGAGGCCTTTACTGTAGTAGATGATGTTCTACGCCAAGGTGTACAGGGTATCGCTGATCTGATCACCATTCATGGTATGATCAACGTAGACTTTGCCGACGTCAAGGCCGTTATGGAAAACTCCGGTTCCGCTTTAATGGGTATCGGTTATGGTACAGGTGAAAACCGTGCCGTAGAGGCAGCCAAAGCTGCTATTGAATCTCCTCTTCTGGAATTATCTATCGATGGTGCTAATGGGGTATTATTCAACATTACCGGCGGCAATGATCTCAGTATGTTTGAAGTAGATGAAGCTGCACGAATCATCACTGAAGCTGCCGACCAGGAGGCTAATATTATCTTTGGAGCTGTTATCAACGACTCTTATACCGGTGAGATTAAAATTACCGTAGTTGCTACCGGTTTCGACGACAGTCCACGTGAAAAGCCAACTATTCTCCGCCAACATCTTCCTTTGACCAATACTATCCGCTCCAATTCAGCCACTGGCGAAGCTATTGCTGCTACCAGAAACAATACTGAAGTAGCTTCAGGAGCCGCCAATGCTGGCAAAAGTATCGAAAGCGAATTAGATGTTCCGGCATTTATCCGTCGCAAAATGGATCGCTAGTCCATTTCTCACACTTTGAACAAAAACTGACCGACCGCGAATATTCGCGGTCGGTCAGTTTTTACGATCCAATATAATTTTACAGTAGTCCACGTTCCTGCAAAATACGCTCAGCGGCTTTCTTTTTCTCCACTGGGCTTTCTGCGTTGTTATAGGCCTCTTCAACCATTTCTGTTGAAGCGGATTCCAGGGCGGTGAAATAAGCGTTTTTTTCTACTTTTTTTGTTTTCTTCATAATTTTTGTTTAAAGATAATTCTATTCATTATAACCTATTTCCCAATCTTGCTCAAATAATCCCTTAAAGTCTCTTCTATTTGTTCATTAACTCTACTTTGCGGGGTTTTTATAGATCTTTCCGCTGTCCGCATCTGTGCGCTACCGTTTACGGCAAATAGTTTCATGCTATCGTTTTTCCTGCCCAGTCCCAGTTTTTCACGTCTTTTCTGGTGGAAAAAGGCCGTTAAGTCTATTCGAAATTTCAACAACCTTCTCAAATCAACCGTAATTTGCTCCCGATTCACTTGATAGGTATCAAATTTTTTTACTCTGAGCGGGCGTCTAGGCGGAACAAAATCAGCTGTAGCAATTAAATCTGCCGCTTCCAAAAAATCAATTTCGTGGTCAATTTCCAGCTTACTGTTATTAATCATTAAGTCCTCCAAAAAGACGGTTAGAGCTTTGACCAGGTTAACTCTACTTTCCAGTCCTAAAGTACGAGAAATTACCGGATCTAATTCTTTCTGAATAATCGTGGGAAAATATGGCAATCTGCGAATTTCATCGAAGACCTTTTCATAGGCCGCTGTTGTATCATCCAAGTCCATTGAATTAACCTGTAGCTCCAAGTCTCCCTGGTTATTTATGTAAGGAAAGGGCAAAAGTAGAATCGATGGTTCAATCATTACCCGTTCTGGTAAAACTTCACGATTACTCAGGGCTATCACCAATTTTGTTAGTATGAAACGACAATCTTCCAAATCTTTCATGACTTTGGTCGACTCGGTCTTTTTCTCCGCCAACATTGCTGCACGGTCCTTCTCTATAAAAAAACTTTCTCCGCTAGGAGGACGTGTTGTTGGCCTAATCACAGCTGAGACAAGCGGTCCTGGGGCCGGTTTCCTGCTTTCAGAGTCAGACATAAGTTATTCCTTTATAGGGTCTCTATAAGAGAGTAACTATAGCATACGCTAAGTATTACGCAAATTCACTTTCCAAAAGCCGCTAATTATTTAAACAAATAGCTTTAGGATGAGAAGTAATGGCGGTAGCGTAATGAATGGTTAGATAATATTTGTGTTTTACTCTATCTAACGCTAAGCCCAGCCCAATCTCTTGGAAATCTTTATTCATCATTGATCGCCAATGCGCACCGTTACTTTGTCTTTCTCGTGCAAAGAAGTCCAAAGTAGTCTTTATGGCGGTTGTCATAGCAGGCGTACAATCAGACCCATCAGCAGGGCATTTATAAAATCCCCAACCAATATTTTCAGTATAGGTGCTACCGTGAACATTTTGGAATTCCAGATTCAAATCCTTGAACCAGTTTAAGATCCTTCTATAGTCATAATAAGCATTGGATCCGTCACGCTTATGGCTGATCACCCCAAGCCTTTTAGCCCGGTCAGACCAGTTTTGAGCACTCCAGTCTAATTCCGGTTCCAATACATAAGGCTTCAGTCCCGCTCCCAGGCGTAAATCATTGTTCCAATCCAGCCAAGTTTGGCGTAACTTAGCCATATCTATATTGCCCGGTATATATTGATCAATCTTATAACAATCAGCAGCGGCCGGTTCTACCGGTTTAACCGTAATTATATCCTGAACCATAGTAAAATCAGGATCAAAGGTTCTGGCCGGGGCGATTTGGTAAAAAGCCGCCAATAAAACAACCGTTAATGTTGAATTCAATAATAATTTTTTCATCATTGTTCGACCCGGGAAAAATGTGTCCCGAATATAGCCTATTTCATCGATTAAAGCCACCTCTCTTTCCAATTTTACCTGGAGCTTTTCCCCAGTCGGCGACTTTACATATTCCCTTGTTTTTACTACAATCCGGCTGTTTTTAAACCAAAAAAAGTGGCTTTGGAAATTCCTTCTAACCCTGGCTATCATCACGAATACGAGAAAAAGTTCCTCCCCAAATCACTCGCCCAGTTGCCTCCTCTAGAATCCGGAACTGATATAATGCAATTCTATTTCCCTTCTAACAAGGCTTTGATTATCGACGGTGTATTGCATTACACCAGTCGCCACAATCCTTTGTTAAAACTTACCTCAGAAGATTTGCAGATAGTCGAACAATTTCTAGCCTGGCCAAAACCACCCAAAGTACGTATCCGACTTTCTGAAAAAAGACGGGATTGTAAAGCATTTATAACTATCAAAGTGGCTGAACGGGCCGGTCTGGGAGAAAGCCTTCCTGCAGACTCCAATCTGATTAAAAACCTGGAATTTGAAAGAGAGATTAGCCCCGATATTGCCGAGAAATTGCTCTACCATATTGGTGGACACACTAAAAACATCATTGCTAAAACCCGTTTTGAAATTTTACATACTACAAATCAAAATGGTCTTACAGAGCAACCCTTCCGACGTCCTTTTGAAATCGATCTATTTAAAGGCCCATCCAACTTTTCCCCGAAAGACCGTCGCATTATCGATAACTCTGGCCTAGTCGTTATCGAATTAGAAATAGGCCAAGATGAAGAAGTCCTTCCGTCAATGTTACCCAAATGGGTGGGCCGAGACATCACCAGTGACCGACGTTTTACCAACTCTAAACTCTCTCAAATGCCCTTTGCGAAATGGTCGGAGTCAGAGAAAAAACGTACTGTGCTCCCCTGACAAAGCCCCTCGTGTTCATGTCCATCCCCTGCCAATTTTTTCAATTTGACTTGCCCAGACCTTTCGCTTATCATCACGGCACTAACCGATCGATAGAATCCTTTACAAATAGCATCCACATGCCACTTTAGCTCAGTTGGTAGAGCAACTGTTTTGTAAACAGTAGGTCGTCGGTTCGAATCCGACAAGTGGCTCCAGTTTAATTTCAAAAAGGGTCCGCACCAATGAGCGGGCTTTTTGAAAAAAGCCCGCTAAACCATTGCATTAAATATACTCTCCTTTATAATCCCTCTCTGTTCAATTTCTAATCATCAAGATTAATTAAGTGAAAATGATAAATAACTCTCGAGGAATCCTTTTGGCCTGCTCAATTCTAGCTTTAGAAAACGGCTGTACCCCTCCAGAAGGTCAGTACAAAAACGATCAGGAAATCATTATCTACAGTGATGCTGCGCAAACCCGCGAAATCAACCGAAAGTGCATTAACAAGGTTTATACTACTCATACAGTAGCCGGTTTGATCGCCACTCCTGGTGTCCCCTACCGCGGTGGAGGTTTCCCGATTAGCGTCCCCAATAAAAAAGGAGAATTGGATTTAATGATTGCTGAACCCAGAGGTCGAATCACTATGAAAGAAGAATTTCAACTAACGGCAGACCAAACCTATCAAGTAATAGATCATTCTTCACACTGCCAATAATTATTTATTCTCCCAAAATCTATTGCCAAAAAAGGCCTTGCCACTTATATTAATCAGGCCTTCCAGGCATTTATCCGGGCAGATACTCAAGTGGCCAACGAGGTCAGACTGTAAATCTGATGGCTTACGCCTTCGAAGGTTCGAATCCTTCTCTGCCCACCAGAATAAAAACACCACCAGAATAAAAATGCACCCGCGAAGTGGTCCCCACCATTAAAGACTTTTGAGCGATCAAGTGTTTTTCGCCGTGCGAATTTAGCGAAAATGGCTTATAATAATACGATCGTTATATTTCCAAATCAAAAATCTTATGGCAGATACTATCAAATCTGGGATTGCAGCAGTAAAGGTGCTGGAAGAATGGGGAGTAAAACATATCTTCGGTATTCCGGGGGGATCCATAAATAGTCTTATGGACGCTCTTTTAGCTGAAAAAGAGCGAATTAACTATATCCAGGTAAGACATGAAGAGGTCGGCGCGATGGCGGCCAGTATGCACGCCAAGTTTACCGGACATATCGGGGTCTGTTTTGGGAGTGCCGGACCAGGAGGAACACATTTGATGAATGGATTATATGATGCACGTGAAGATCATCAGCCGGTTCTGGCTATTGTCGGTCAGTTCTCCACAATGGGTATGAATATGGATACTTTTCAGGAAATGAATGAAAATCCTATTTTTGCCGATGTCTCGATTTACAACCGCACAGTCATGAATGCTGAGCAGTTGCCCCATGTGATTGATGAAGCAATTCGTCAGGCTTACGCCAAAAAAGGAGTTGCAGTAGTGCAATTACCGGTTGATCTGGGGTGGAAAGAAATCCCGGCACTGGAAGTCTATTCCAGTGCCGCCGCTCATCGAAAATATCCTCACCCAACAATAGATCAATCCGATCTCGAAGCGGCGGTAAAAATTCTTAACCAATCAGAAAAAACAATTATCTTTGCCGGTATTGGAACTCGGGGTGCGAGCGAAGATGTCATCAAGCTTTCCCAAAAGTTAAAAGCCCCGATTGCCATTACAGGTATAAATTTTGATAATTTCCCCCACGACTACGAAGCTTTACTGGGGTCGCCCGGGCGTGTGGCCACCAAACCGGCCAATGAAGCCTTTCCAAACGCAGATACCGTGGTCTTTGCAGGAAGTAATTATCCCTTCGCTGAAATGACTCATATTTTTAAAAATGTCAAAAACTTCATTCAAATTGACATTAATATAGGTCATCTCGGCAAGCGCCATCCTAATGATGTAACAATTTTAGCCGATGCTGGTGATAGTTTGAGAGAGTTAGCCAAAATGGTGGAAGAGAAAGCGGAAACAGCCTGGTGGAGAGCAAACCTTAATAATATCAAGAATTGGCGTGATTATGTCCAAAATCTGGAAACAAAAACCTCCGGCGATTTAGAATCCTATCAGGTTTATCGTGCTATCAATGAGCATGCGGAAATAGACGCAATTTTCTCCATCGATGTAGGCGATGTCACCCAGACATCAATTCGTCATTTGCATCTGAATCCACAGCAAATGTGGCGTACTTCAAATATTTTTGCCACCATGGGAATCGGCTTACCCGGCTCGATCACAGCCAAGCTTGATTTTCCGGGCCGCCAAGTCTGGTCATTGATGGGCGACGGTGCTTTTCAAATGATCATGCAAGATCTCGCTACCCAGGTTCAATATAAACTCCCCATCGTCAATGTTGTTTTCAGTAACGCTCAATATGGTTTCATCAAAGACGAGCAGGAAGATACCAATACAGGATATTTGGGGGTGGATTTTATGGATGTGGATTATGCAAAAGTTGCTCAGGCCATGGGAGCAAAGTCTTATACAGTCAGTAAAATCGAGGATTTAAAAGCAGTTTTCGATCAGGCGGAAAATGACCGAAAAGCAGGCTATACTGTGCTGATCGATGCAAAGATCTCCAAAGAAAGGCCGATTCCGGTAGAAAAGCTTGTACTGGATCCTGCTATTCATCAACAGGAAGATATTCAGAAATTCCAGACTCGCTATCAAGCGGAAAATCTGAAACCATTTAGTGAATTCCTTGGGATATAAGCCACTTAATACATTATAAAATAATTCGGCAAATAGTAAATTTATTGTGCAACTACAAAATTTCTTTTGGTGCACACGGTTTTTGGCTTGTTGATTAGTCGGTCAGAGGTTTTGACCAATTGAACAAAAGTCGCAAAACCGCTAAATTTTCCCATGGCAAAACAAAACTCATCAAAATGTACAACAAAACCAAAAAGTTCTTCAGTCTCCTCCTTACCGGCTTCATGGTGCTGAGCTTCAGCCTCCAGGCGATGGCAGCTTCCGTCATTGTAAATACGCTCACCGATACTGGAATAAGCCCTGATTGTGAACTACGCTCGGCAACCGTCAGTGTCAACTCAGCTGCAAATGTTGGTAACTGTTTCGGGATCGGAGCTTATGGAGTTAATGACACCATCAACATCGATGTCACCGGCACCATCAATTTAACCAATGCACATGGGGATTTGGTTGATGATTCCGATACCGATCTCGATATCACTGTTCCGGTTATTATCAATGGGATTCCCTATGCTGCCGGAACAGAACCGGCTTTAACTATCGACGCCAATGACACCGGGCGCGTCTTCGATATCAATAATCCCGATGGAACCACTGTGGAAATCAATAATATCGCCCTGACCAATGGTACTGCCATAGGCAAAGGAGGTTTAGTTTTCTTGCACGACGCGACTTCAGCCGCTACTCCCAAAACCCTTAATTTAAATAAAGATAATTTGGATCATGGAGATGTCACTCCTGCCTCAGGTCTGGGAGGCGGTCTTCATACCGGTGATAATAATCTGGTTAATCTGACGGATACAGAAGTGTTCAACAATTCAGCCGATCTCGGTGGCGGAATTTATGTAGGGGCTGATAGCCACCTTACAGTTAATAATACCGGAAGCGAAACATCAAAAATACATGACAATTCCGCTGACAATAACGGTGGCGGGATTTTTGTCGCAGATACGGGAACTACCGATATTATCAATACAGACTTCGAGGATAATTCTGCGGGCAGTTCCGGCGGGGCGATTAATTATGACGGAGCCGGTAATTCTACCATTACCAATTCCCGTTTTAAAAGAAACTCTTCCATTCAAAATGGCGGGGCTATTTCCAAGAATGATGGGAATCTTGTTATAGACTCATCAACTTTCGGTAATCCCGCTCTATTGGCCGATGGAAACACTGCTGGCTCAGCAGGAGGTGCTATTGCTGTTCCTTTCTCAGGCGATCTAACTGTTCAAAATGGCAGCGGTTTTTATGGCAATCAATCATTTATGGGAGGCGGTGCAATCGGATTTTCAGGTTTCGGTACTTTAATCGTCAGCGATACAAATTTCCTGTCCAATAAAAGCACCAATTATGTCGGTGGCGCTGTTGATGTCAGCGGCTTCACCACATCGGCCCAGTTCAGCACGGTAACTTTTGGTGGGCCTAACGCGGCTGATGGTAATTCCTGTGTAGGTCCTGGTGGCGGGGCGATTTATTCCAGTGGTCACGACTTAACCTTAAGCGATGTAGATTTCGGCAATAATTCTACTACAGGTAACGGTGGAGGTGTTTATTTCACGTCCGGTAGAGGCCCAGGATCATTTTTATTCAATACCGGCACGGTAAATTTCAATTCCGCCCCTAACGGTAACGGTGGTGCTATCTTTACCGAAAATGGCGATGTAACCTTAATTGATGTTGATTTCGACCAGAACACCGCCGAACAAAGCGGAGGCGCCCTGGCAGTACAACCACTAAACACTGGTGTAGATCAATTTAGTCAAACTAGAGGTTCCTATACAAATAATTCGACTGCAAATGTTTGGGGTGGAGCAGTCTTCATCGATAACTCTTCCGCGCCAGTCAATAATGTCAGTTTTGATACAGTAAATTTCGATAACAATAGTGCTGGAGGTTCCGGTGGTGCGATCAGTGTTTCCGCTGATAATAGTTTGGTAATTCTGGAACCGGCTTTTACCAATAATACTGCAGTCAGCGATGGCGGAGCGCTAGCAATAGGCCTTATTCCCACCGCTACCATTCGTAATCTGGTTACCCCCAATAATTTATTTGACAATAACCAAGCAATTTTTGGCCGAGGAGGAGCCATCTTCTCGGCCGCGGATAGTTTAATTGTCGATAATCTGATTTTTAGCCATAATTCTGCAGATGGAAATGGTGGGGCAATCTCCTTGAATAGAGATGCTGTTGGTCCACAGATAACTCTAACCAGTACTTCAACAGATTATGACACCAACACCACAGCTGCTTCTGGTGGAGCCGTCTGGTGTGAGCAAGAATTTAACGTGATTTGTGACTTAAATTTTGATGGTAACGGAGGAGCGCACGGTTTCGCCGATAATGTTGCTGGAGATTCCGGTGGGGCCATCGCCACCAATTACAATATTACCGGAGTACCAAATATCCTTAATATTACTGACACTTTCTTTAATAATAACAATTCTACAGATAATGGCGGAGCGATATCCATGAATGTCGATACCGCCAATATCAGCAATACCAGCTTCCTTCAAAATCGATCCGGTGATGGTGGTGCAGTTAGATTAGGGGATAGTCAGGATAATGATCCGGCTGTTGATTTCAATTTTAGTAGCAGTACATTTACTGACAATACGGCGGATGATTCAGTTGGGAATGGTAATGGTGGTGCGGTAGTCTTGGTTTCTTTTGGCCCTCAAGTATCTGCTGTATTCGACACAGTTAATTTCTTCAGTAATCATGCTGACAGTGCTGCCGGAGGGTTGGCCGCATTCGATTCTTTTATTGGCAACCCTATCGATCTGGATATCACTAATTCCATTTTTGATGGCAACAATGATGTTGTGGGGTTTCCTGCTATTATAAATACAACTTCAGGCATCCTATATTTGACTAATAGCATTATTCAAAATAGCGCCACCTCTGCCACATCGATGTTCTCTTATGCAGTGGGTTCTTTCGGCTCGCTCATTATGGAAAATAGCAGTATCAACAATAACAGCGTTGGAGCGATTGGTCTCTTGAAGTTGGGCTTGAGTAAAATTACCAATTCCACTATTTCCAACAATGTCTATGACGGTTTTGCCACTATCTATACTAAGGGGGATCTCGACCTGCTGAATACCACGATCGCCGACAATACCGAAACAGCTGGTGGAGCTTCGGGGGCCGGGGCAATACACGCAGATGGTACAGATTTCGCAGTAGATGTCACCCTGAACAACACCATCCTTTCCAATAATACCGTCGGACCGGAATCAACCGGACCCAACTGTTCAGTCATAAATGCCGGCACTATTACTTCACTCGGCTACAATTTAATCACTGATCTGGCCGGTTGCCCTTTGGTCACACTGGCTACCGACTTCACCGGATTCGTTGCCCCCTTAGGAGCATTAACTCTAGGGGTAAACAATAGTTATTACCGCGCTCTAATCGGTAATTCACCTATACTTGATGGTGGAGCCAATCCTCCAATCGCGCCTGCTCTTGATCAAAATTCCAATGCTCGACCGGTTGGCCTGGGCAGTGACATCGGTTCGATGGATGTTGCCGATACTTTCCCTCCAAATCTCGTTGAAATTACTCCCGTACCTACACCAGGAGCCAATACTACACCACCCTATACATTCTCTTCCGATGAGCCAATTAGCTTCGTATTGGGTGGAGGTTGTGCGAGCGCCACAACCAGCGCTAATCTGGGTAATAACACTATCAACTTCAACACTCTGGCCCCCGGTACTTATAGCACCTGCACCATTACCCCTACTGATCTCTCTGGAAATGCCGGACCTGCCTTAAACATTTCGTCATTTACAATTACCGGTTCTGTCACACCACCTCCCTCTGGAGGCGGTGGTGGTGGAAGCCCTCAATTTGGTCAACCTCCTTGTTCAGGCAGCTCCTGTAACGGCATTACTCCACCTGCAGTTACCCCTCCACCTGTCACTCCACCTCCAACCAGCACTCCTCCCGACATTACTCCACCTGCAGTTACCCCTCCACCTGTCACTCCACCTCCAACCAGCACTCCTCCCGACATTACTCCACCTGCAGTTACCCCTCCACCAGCCGGTATTCCTCCTGCTGTCACTCCGCCCTTTACTCCGCCTGTTATTCCCCCAGTAGATACTCCTCCGGAAATTACCGCACCTGTGACCTCTCATGGTACTGCTACCGAAGGCGACCGGCTCATCTATACTCCCGACAATTACATTCGTTTCAGTATCTCCAAAAATTCAGGAGCCTGTAACTATGATCAATATCAAAGAACTTATGGTCTCTCTGCTATAGACATAAATCAGGATACCGACGGTGACGGGCTATCCGATCATCTGGAATGCCAGGTTGGAAGTAACCCAACAATTGCCGACACAGATGGCGATGGTAAAAGTGATGCGGTAGAAGTATTGGATTATAATACTAACCCAAATCAGGCTGATAACTTTTATCCCGGTATGGTCGGCCAAGACTTTATCATTGTCACCCTTCCGGAAGATGAATTGAAAACAGCTGATGACTCCCCGGTTTTCTTGGGCCTGTCCAACCCTGTGAAACTAGTCGACCTCTATCTTTTCACCTCAGCGACTTTCGATCCAATCCGGGAAAAAATCCGTACCCAAATCAATACAGACTCCACCCTGTCTGAAGATCAGAAAGACCATCTATTTACTCAACAATTCGCCTATACCGTCGCCAGTATTCTCAATAAATTCCTCAACAATGCACTGGATCCGGAAAATCCTGACGAAGCAGTCTTTATAGATCAGATCAAAGCCTTGGGCAAAGTATTTACAGATCAAAATGGTGTTTTTGCTCTGGATAGCGAGCTCAGTTTACGCGACAATGAATATCTGGTTATGGGGACCTCCACCAATGCTTTCTCACTGCCGGTCCAATTTATCGTCGATAGTTCTCTACGTTTCCTCACTCCGGAACTAGATACCCTTGGAGGAAAAACTCTTACCGGTGAAGCCTTGGCTGGGCATAGTGTTGTCGATTTGGATCCCGGCAATATCAAACCGGTACTCACCGGAAAAGTAGCTGTTCCCAGTCGTATCGTGGCAATTTGGCAGTCCAATATAATTTCATCAGCTTTGCTTGCAGATACTCTGGGTCAGGAATTCCGTCTCGCGCCTCCCCAGGATCTGGAACCAGGTGAACATACAGTTATCCTGACCGCTTATCGTAATGGTGACAACGCTCAAAGTAAATCCTACAAAATCAAGTTCAATGTCTATGCGGCCGTCCCTGCCGACAATGGTATCTTCAATTGGTGGCCTTATGCTTTGGCCTTTCTTCTGGCCGGACTACTACTCATGTTGATGATGCGTCGCCGTCAAAATCCTCCAGCCGTTCAAGCAGTCACGCCTGACGATCCGATTATCCTTCCTCCTCAAAAATAGTTACTGATTTTTATCTAATCTTTCCTTAATCTTGGCTTCCAACCCACGCTCAGTTGGATGATAAAACTTCTTACTCCGAATTTGTTCTGGTAGATGCTCTTGGTCAACTTGAGCATTTGGGTGTTGATGGGCGTATTGATATCCTTTGCCATATCCCCATTCTTTCATTAATTTGGTCGGAGCATTGCGGATTTGCAGCGGTACTTCCAGATTACCGGTTTTCTCAATCAAACTTTTTATTTCACCAACTGCCGCATAAAGGGCATTTGATTTTGGTGACATTGATAAATGCACGACAGCTTGAGCCAAATTTACACTGCATTCCGGCATACCATTAAAATGACAAGCCTCTTTCACGGCTACCGCTACCAGCAAAGCGTGAGGATCAGCCATCCCAATATCTTCCGAGGCAAACCGGATCAGCCTGCGCGCAATATAAAGTGGGTCCTCCCCTCCCTCCAGCATTCTCATCATCCAATACAGCGCTCCATCCGGATCACTATCCCGCATACTCTTATGTAATGCGGAAATGATATTATAATGTTCTTCACCTTTCTTATCGTAACGTAGATTTTTCTTTTGCAAAATATGGTGAATTTCATCAATCTTCATCGGCCAATTTTCACCAACTTTCAAAATCACTTCCAAGGTATTTAATAAATTCCTGGCATCACCATTGGCAAAACTGATCAAGAAATCCAGAGCTTCCTTCTCCAATTCCAAATCCACTTTCTTGCCGCTTTCCGCAGCCATCATCACAGTTACCTTCTCTAATGCTCTTTTAGCAATTTGTTCCAAGGCCAAGTCAGTTAAAGCTTTGAATACAAAAACTTGAGCACGCGAAAGTAACGCTGAATTTACTTCGAAAGAGGGGTTTTCAGTCGTCGCACCAATCAAAATAACAGTTCCTCTTTCCGTATGTGGTAGCAGAAAATCTTGCTGAGATTTATTAAACCTATGAATCTCATCTACAAATAAAATTGTTGGTGTACCCAATCTACGAAAATCTTCGGCAGAATCAATTATTTTCCTCAGCTCTGGCACTCCTGCTGTTACAGCACTAATCGTTACAAATTTCGCCGCCGTGCGTTCAGCGACTATCTGTGCCAAAGTCGTTTTACCGACGCCCGGCGGCCCAAAAAAAATCATTGAATGTACTTGGTCAAATTCAATCAATTTCTGCAAAGTTTTATCCTTGCCCATTAAATCCTCCTGTCCAAAAAATTCTTCCAATGTCTTTGGTCGCATCAAATTGGCCAAGGGTTCGTTCAATATGTTGAGCAATTTAACCATAGAACAAGTGTTCGGGGGTTCAATATATACCTGACTATCTAGTTATTCAACTGAGTTTAAATAAATCAAAAGCACTGCTGCAAGCCGGTCGGCTTGCAGCAGTGCTTTCACTAAATGCATAAAATACTTAAATCTTTCCTAGTAGATGTAATTTATAGATAATCTCCGCCACTTCTCGACGAGTAGTTGACGAAGTAGGATAGAGGTTATTGCCTGAGAATAAGTCATTATTTTTGGCATAGCGGGCATATCCGGTAAACCATTGGTTTAATTCAACATCGTTATATGAGGCAATGTCATCATTTGGCATTGTGTCTGATAAATTGCGGAGCAGTAAAGCCAGGAATTCTACACGATTGACCGCACGTGCTGGACGATAATATCCTGCATCAGCACCGGATTTGTAGCCGGTAATCATACCCAGAGCTACTCCTCTACAAATATACTGAAATGACCAGGAAGTACTGATCACATCTGGGAAAGGATTGTTTCCTCCACAGTAGTCAGAAGCCGAATTAAACTTATTGAAAGTTACTAAAATAATTTTAGCTACTTGATCACGCTGTAGTAGATCGCCGGGAGCAAGTGTTCCATCTGGATTGCCTGTCATCGAGCCAAGTCCTTTCAAATAAGTAAAAGCTTCACAATCACTATCGCTTTTATTAACATCAGTGAACCCTGAACATTGATCGTTAGGTTGGGGAGTATTATTTACTGATGTAACGGTAAAGCTTGTCTGCATCGGAACAATCTGAGAGCTGCCGTCATTACCCCAGACCTTAAAGATATAAGAACCATCTGCCACAATATCTTTGTTACTATCTTTTCCATCCCATAAAACAGTATTGTTTCCAGAACTCTGATTATTGAAAGTCCAATCAGCTACAGAGTTAATATTGTTTCCCTGATAAACAGCCGCCATTACTGTGGAATTTCCGATTGAATCAGCCAGGGTGTAGTTAAAACTAATATTTCCGGAAGTTGGGTTATAAGGGTTTGGAGAGGCGGTCACATTGCTTAAAACTGGCTGAGGAGCATTACCGCTGTTGACAGTGAATGAACCGGTTAAATCGTTGGACAAGGATCCAAAACCATCGATCGAGCCTTCAGGTTGGAGGCTATAAGTATATTTGCCCGGGGCAGCCGTATTCCCCCCAATTTTTCCATCCCAGGAGATAGTATAATTACCGTCAGCATTTTTAATATCTGCAATAACAACCTCTTGAGGGTTATTATTTTCCGGTCCATTTATTTTCAATCTAACCTTGGAGCTCTTGGCAGAATTCAAAGTTAGAGCATAATTCACTGTATAATTTCCTGATCCGCTATAATAAACCGTTTCAGGTTGATTTACCCAGCTGACTATCGGGGCGACCGCCTTTTTTACTTCAAAAGTTTTCGATGCCTCAGTGTCAGGAGGTGTAGCCACATGTGATAGTACATAAAAAGTATAGGTACCGTCAGGAACATATTGCCCATCATAGGTTCCAGTATTGGCTTTACCATTCCATTCCAGACTTATCGGTTCGGTAGAACCGGGAGTATTGGCTATTCTATTGTCTGCTCCTTCGGTGGCACCCCAGTAATAGACGACCTTATCCTGCGCGTCTTTAATCACTTCAGTTATTTCTCCAGTAGCATTACCTCCGGAGTTCCAGCTATATTTAATAAATACTTTGGCTTGGTCTAGATGGCCAGGCACTTCCGTATGGAAGGGATCCGGTGAGATATTGATATTATCAATCACCGAATTAGCTGCCAATGCTATTGGCATTGCTGCAAACATCATGGTTCCTGCTAACGCTCCCAGCAGCCCACGATTAAACGACAGTAATCTTTTCATAGGAATATGTTAAGAAATAGTAGTCCTACTTTCAAAACACATCATACTAAACCTGGTTACGTTTATCGCCTAGACTTATTGTTTTTATATGCTACTTCCTACTCTTTCCTTGTAAAAGCTCTTCTAGGAATCGCCTTGTGTCTAAATCATATATTCCCAATTGTTTAGCCAAATCCCAGGCTTTCTCGGTATTTTCATTAATTAAATTTTGCATATATGGGACTACGCCCAACTGATGTCCCAATTCTAGAATATTGTTATGCGATAGTTTGGTTAAATCCCCTTCCTCCCATTCTGCTAACCATAAATTTCGTAAACCTTCATCTACTTTTTCCAAAATGAAGATCAATAAAGGCGTAACTTTTCCCCGCATCACATCAGAACAGACTTTATCTTCTGTTCGTAGTTTCTCCAGGCTGAATTCAATTAAATCATCATTTAACTGAAATGCTAAGCCCAGACATCTGGAAAAATCCCGAAGTTTCCTCAAATAATCTTCACGCACCTGTTCACCAAAGCAGCAATAATATGCCAACGCCAAAGGTAGATAAATCGAATATAGAGCGGTTTTCTCTTCATAGAAAATAAACATTTCATTGGCAGATGGGAATTGGTCTGGGGTAATCAGATAGTCATCCAGTTGACCCTGCATCGTCACATCTATGACTTCAAATAAGGTTCTCAGAGCTTCCGGCTGATCAATATTCGCAGTAAATAACTTTAAAGCTCGTGACAAAATCAGGTCGCCCACCTCAATACCAATCCCTATTCCTTTTAACTGACCATATTCTTTACCATAATAACTATGAATAGTCTGCATGCCCCTTCGCAAGTTATCATTATCCAAAATATCATCATGGATGAGCAAATGGAGATGCAGCATTTCCAAGGCCACAGCTATGGAATCGTTGGCTTCACTGGATTTACCTTGACTGGCCACAAAATCTAAAAACAGATTGGGCCGGATCCGTTTTCCGGGACGCAATAAATATTCTTTCACATACTCAAAATTCTTCAAATGTTCAGCGCAAATACTTTCCACCTCTTGATGCCATTTTTTTTCAAAACCCATAATAAGCAATTTAAGGCTTTCTGTCCTTAATAAAATAACCGACTTATGTTATAATTAAAAGATTATCAACAAATTATGGAACCTCAAAGCACTGACAAACCACATCGGGGCTCTGAAAAGCCGATCAGATCGCTGGATCCACTCAAAGAAGCGGCCGATCTGGCGCGCCGTCAATTAGCGGTCAGACAAAAGAGCGAAACCAAAGAAGTCCAGGAGGAAGAAACCAAAGAAAGAACCAAAGTTATCGAAAAAGCTACTGAAGCTCGCGCAGACCTATTGGCTAGTAGCCCTGAAAGGCCACCAGCCCAACCTGCTGAAAGCCCCAATGAGTTTTTAGAATTATGGAGAGTCAAAGAAATGACTTCTAGGCTTGGGGACTCCTCAATTTGCCCGGATTTAGTCGATATTTTACAGAAAAAGGCCGGTTATTCAGCTTCCGGCTCACCCAAAAGTCAGTTTGCCGGTTTCGCTGACTATATTGTCAAAAATCTATCAACCTATGATGCAGGTTTGGCTGAAAAAGTATCTAGCCATCAAACTTCCGTCTTTGAAGCATTTACCATTATTGTCGGTAAAATGATCACTGAAGAAGCGGCCTCTGCGGCGCCAGACAAAAGGCCACGTCTGAAAGAGGTTGCCGATACATTCCAGATGTTTGTCGAAGCCGCCAAAAAACTCACTAAAGATCCCGATCAGGCTCAGCAAACACCTTCAGGTCAACCAACAGTAGCTCCACAGTCGACACCTACCGCCAGTGAGCCGGAAAAACCAAAGAATTTCTTCGCCGGCTTAATGGATAAACTCAAAGGGTTTTTTGCCAGTATCAGTACAGTTATCTCCGGTTTCTTCAACAAACTATTTGGCAAAAAACCCGAAACCTCCACTCCTGCACCTACTCCTATACCCACGGCTACTCCAGTATCAGATGTTTCAGCGCCCATCAGTACGCCTCTCAATCCTGAAATCCTCCTTGGTGCTGACACTACAGTCGGCTTGAAAGGTGCTGCTCTTTTCAACAATCCACAGTTCCAAACTCGCACCGACCAGATCGCCAATAAAATCGGCGTTTCTCGGGCTGATCTATACGCAATCTTCAAAATGGAATCGGGTGGTGACCCCGCTATCCAAAATAAAATCACCCATGCCACCGGTTTGATACAGTGGATGCCGCAATTCGCCCCATCTGGTACTACCGTCGATACTTTAAAACAAATGAGTGGGTTACAACAACTTGATTATGTTGAGAAATACTACCAGCCTTATTTCGGCCGGCTAAAAAGCTTTTCTGACCTTTATCGCGCTGTATTCTGGCCGGCCTCAATTGGAAAAGGTCCGGATTATATTTTCCAGACAAAAAGGTTGTCCGCCCAAAAAGTCGCTGCCCAAAACCCTGGTATGGCCACCGACAACGGTGTTATAACCAATGCTTCATTCGAACGCACTTGCGCCAAAATGCGTCCGCGTGATTCTGATACCCCATTATCCTCTGGAGGCAATATCGCCGTCGCTTAATCCACCAACAGTGGAATAATCAATGGCTGACGGTCGATTTTACTGGTCACATATTGATCGACACTTTCTCTTATATGCAATTTTGCCTCTTCATCATTGAACCCCGGGTTGTTTTTGGCGAAGTTGTTATAGGCCTCTACGGCACGTCGGCAAATCCCATTAACAATTTCCTGAGACTCTTCCATATAGATGAATCCACGGGTATCAACTTTGATGTCACCTTTCAGAACACGAGTCTGTTTATCAACATGCAGGGACAATACGATCACTCCATTTTCAGCCAGAATCTGTCTATCCATCATCACCTGTGACCCGATATCTCCACCACCCATTCCATCTACCAAAATATAATTGGTTTGGACTTTCTCGCCGGTGGTTTTCAGCTCACCATTTTTCATTTCCATTACGTCACCGTTTTCTACCATCATTACTTTTTCTGGCGGAAAACCCAATTCATGGACCATCACTTCACCGTGAGTTTTACGCATGAAGTATTCACCATGCACGGGGATAAAATACTTGGGTTTTACCAAGCTAAACATCAGTTTTAAATCTTCTTGTTGGCCATGTCCCGAAGCATGTACATCCATAATCTGGTTATTGATCACCTTTGCTCCCAGTCTAGTCAGATTGTTGATCACTCTAATTACCGCTGTCTCATTGCCCGGAATAGGTGATGAACTCAGCACAACCGTATCACCTTTTCCAATTTGTACATGAGCGTGTTCATTCAGTGCCATGCGTGAAAGTGCGGCTATCGGTTCACCTTGTGAGCCAGTGGTGAGGATAATTGTCTTACCTGGCGGATGTTTTTTCGACTTCTTTACATCGGCAATTAATCCTTGTGGATATTTTAGGTAGCCGATCTCTGCAGCCATTATGGAATTATCGATCAGACTTCGTCCACTGAGGAAAATTTTCCGTCCATGTTTTTGAGCTGCCTCAATAATTTGTTGAATTCGTCCAATTTGAGATGCAAATGAAGCTATGATCACACGGCCCTCAGCATCTTTGATAATATTGTCCAAAGTATGGCCAATCTTTTTCTCGGAAACCGTATAACCGGGTTTTGTCGCATTGGTCGAATCACTCATCATGGCAGTGATATTCTTGTCACCAAAACCGGCAATTTTTGAAAATTCCGGAGGCAGCTGGTCTCCTGCTGGGCTCAAGTCGATTTTAAAGTCACCGGTATGCACTACCGAACCAGCCGGAGTTTCGATAAACAGCCCACAGGAATCAGGGATAGAATGTGTAACTCGGAAAAATGAAACTTTCATCTTTCCAAAGAACAATTGGTCACTAGTGAAATCAATTGTTTTCAAATTGGCTGTCTGCATCAGTCCATGTTCCTCTAATTGCTTACTGATCAAGCCCATCGCCAGTCTGCCGGCATAAATCGGTGGGTTACCCAGTTTATTTAATAAATATGGGATTCCTCCTATATGATCGAGATGACCATGAGTGATGACAATACCTTTAATTTTGTGAATTTTATCATGTAGATAATTAATATCCGGAATGACATAATCCACACCCAGCATATCCGCTTCAGGGAATTGAAAACCCAGATCCACCAAGAATATTGAGTCTTCGTATTCAAAAATCATGGTGTTTTTACCCACTTCATCCAAGCCTCCTATCGGAATAATCCGCAGAATTCCAGTCGGGTCATACTTTACCGGGTTCGGTGTAGCACTGGTAGCCCGGTTTAAAGCACTTTGGAATTTATGGCGTTGATTGAAAACCCCGCCACCAAATCCTTTACTAAAAGGCTTTTTTGTAAATTTACCACGGTTTTTGCCACCGGCTTGTCCACCTTGGCCGCCTGAGTTCTTTGGCGCGCCGCCATTGTAGTTGTTTCTACCTTTGTTTGGACCAGAAAAATTCTGTCCACCCGCAGGCGGCCTTCCTGTTTTCGGTCGATTGCCATGTTTCGGCTGTCCATGCCACTGCCGTTGAGGTTTGACTTGCTCACCTTCAAACTGCTTTTGTATGGCATTTTGAACAGGGGGCTTCTGAGCGCTCTGAGCGGCGGCATTAGCCTGTTGATTTTGCCCACCATTTTGTTGAGGTTGGATAGGCTTCTCCACTTTCTCGGTCTTTCCTATGTTTAAAGTTTGCTTTAACCACTGGTCCAGTATATCGAGTTTCTTGGATTTCTCCTCTTTTCTGAAATCGTCCATTATCTTTTTTTACTAATTACTTTTGTTATTGTGTTTTATTTTGAAGGTTATTACTTCAATTATAACACTGATTTAAGATTGCTATTTTACATGATATTTACATTTTTGCAAATAGTTATATAACTCTGTGAGCAAAACCTTTGAAAAATACCCCTGATTACAACTCCGGATAAAGTTTGAATCTCGCTAAAAGCGCCTCAGCTTCTGTTTTGATCGCTTGCTGAACAGCGGGATCCAATTCAAATTTACTTAGGCTGGGTTTACCATTTTTATCCAGCACAGACTTTGTCGAGGACAAAGCCTTTTTAATCATAACAGCGATTTGCTGCATCTCCGCCACTCCCATTCCTAGAGTTGTAGTTGCAGCAGTTCCTAGACGCAAACCACTGGTATACCAAACTCCATTCGGGTCAAAAGGTATAGAATTCCTGTTCATGGTCAGCCCACATTCACGTAGAGCTGCTTCTGCCTGGCGGCCGGTCAGTCCAAAACTTTCAGCAACATTGATTTGTAATAAATGATTATCGGTTCCACCGGTCAATACTTTCATTCCTTGAGCTAGACATTCATTAGCCAAAGCTTGGCAGTTTTCCACTATTTTATGAGCGTAAATTTTGAATTCCGGTCGTAATGCCTCGCGAAAGGCTACGCCTTTCGCGGCTAATACATGAGGCAACGGTCCTCCCAGTACAGCCGGGCAGCCCTTATCGACAAATTCAGCCAGCCACTTTTTGCAGAGAATAATTCCCCCACGCGGGCCCCGCAAAGTTTTATGCGTAGTTGATGTGACAATATCGGCGTAAGGAACCGGATTAAATTCACCTTCGAAAACGCCGCCCGCCACCAGTCCGGCAAAATGCGCCATATCCACCATCAAAACAGCACCAACTTCGTCGGCGATCGCCCTCATTTTGGCAAAATCAATTTTGCGCGGATAAGCGGAATAGCCCGCCAGCAAAATCAGCGGTTTTACTTCTCGTGCCATCGTGGCAATTTGATCATAGTCCAGTAAACCGGTTTCTTTGGAAACTGAATATTGATGCGCTTCAAATAAAGTTGCTGAAATATTCATCCGGTAACCATGTGTTAAGTGTCCTCCAGAACCAATATCCAGCGCCATCATCTTTTGGCTCAAAACTTCCCGACGCAATTTATTCCAGTCTTCCGGTGTTAATCCACGCACATCTTTGATCGGTTCTTTTCCGTTACCAGTCAGAACTTCATTCATTTTTTCCAGAAAATCTTTCTGGACACGCGCCATCAAAATCGCCAAAAAGGCCACCATATTAGCGTCCGCACCGGAATGAGGCTGAACATAAGCATGGTCAGCTCCAAACAATTGGCAAGCCAAATCCGCCGCTTCAGATTCTATCTTATCAACATTTTCACAACCTGCATAAAAGCGGGCGGATGGAACCCCCTCAGCATATTTGTCAGTGAGCAAATTCCCCATCGCCTGCTGCACCGCCAGCGAGCAGTAGTTTTCTGAGGCAATTAATTTTAGATTAGCACGTTGGTCAGCCAACTCCTTTAAAATCGAATCAGCAACCGATGGGCTTACTGTAGCCACATTATCGAGTGACGCATAAAAGGCGATTCCAGCTTTGGAGGCAGTCTCGAGGCTTTTACCCTGCAGATATTTTTCTAAAAAGTTAGACATGATTTATTTGAGTTAAGTAGAAATAAAAACTGGATTTTAAGCTCAATTAAATCATTAGTCAGGAAGATTAGAAGAATAGTGTTCAATTCAACATGCCCAAATTAGCATAAATATTTTTATCCAGGCAAACAAAAACCACCGCGTGAAGCGGTGGTTTTTTCCTACAAAAGTATTCGTTTTAATTCATTTTAGAGATAGATCCAGAAGTCTCCCGGTTCAGAATCCAAACTCGGCATCAATTGTCCGGTAGCTTTGGATGTCACGAGCATTTTTACTTTCCAAAATATATGTAGAGGAGGATTGTTTGGATCTCCTACCATGGTTCCGAGTAAAGTATCTTTGACAGTTTCCCATTCTGGAGAGGTCAATACCCGATGGTCAATGAAAGTGCCCTTGGGTTGACCAACATTAGTATCTATACATTTTTCCAATCCATTGGCCATCAGACAAACTTGATAGTCGACATAATAGTTGATATTACTGGCTACGCCCGTCCATTGGAATTCATTGGTTTCCATTCCAAATTTATTGGTTGTAAAAGCGTTCGAAGCGGTGTTTGAGCCGGGAGCAATTATTTCAGGAGCCGTCTTTGGTGGTTGGAGCTGTGAGCTGGTATCATAACTGAAATATCTGTAGTCGCTCCAGAGTCCTGTTCCATTGGCTGTCACCCCTTGTACTCTTACCCGGTAATGATAGTCTCCGCTCAATTCCGGAGTGGAAAAACTCAAACCTTCACTGGTATAGACTGTCGGGTCAGACCACTGAACAGTTTTACTTGTGCAATAATCACAAGTTATCTCTACATTATATGATGGTGATAGGAATGAATCAGTCCAGGCTATACTGGTAGTTCTAGGGAAGTCTGTCAAAACCTGACCATCGGTCGGTGTGGTAATCTGCGGTTTAATGGCAGCCAGCTCATTTGGTATTAGGGTTGGAGTAGAGCTATTATCTACAATTGTCTTTTGATCCTCTGCGACTCCACGTAGATCACCCGTATAAAAATCTGCCGGTAAATAATAAATCCCCACAGCAACTGCGCCTAAAATAGCCACCCCTAAAAGCGGGAATAGCTGCTTTTTCACCATTGAATGATCACTTTTAATTTTTGCTTTTACCTTGGTTTTGGTTTTTTTCATTTTCTTCATAGTTTTATAGATGGATTAAGGTTTAGTAAGAATGATCTGTTTATTATAAAACAATATCGGTATATCGTCAAGGTAATGGTTAACATATTTATAATAGATAACATGTTCAAATGAGTAACGGATTTTTTTTTAACCAATGACAGAACTGAATTTAGACATGTTGAAAGGCGGGGTCGCATGCGACCCCGCCTTATTTCCATGAATACTGATCCACCTTCCAGTAGAAGCAGTTTTACCTAGTTGAATGCCATGTTACCCGAGTCTCCCATTTTTCAACGCCCGTACAAAGCGGTGGAGCGCCGACAGTGTAAAAGCATCGTAGAGGTCGCCACACTCTTCCAGCTCATCGATTTCGTCGAGGTTGTAGTACTTCGCCTTAACGATATCGGCTTCCAACTTGTCCTTGGGGAGCGGCGCCCGCGCAGTGTCTACCAGACCAAAGCTGACTTTGGTCATGTGTGGGCAGAAAGTAGTGTTGTCCACCAGCCATCCCCCATCGAACTCGCGAATCACCGTGCCTTGCATTTCCTCGACCGCTTCACGGACGGTCGTCTGCGAGCCGGTCTCACCCTTCTTGCCGAATCCCCTGGGGGCTTCCCAGGAGATTCGGCCAAGTAGCGAGTAGTCGAAGCGCGGAGGTTTCTCATCAAAGGCCTTATTCCAAGCCTCCGGATCACGCGTCGTCGGACGTGGAACCGGCAGCAGTCCCACCCGTCCTTTGTTATCGAAGGGCAGGAAGACACCACCACTACGCTCGAAGCGCATATAGTGGTCGTACATCGGCGTCTTGCCATCGGGCATCATCCTGATCGCATGGACCAGGTAGACCCCGAGGGCAGGATTACCCAGCAAATAGCGCTGCGGGTAGCCACTTTGCCAGCCGGGCTTTTTCGCCTTGCTGGGGTCTGCAACGACCGCCGGATGTGTGTTATGACCTTCGTAGAGGTGGATTTCGAACGGTGCAACTTTGTAAGGGTTCTCACTCATGGGAACCGACCTTCCTGGACAGCGGAGATCGGTGGATTCGGTAGTCTACTCCACTGCACTTTCCGCCGAAGCGAACTGCGCAGTTTTTCGACCGCTCAAGAATAAATTCTTGCATACCGGCCTCCCTGGCGGGATTTAGACGCAAAATTGCCTCTAACCACAGAACGAGTTTGACAGTCGTTTCCGGGAGATTAATTAAAACTCTTTGATCAGTTCAAAAACTTTCCTCAATCTGTTTAATTAATCTTTTTAATTAATCTTCCGGAAACGACCTATATTACTCAGGGTTTTTAAAGAACATGAGTAAAGATGATAAATCTTTCTCAGGATATGTCAACAACTGTTTAATTGTTTAAAATAAGTTAAAAGGCGGCCTATTTCCTGGATCTTTCCAGGTCTAGTACCGCCCGACATCCTTACGGACATCTATTTTTGGTGTTTATCCCAATGATTACTCATCACTGAGACCAGCACACAACTTGATTGTCACGTTGTCATCCAAATTTCTCGGTCAGTTCCTCTCGGTGCATCAATGCCCACCAGGCCAAGTCTCGTGTTCCGGAGTCGCAAATCCGGTTGTCCGACAGCAGCTCATAAAGCTCCTCTTCATCCAACCAGACACAGTTCTGAAATTGCTCTTCCCGGTCGTAGACTATTTGGCTATTTATCATACCAGTCAAACGATTGGCATTCAGCCGCACTTTCGCTTCATGAGCAACCTGTTGCGGCAAAATCCGTGGTAGTTGTTTGGGGTCACTGCTACTTCGTCGTGGTGCGGTGATTATCGAAGCTCCATAAGCTCCGACCATCTTTCGGCATTCCAGACCAAACATTAGCCGGCCGTCAACCATCCGCAGCGGCAGCATCATCTCACCGACGACTTTGTTACACTCCCCGATATTAAAGTTCGAGGCCTCCTCCAGGACAATAGCCTGTGTGAACAGTGGATCATTTCCAATTAGCACATTTTCCAGTGCCACGCGAAACCATCCGCCCCTGGAATTGCGGACATATGAGCCGGTAATTTCCCAGACTCGCTCCTTTTTATTGACCTTATGATGGCGAAATCGCCACTCTGATCCGGCTGTTTTTACCAGCTGCTCCACCTTCAGGGCCAGAGCAGCGAGCTTTACCGGATCTTCCATGCGTCTTAGCTCTGCCATTTCCGACCTCCTTCAGGGCTTTTCAGCCAGTGATTTGTTCAATTCTTCTGACAACATGTCAAAGTTCAAGTTCGTATTAAACCATATTCTAACCTTACAGTCAACTAGTCTCTTATAAATCTTCACTGTCTTTTCTCTCGATATCCGCCACCTGTGGGTCGAGCGGTAATTTCTTTTTCATTACCATTTTAATCATCTCTTTGGTCAGGGCCCCCGTGAGCAACAACATGCCCAGATAGACCAGTGCAGCCAGTGGGATCAATAATAAAAAGTTTTTATTACCCAAGTGCCAGAGATTGTAAGTCGGAGCTTTACACAGCCAAACTACCGTACCCATTACTGCAGTACTAAACAAAATCCTCCACAAATTATTCAATTTAATTTTGAAATCCACATAGCGGCGCGCCAGCAGAAAACTTGCCACCAGTATATAAATTTCAGTTAAGACGTTGGCAACTGCCGCGCCGCGAACATCCCACTGTGGTATCCACCACCAAGTCAGAATAACAGTCATGATCGCCCCAATCATATTACGCACCAAGAGCTTTTCCTGATGGTCCGACGCCACCAGAATGTATCCAAATAATCCATTTAAAAAACTAAACAACAAAGCCAAAATCAAAATCTGCAAAACTACATCCGACCCGACATATCCGGTAGCCGCATTAGTCAGAAATTCCGGTGTCGCGATGAAATTAATAAATTGATAGGCCAGCAAAGCTGTACCAGTAACAATTGGCAAAGCGCTCATCATCAGAAAATCAAATGATGTTTGAATTATCGTTTTGTGAGAGCCGTCTTTTGCATGCAACGCCTTGGTCAAAAAAGGCAAGATGGCATTCATGAAATAAAGTGGAATTATTCCGGCCGCCTCCAACATTGTCGATGGTGCCGAATAAGTCGCTACATAAGTCGCTCCTTTCATGTTCAGTAAGAGTACCGATCCAATCCGAAAACAGACTTGATTCAAAACCAGCGCCAAGCCATAAGGCAAAGCTTTCCATAAAACTTCTTTCCAAAACCACCAATCCAGTCGATAGCGGATTTTAGTTAATTTTCCGGCAAAATATGCAGTGACCAAAAACATCGCTATATTACCAGCCAAACCAGTTATCACTATCTGAATAAATGAACTGTCCGAAACCACGCAAGCCCCTTGGCCGGCAAATAGTCGCACAAATTCAGGGGGGCAATTGTGCGGACCGATCAGATATATTACCGACGCCATACTGGCCATAGCTATCAATTTACCAATCGTTGAACCCAGAGAGTTCTTTTCCATCTGCAAATGCACTTGCAATGTTGTCGAAACCGTTCCCGTCAATATAGCGAATAATGACCCTACAGAAGCAATCGCAACAGCATATGGAGCGATCGTTCCTTTAAAGTCATCGATTAGAAAGGCGCATCCAAAAGCGGCAATCGAGATTAATACAATCACTATTGTCCGGGCTGTCATCATATTCCCCATCACCATTTCTTCTTTATCAGGGTGTTTACTCATTTCCCGGACACCCACGGTATAGAGACCCATATCCGCCACTATGGCAAATAGTGCCAGATATTCATAAATTGATTTATAAATTCCATAACCCTGCTTACCCATATAGGTCGTGAGCATTTTTAGGATCGCTATCGAAAAAAATCCAATCACAACCTTCGCAACCACTTGCGAAACGGTATTCAATAAAATTTTGCGAGCCACTTGCGGAGGATGGGACATTTTTCTGCTGGAAAATTCGCCCACATCTTAGCATCAACTTTGTTTCCCCCTTTTAACCCGTGTTGACTAATTCGACAAAATATTCTATAAACCAGATCCAGCATAAATTCATCTTTTCTCTCATGAAACGCTCTCCTAAAATATCCCAATCCGCAGTATCAGCCGAAAATCCGTATGAGAGCAGGGCTTGTTTATTACATGGCTATATGCCTCGTCTAGACATCTCCAAAACCGCCAAATATCTGGCCAATCTAGATCAGGACCAGGCCGCTCTCCTTAAACAGGGAAATTTCAGTAGTATCGCTTTTGATGTGGTCTTCAGTCCCGGTATTATCCCCAAGACTAGTCAGCCGGAATACCGCCACGCCTATCAAAATTATTTTCAGGAACTTTATGGATTGGAACTTTTCGACCCTCAGACCAAAGAATTCCTTTATCCAAATGAAGCGGATTTTTATCATGATCCCAAGCTTGGTCCCAATGATTCACAGTTTTTCGCCGAATGGATCGCCAATCTTCGGGCGATCGCCTTGATGAAACAAAGTCTCAGTATTGAAGCCAACGTACTGGCAAGTTTTGCTAACAATGTTATTGAGGCGGCGCTTTGCCGTATGGCTGAAAATGGTGAGCAGTGGCCTGATAACCTCCTCCATACTGTGCCGTTCCGTATGCAGGAAAGACTGGATCGTCTCCGTGTGCAAATCGCGAAGCAGTTGAAATCCGGGCGGGTCCTTGCTCCCGGACAATTTTTCCGTATTGCCAATGAATTGGAATTTCATCAAGAAGAATTCATGCGTGGCAACATCAGTAGTCGGGTGAGCGTGATTTTAGAGACTCTGGATGAAAGCTCTAATGACGAAAGATTTTCAGTATTACCACCGGCGCCGACTCCCAATACTCTGGACTTTGAAGCGGGAATCGATTGGCATCGGCCCAGCGATCGACAAGCTCGCCAAATCAACCTGCACCACTTCCTCCCTAATGATGATTCGGCTCGCCATTTTACTAATATTATGTTGGGCCTATCCGAGAAAGGTAGTATTCCTCCCCTTCATCAGGATTAAAATTTGATGTCAATACTTTGCATCTGCTAAACTATCAGTAACTTCAGCGCTTTTTTACCATGCACGAGCATAAGCAAAAATTAAACACGATCGCCGACGAAATCAATCATGCCCTCAAAACAATTGATTTAAATCATTTGAGCGAGCAAATTTCTACTCTGGAAAAGCAGACTCAAGCTGCTGATTTCTGGAATGATACCCAGTCTGCCCAAAAGATCAGTAAGCAGCTTTCAGCCCAACAAAGAGAGCTCGCTGAGTGGCAGGCTATTCAAAAAGATGCCCAAGAATTGATTGAACTTTCCCCTAGCATCAATGTTGATGAAGATCCGACAACTGCCGAAGAATTTAAAAAAATGATCGACACTTTGGAAAAACGTTGGCGCAAATTGGAAGTGAAAACTTTTCTTTCCGGCAAGTACGATGCCGGCGATGCTATTCTCTCTCTGCATGCCGGAACCGGTGGGAAAGACGCTGCTGATTTTGTCGGGATGCTCCTCCGGATGTATCTGCGCTGGTGCGAAGATCAAGGCTATGTCTGTGAAATCCTGGAGCGTTCCGATGGTGAAGAAGTCGGCGTCAAATCCGTCATAGTTAGCATCAGCGGGGCTTTCGCCTATGGCTATCTGAAATGTGAAAAGGGTGTTCATCGGCTGGTTCGCAATTCGCCCTTCAATTCCAAAAATTCTCGCGAAACCTCTTTCGCCCTGGTCGAAGTGATGCCCGATGTTGATGTCAGTCACCAATCTCAAATCAAAAAAGATGATTTACGCATCGATACCTATCGCTCCGGGGGTGCGGGCGGTCAAAACGTCAATAAAGTCTCCAGCGCTGTCCGTCTTACTCATCTTCCCACCGGCCTGGTTGTGGCGGTCCAAACCGAACGTTCGCAACTACAAAACAAAGAGCGCGCCATGAAAATCCTCACCGCCAAGTTGGCTGAACTGGCAGAGAAACAACAGGTGGAGGAATTATCTGAACTGAAAGGTGAACCGGTCGCCATGAGTTGGGGTAACCAAATCCGTTCTTATATTTTACAACCTTATCGTCTGGTCAAAGACCATCGCACCGGACATGAAGAACACGATGTTGACGCCGTACTGGACGGCCAAATCGACGGTTTTATCGAGGCCGAGTTAAAAAGTTAAATCAACAGCCCTTTTTCCTTGCTGCGCAATTTTTTCAATTTGAATTCGGCGTCTTCAACAATTTTGTCGACAAACAGGATGCCATCCAGATGATCAATTTCATGTTGCACGACGCGGGCATTCAGATCAGTTAATTTCAACATCTGTTCTCGTCCTTTTTTATCCAAAAATTTCACGACGATTTCCGCATAGCGTTCCACTTCGTCAAAATAATCCGGCACGCTCAGACAACCTTCCGTGTCTATCTTTGTCAATTCCGAGTGAAAAACAATCTCCGGATTTATCATTGGCAAAATCACCTCTTGATCGGTTTGTTGATTAAGCAGAATCACTATTACCCGCTTTAACACATCAACTTGTGGTGCTGCCAAACCGCAACCATTACCGGCTCCCATAGTTGCCTCCATATCCTTTATGAGTTTCTGGATTGTCTTGTCGATTTTTTTCACCGGTAGGGAGACTTGCCTCAAATGCTCATTTTCTGTGCCGGTTTCAATTGTCAGTATTGCCACTAAATAAAAGTTATTCTTTTAGATATTTAAGTTTAGCTTCGAAAGACTTGAAAATCAACCTGACTCGTGCCAAGATAGGCTCTTCCTTTCAACTGGATCTTTTCGGTCTGTGTTGGCGGGATATCCGGTCCTACCTCTGGATCAACTGTAGATGTTCCTTAAAATCTTTCTTCAAAAACTCTCATATTAACCCCAAACCAAGGAGGTCTTCATGCTGTCCCAATTCGCTTGGCCAGTACGGTATTTGGTCATGTTGAGTATGGGAACGGCTCTCTGCCTCACCATGCTCGCCTTGGCTCGCCCGCGCGTCCTGCGCATCATCGGCGCTCTACCCTACCTGTCGCCAAACTGGCTCACCATTTGGCGTGTGCCGATTGTCGGCGCGGGCACTATCATTTACCTCAGCGCTGATGGGCGCGAGAACTGGTTGATCGCCGGTCTGCTCATCACCGTCATGGGGATGACTTTGGATCGCATCGATGGCAAAATGGCCAAAAGTTTGCGGCTTCGACTCCGCTTCCTACCAGGATTGACTTTCCGTCACCACAAGGAGATCAGTAGTATTCACTCTCAGGAAGTCAAGCAACCTCCGCTGACCAAGTCCGGTCTACTCTGGGCTTGGTATACTCAAGAGAAAATCAATGAGCAGGGAAACGTCCAATCAGTAGACTGTTGTGTTTACATAGATGATTGGATTCCCGGTTTGACCGGTTCATATACTCGTATTCCGATGTTCAAATTGGAGCGCGACATTTCCACCATTCCTCACTCACTGCGGCTCAGCCTTACTGGTATCGGAGAATGGCTGGATCCCTTGATCGACAAGGTTAACTTTTTCCCACTTTTTATCTTTATGGCTGTCAATCATCTGGTCAGTGTCCCTTTGACTGTAGCCGTGATCACCATCGACCTGCTGAGCACCGTTCTGCGCAAGCCCTTTGATCAGGTCGCTCCGTTCAAGTATTGGCAACGCTTCGTGCGTGAAGCCAAAGCTAGCGCCTTCGGCAAGACCAAAGTCATCTGGCAGTTTCTCACCCTGCTTTCATTGATGCCGGTCACTGCCGGATGGCTCAATTCAGAAGAGGCTCACACCTCCTGGTGGATCTCGAATACACTCCTGACAATCGGAGCCTTGTCGGGGATCCTCAGTGTGGTCTCACGACTGACATTGATGGATTATTTGTTGGTATTGCCCGGCTTGCGACGTTTCAACAAGAGTTTGAAGGAAGTATACGAACACGATGTTTCGGAGGAGGACTAAAAAACCCCGCCAGCCCAAAAAATCATTTTTGGTGCCGGCGGGGTTTTTTCCTCTTAATTAATTTTTCATTCCTATGCCTTTGCGCAGCAGCCGTTCACTAAAACTGGCCAAAACTATTGTTAAGCCCACCAATATGCTCACTGATACCCAGATGTTTACGTCAGCAAAGCCAAAAAATCCATATCGAAATCCATCCACCATATAAAGTATCGGGTTTAATTTCGAAACATTCTGCCAAACAGCCGGTAATCGATCAATCGAGTAAAATACTCCGCCAAAATAGGTCAATGGCGTGAGTATAAAGGTCGGAAAAATCATCGTGTCATCAAATTTTTTGGCGAAAATCGCATTGATCAGACCTCCCAAAGCAAATAATACCGAGGTTAAAATCACAAACAGAAGTATTAGCCAGATATTGTGTATCAGTGGATTTATAAAAAATAATGATACTAGAAAAACAATTGCCCCAACCAGCAGCCCGCGCAGCACGCCTCCACCGACATATCCGGCTACTATAATCCAATTGGGAGTTGGTGAAACCAATAATTCCTCAATATTTTTCTGGAACTTCGATCCGAAAAATGAACTAACCACATTTGTGAAAGAACTGTTGATTACAGCCATCATCACCAGCCCGGGCACAATAAAAGACATATAGGACACTCCGTTGATATCAGGAATCTGTGAGCCGATAAAACCGCCAAAAATGATAAAATACAGTGATTGAGTGATCACCGGCGGTAATAGAGTTTGTGACCAAATACGCAAAAAACGCACTACTTCTTTGCGTAGAATTGTCTTGAAGGCGATCCAATTCGCCCAAGCCCCGCGTTTTTGTAATTCATTTTCCATTTTATCCATTAAGTATATTCAAATATAACTGTTCCAAACGATTGTTTTTTGGTCTGACATCGATCATCTCCATGCCTACACAAGCCAATTCTTTGGCTAACAATGAAAGAGTCTTGCCCAGTTCCACTTCCACCTCCAGAGTATTCTCATCAAATGGAGTAATTCGAAAGTCTTTAATCTTTTCAAACCCGTTAACCTTATTCACAGTTATTAAATAAGTCTGAGTTTCCATCTGGGCCAGTAAATTTTTGACAGAGTCGTTTTTAATAATTTTTCCATCTTTAATAATTGCCACATTACGACAGATCTGTTCAACCTCTTCCAGGTAATGCGTAGTCAGCAACATAGTTGTTCCGGCGGCATTTAATTCACGCAAATACTCCCACATGCCATACCGTAATTCTACATCGACGCCGGCAGTCGGTTCATCCAGGATCAGTAATTTGGGCTTATGCATCAGGGCGCGGGCGATCATCAGTCGCCTCTTCATTCCACCGGAAAGTTGCATTGCTTTAGCATCTCTCTTTTCCCATAGAAAAAGCTTTCGTAAAACATCTTCTGCTCTATTTTCCGCATCTCGCCTGGTCACACCAAAATATCCGGCTGAGGTACAGACAATGTCCATAACCTTTTCAAAAATACTAAAGTTAAATTCTTGTGGCACTATACCGACCAGCCTTTTTGACTCTTCACTTTCCAGAACTGTGTCGTGGCCAAATACTTTGGCGGCTCCTCCGGTCTTATTGACCAGCCCGACCAGAATGTTGATCAAGGTGGTTTTGCCGGCACCATTTGCTCCCAGTAAGGCAAAAAAATCACCGGATTTAATGTGGAGATCTACTGCTTTCAAAGCCAATGGACCATTGGCATATTTTTTACTCAAACTATTTATTTCAATGGCATTCATAATTTTATCATTCAAAAAAGTTTAAGTACTGATCAGTTTTCTAGACATTAAAATCCTGGTAATCAAATCCGGCAAGTCACTCCATGATTGCATTGATATCCTCAATATGTCCAATCCACCATATTCAACGATCAGATTATATTCATTTTCTAGGGACTTCACCAATTTGATTAACGCCCCTCGATCTGCATAAAAGCATTCCAGTACTGTAGTAATGGCTTCTACCAAGGCATCCTCACGATTTAGAAAGCCATTTTTTATTAGTTCCCCATAAACACAATGCCGAAAGTAAGCTTGTTCGGTATCGGATACTCCTACATCTCTCAGAAAACTTTCAAAATATCTGTATGTTTCTTCAAAAACAACTGTCGCAATCTTCAAAGCCGCTTCATGGCATTGCATGTTGATCAATACGTCATTCTCAGAAGCAGCATTGGCTCGCCAGTGCTTGGCGGTTTCACTTAGTATCTCAAAATTCTCGAAACGTGGGGGTTTAGATGAGGGTCTCATCAGTACTTTGTTATCAAAGTCGATCTTCATTCCGAAGTGCTTTCTTTCCAAGTATAGCAACTTTACGGCTGAACCTGAGTGTTGAATCTAAGGCAATCATCACCTTATTGTCAATCCGATCTCCCCGTTTATTTGAAAAAGGCTGGGGATTTTAATCCCCAGCCAGAAGGGTACCACCTGTTTTGAGTCCGGGCGTTAGTCCGTAGAGTCCTCGCGTCCTGAACCCTTGGCATCGTCCTCGAAACGATGCTTGATCCTGTCCCAGGTTTCCTTGATCATGCTGGCCAGGACATAGCCCAGACCAAACATCATCACCGCTCGAATGAAACCAACCTCACGAATGAGGCTCTTTTGCTTGCGAATCTTTGACATCAGCTTTTCTCCTTGTTTGAACGATTCTTGCATTTCATCGAGATTCTTGGGAAATTTCATCTCAACCTCTGACCTTTCTGCCGCCAACGGAGGCACACTATTATTGGACGAAAGCTTATTCGATTGTTGACATTGCCGTTCGAACCACTCCGCCCTGGCTTTCCACTGATCGACCCAAACCCTGTCTTCTTCCAGCAGTTCAGCCATGATTTTCTCTCGAAGCTTTAGGCCTTTCGCATAATCACGTCGAGCTGCAGTCAGTTTAGTTTGAAGTGCCTCACATTCTTCTTTCAACTCTTCACTCTTGCAGATGAAGAAGTGTCCCGCGCATGTCATGGTCACGGCGACTACAAAACACACGAAGGCCAGGCCCTGCATCAACGAAATATCATTTGCCATAGACCCGATAATCTGCCACATGGTACCCTCCTTTTCAATGGACAATTTTGAGGTTTTCAAGCCACTTTGTAGCTCGAGTCCACAGCAAAATCTCGACCCAACTGTAAGCTGGTTTTCTGGTTTGAAGCTTAAATCTTTCTAAATATTTTCTGACCTCTCTCCAGCCTGAAAAATAAATATTTGACAATAAGGCAATTTTATAGTAAATTCAGATCTTCTGCCAAATTTTTGAACTTTCCGGTCAATTTAATTAGTAGATCTAAAAAGCCGATTCCGCTAGCGGAATCGGCTTTTTCTGTTTCTCTTCAAATCAATTCAAATCCACAATTTCCAGTGGCTTTAAAAGCTAACTATAATACATAATTTATTTTTGACAAATCCGTCTGAAAGGGCTATTTTGCCCACTCATCAATTTTTATAGAGTTATGAATAAATTCCGTGCTGTTATTTATTTGCTATTATTCGTAGGTGGAATCACCTTATTGGTCTATTTCATCTCCAATTTCATTACTACCAAACTGGATCAACAGCCTCAAACCGAAGCTACCAATGCTGCTATCTTGGCCGATCCTCTCGATCAGACCGGACAGTTATCTACCGCCACTAACGAAAACCCTGAACTCCCTATTGAAGTTACCACCACCAAATTGGCCTCCATCAACAACATTTATTTTGATGCAGTCGGTAGCGTCAAATCACAAGTCACTCTTTCTTTATTCCCTCAGACTTCCGGGTCGATCAAAACGGTTAATTTCCAGGAAGGCGACTATGTCAATGCCGGGGATACTATCCTCGAATTAACCGGAAATAATCTGGCTGAACACCCCTCAGAAACTCAATTGAAAGTCGCCCGGCAGACGCTGGCCAATGCTCAGGATTCCTACAAAGCACTCCAAAAAACCAGTAATGAATCACTCAAAACCGCTTCTTTACAATTGCAAAGCGCGGTCAGTCAAGCCTCAGCTATTGCTTATGATCTGGGCGTTATTGAACAAAATAAAGCCGGTCTGGAAGATACTTTGAATATTTTACAAAACTCATTGTTTAATACTCAGCAGAAAAACCAGCGCGATGATGCTTATGGTAAAAACAATATCGATCATTTAATTTACGATCTCAATCAGGCTCAAAGCGATCGCGGACAAATTCAGCTCCAACTGGACAATCTCAATTCCCAAGGTGAAACATTAAATTCCGACTCCACTGTCAATCCCGAGCAAATCGCCGCTTTCAAAGCTGAACAAGCCAAATTACAGGCCAATCTAAGCGCTCAAAACAAGGCTATTGATGCCCTTTATGATGGTATCAATAAGTCTAAATACAGCTTAAATACAGCTGAAAATGGTGCAGCACTAAGCATCAATCAGATCGAGTCACAAATCGCTTCTTCACAAAATCAGGCTAGAGTCTTGGATTTAAACCTGGCCTCAGCCAAGACCAAATTGGGCTACACCGGCGATTCCAGTGACGCTCTCCAATTGGCTCAACAGGGGTATCAGTCGACTCGAGTTCAATTACAAACTGCCTTAGACAATGCTGCCAACCAAATAAAATTAGCCCAATTGAATGTTGATCTGGCCAAAAATTCCGCTGGAGCTTTACAAATCAAAGCCCCTTTTTCAGGGATTTTGACTTCACTGGATTTGGTGCCGGGCCAATCGGTTAGTCCTCAGGCGATGGTTGCCGAAATCATCGACCCACATGCTTTTGAATTGGAGTTGGGGATAGATGCTTCAACCGCCGACCGTATCACCACCGCGGCTCCCGCCGAAATTATTCTGGGCGGTCATCAAATCGACGTACCGATCAAGTCGATTTCCCCCAAAGTCGATGAAAAAACCAAATTGGTCAAAGTAACTTTAGGATTACCAAATATTTTCTTTAAAATTAATCAGAGCCTTTCAGCCAAGTTGCCTTTAGCGTCCGGTAATATCGGCGGCGGGCACATTTACCTGCCACTTGACGCTGTCACTATCGGCAGTGAAAGCCAATTTGTCTATGTAAACGATCATGGCAAAGCCAAGCAAGTCGTTGTTCAAACTGGCGCTATTGCCGGCGACCAAATTGCGATTTTAAGCGGTCTCGATCGTCAGGCCGAAGTAATTCTTTCCGGAGCCAAGAGTCTCACCGCCGGCCAATCCATAACTGTTCTAAATTAATGACTGAACAGCAACCACAACAAAAACCTTTCCTCCCAGAGGATCAGACTTCAGATTCACTTTATCTGGATCAACTCCAGTTTGAGCCAGCCAAAGCGAACAAGTTCCTCAATTTTCTACTGACCAATCAGAGGGTGATTTTCCTGTGCATTATGGCCATCATGCTCTGGGGGATTTTTTCTTTCCAGCAATTACCATTGGAATCTACTCCGGAAGTGAAAATCCCTTTTGGTATTGTAACAGTGGCTTTACCCGGAGCCAGCCCTTCTGATATCGAAGAATTAGTCGTCAAAAAAATCGAAAAGAAGGTGGTCAATCTCAGTGGAGTTAAACAAGTCAGTTCAACCGCCTCCAATTCTTTCGGTACCGTTTCAGTAGAATTCCGCGCTGAAGAAGACTTGAAAGACGCTATCCGCCGTTTACGTGATGCTGTTGATAATGCCAAAGCCAATCTCCCCGCCGAAGCAAGTGAACCGTTAGTCAGTGAAGTTTCTTTTAGCAATACACCCGTTTGGACGATCATCGTCACCGGCCCCTACGATAATTTCACTCTCCGTCATTATGCGGATCAGGTTAAAGACGAATTGGAGAAATTACCCGGTACCAGCCAGGTGAATATTAGCGGTGGAGACATCGCCGAAATCCGTGTGAGCTACAATCCCGATAAACTCAACCTCTATGGTCTGAGTATGGATCAAACCAATGCCATTATCCGGAGCAACAATATTACTTTGCCACTGGGGGATTTGAATATCAGTAATTTTGAATACACCCTGCGCGTCGATGGGAAATTCCACACCGCTCAAGAAATCCGCAACTTGCCGGTAGCCACTTTTAGCGATTCAATCATTCGCTTAAAGGACGTAGCTGATGTCTCGGAACGAGCGCAGGAGCGTCAGTCGACTACCAAGTTTTCCATCAATGGCGGAGAGCCGCAAAATGCTATTTCCATCAATGTAATCAAAAAAACCGGAGCGGGACTGATCGATTTGATCGACGCCGGAAAAGTGCGTTTAGACGAAATGAAAGGTTCCACTTTACCAAAAGATTTACAGATCGAGACCACCTATGACGTTTCACAACAAACCCGTGATGACTTCAATAACCTCAGTCGCGAAGCGCTCAATACTATCATTCTGGTCACAATTATTCTTTTCCTTTTTGTGGGCTTAAAGGAAGCCTTCACAGCTGGGATTGTGATTCCTTTGGTCTTCGCTGCCACTTTCGGGCTAATGCTCATGGCTGGGCAGACCCTTAATTTCTTGTCACTTTTTTCTCTGATTCTTTCTCTGGGGCTATTGGTAGATGACGCTATCGTCGTGGTTCAGGCCACCAAGCAGTATATGGCTACCGGAAAATTTACTCCAGAAGAAGCGGTCCTTTTGGTTTTCAAAGATTTCTTCAATATTCTTTTGACTACCTCCCTGACCACAATTTTCGCCTTTCTCCCACTCTTATTGGCCAGTGGAATAATCGGGCAATTTATCCGTTCCATCCCTCTGACCGCTTCGATCACTTTGGCCGCCTCCACGATCATCGCGATCGCCATCAACCACCCTATGGCTGCTATCTTAGAGCGATTCCGACCCACTAGAGGCTTCTTCAAATTTTGGGTTATTCTCTTGCTCCTGACCTTTCTCGGCGCTCTTTACTTACTGTTCACCACCGGCGGCCTCTTCGCCATTGTCCTCTCATCAGTCCTACTTTTTGTAATCATCACTCTCTTACTTTGGTATCGTGCTTCACTCAAGAAAACTCTCATCCGGAATGAAGCATTATTGCTCGAAGAAATCGCTTTCCCCGAAAAAATTAAGGCCAAGTTACAGCATCATTACTCTGAACATTCAGAAAAGACCTGGTTTCAAAAAGCTACTAGCGGAGTGGTAAAATTAGATAAAATTACCCCTCATTATGAACGATTGTTGAAATGGTTTTTGGATAAAAAATTCCGTTCTTTTTTGTTGATCTTCATCATCATTTTATTTTTTCTCGGATCACTCGCCTTACCGGCCAGCGGAATCCTGAAATCAGAATTTTTACCGGCCTCCGATCAGGATTTAATGTATGTCAACATTGAGGGTGCCCCCGGCCTGATTTTGGCTGACACCAAAAAAGTCGCCGACCAGGTAGAACAGATTTTACTACAAGAAAGCCAAATCAAAAACTTTTCCATTCTACTTGGCCAGACCGGCACTAGTGCCAGTAGAGGCGGAGGAATGAGTGGAGGATCCAATTCTAGTGGGCAAACCAATCGTGCTCAATTCGCCATCAATCTATGGCCGGAAAATGAGCGTCCCATCAAAGAAAAATCCTATGTTTATGCTCAAGGACTGCGTAAAAAATTATCGACTGTCCAGGGAGCTCAAGTAACTTTGGAAGAATTGAGTGGAGGTCCCCCCACCGGTGCTGATTTCCAGGTGCAGTTTAGTGGCACCAACCTGATTGAATTACAAAAGACAGCTAATCGATACAAGGATTATCTATCCGCCATTCCCGGCGTGCTAAATCCTACCACCTCGATCACCCTCAGCCCGGGCGAATTTACTTTCAAACTCAAGCCTGAGCCCATGCAATTAAGAGGTGTGACTCCAGCTCAGGTGGCTAGCACGCTGCGCACAGCCTTATCCGGAAGTGAAATCACCAGTATTATTCAGGGTGAGGATGAAATGAAAATTGTTGCCGAATATAATCCAAATTCCATCCGTACTTTGGATCAAATCAAATCATTAACCTTGCAAAACGGCCGCGGTCAATCCTTCCAATTGGCTGAAGTCGCCGACGTATCCGTCGGCTCCTCACTCACATCGATCAGCCGCCTCGACCAAAAGCGCGTGATAGTACTCTCTTCCAGCGTCGGCAAGCCGGCTCTACCTAATGAAGTGCTGGCCGCCTTCCAACAGGTTTTGCAGGACCATCCGCTACCAGTCGGTTATGAAGCGACTTTTGGCGGCCAGAATGACACCAATACCGAATCCATCTTTTCCATTCTGAGAGCTATGATTATCGCCTTTATCCTGATTATTGCCACTCTGGTTATCCAGTTCAATTCCTTCCGCAAAGCCATCTTGGTCTTATTGACTATTCCGCTGGCCATGTCTGGAGTATTTTACGGGCTAACCTTAGTCGGCTTCACACTTTCTTTCCCAACTTTAATCGGCCTGGTCGCTCTCTTTGGTATAGTCGTCAAGAATGCCATCATGTTAGTCGATAAAATCAATCTCAATCTCAAAGTTGGAATACCTTTTCGTGAAGCCATTACTGATGCCTCCAAATCCCGTCTGGAAGCGATCTTCCTGACCAGTACCGCCACTATTATCGGGATGATCCCGATCACCCTTTATGATGAAACCTGGGAAGGTTTGGGAGCAACTCTGATCTTTGGCCTTGGCTGTTCAACCATACTCACTCTGCTACTTATCCCCATCATCTTTAATTTACTTTTCGCCAAAGATGCCGCTCGCGACGCCCAGATCCGTGAATTGCAAAATCAGGCAATCTAAAGTCACCAACTTTTCCGGACTTCCGCTAATCCCCACGATAGACCGCCCAGCCAAAATCTGTTATAATAGACCGATGTCTAATTAACTAAAAATGGATTTTTGGGATCTTATCGGCTTTATCGCCAGTTGTCTGGGCGCTTGTACTTTTTTCCCTGAAGTGGCGAGGGCGCTAAAAAGTCACCGTCTCAATGATATTGCCTGGGGAATGTTACTATTGGTCAATTCCAGTTCATTTCTCTGGCTCGTCTATGCCATTCGTTTTGAGCTAAATCCGATTATCTTTTCTTCCACCATCAATATTATTTTATCTTCCATATTGATTTTCCTGAAAGTTAATTATTCTCGAAGCAGTAAACAAGTCTTGGAAACAGTTACAGAAGAAATCACTGATCAAGAATAATTTCCTCCTGGTTAACAATCTTCCCATGCCTGAATCCGACCAATTAGAAGAACTCAAAATCCAACTCCGCCATGAATTGGAAAAATCTCTCTTGATCGATCCGGAAGATCGTCAATTTTGGCTATCCAATCTGGAAACCCTCCCAATTCCAACCGTTCAGAACCTGCTCAAAATTATTCAACCCAAAAATGCCGCCACTGATCAAATGATCGAAACTGCCCTGGCCCAGGATACAGATCAGGAGCATCTGAAAACTCTCCAGGCTCAAGTCATCCGGATCAAACAAAAAGCCCGTGGTTTAGAAGAAAAATCCGGTCGGAAAAAAGAAGAATTGCAGGGAGAAGAATTGCTCAAACAATTAGATGAGCAAAAGTAACCTAGGTAAATGGATGCAGATCATAAAAATAAAGAGAATATTGGCTGTTTACCGCCACTACACTATCCAGAACCCTTTGGTTTATAAGGCTATTTGATCTATTACCCTTTTCCGCATCCAATTCCTTTTTGACTTTTTCCAATATTGACCTGATCGTTGCGCCATTATCAAATGTCGCAAAAGGCAATTCCACGTGACCTTGCATATAGGCATAGACCTGATTAAAAACCGCTACTTCGTTGGGAAGTTCAATTTTGAATCCCAGCACTTTTTCCTTTTCCTGATCAGTTAAAGTTACAAAAGCTTCCGGGAAATTATGCAGCACCAGGGTGATCACTTTATTGATCAAATGTAAAAAGAAATGGTTATAAGAATTCTGTAGGGCCAATTTCTCCAAATGTCTCGACATCCTCAACAGCGCCTCCAAATCCGCGTCAGTCAAACGATCTATGGCCGGTGGGACAAATTTATCCTCTTTACTCAGACTATTGGCAAAATCCTTGACGTTCATGTTTTTCTGTCCTTGATAAAAATCGGAAAATACTTTTTTCCAATCCATTCCCGGTAGTTCTGCTGATTCACGATAAGTCATCGAAAACTTTATTCAAAAAATTCTATCACCAATTATAGCAAGTTTTTGATGATTAAGCCAGTATTCTCGCGCCTCGACACACTGCGTCAAATTGTCAATCAAAAACACTAGATAATCGGCTTATAGACCTCAAAAAATCCCTCTAAAAATGGTATAATTCCTGGATACTCTCAAGTCAGGAAAATCCCCAGGCCAAAATAAAAATCAATAATGCCATTAGATTTCGGAAATATCGAATCAGGACAACAGCGGCTGGAAACCGTTGCTACTGGTAAAGAGAGCCCCCAGGCCCTCAAGGCAAAACTGGTCCAATATCGTCAGACTTATCGAAGTGAGGTAAATGCTCAGAAAAATTCACTAAAGACTTTCCAGGCTACTTTTAAGAGCACAGAAGCCAAAGATTATTTAGACGCGGCTGCCACAGGGCTCGGCAGTAAAGTCCTCGATTTGGCGGCAGAAGGTGAAGTGCTTCAGAAAAAAGGTATCGATGCCAAAAAGGCCAGGGGCGAAGAGCTCACAGCGGCAGAGCTGGGTTTCGCTTCCCTGGACAGTCTGAAAGCCAGTTTACAAACTGAGCTCACTGCCGAAAAAGCAGAAGTAACAGCCTTTCAAAAGTTGGAAAAAGTCGATACGGCACGAGTCGCTTTGGCAAGTAGAGATGAAAAAATCAATACCGGCTCAAGCTTGGCCAACCTTTCTTCCAATCTCGCTCTCAAACAAGCCAATCGCAAAAACCTCACAGCAATTTATCAAGAATTCAATACAACTTCTTCCACACCAGCCACCACAGCGATGCGAAATAGCATCAAGGAAGCTTTGGATGAATTGATCGGAAATCTGGACGACGACATCGACCACGGTATCCGGCTGGTCAAAGTCCAGGAAGATTTAGCCAAAAAAGGAACGGAGATCACCGCTCTGGCTAGCGCAATCGCCAAAATAAAAAAGCCCATCAGTAGCGCAGATTACGATTCCCATCTAGCCAAGCTCAAATCAGCTTCACGCGACTTGAGTACGATTTACGAGAACCGTGGAAAAGCTGCTAATACTACTTCCCCGTTTATCGAAGGACCGGCTGCAGGGTTATATACCAAGCTATTTCAGCCAGTTTCTGAAAAATTGCAGAACCTCTATCAGGATTTGGAGTCCAAACGCCCCGCCGGGTCGGTCGAAAAGCCCGATCCACTGGCTCAGGCCAATCTGGATGCAGCCAAGGCACGTCAGGAATTTGCCGGCATCAATACGGCCATCGGCGCTCTGGAAAAGGAGTTGGCCGGTCTCCAAAAAGATCAGAAAAAAAGCCTTAATCGTGTCGTTTACGACGATTTTAACAAACGGCTCGATGCTCTCATCGGACGAATCGACAAGACCCAACAAACTTCCCAAGTCGCAGCGATGTTAATGAGTCCGGACCAAACTATCGTCAATCTGGGTAAAGAAATCAATGATCGATATTATCAACCCGCGCTCGATCGGGCCACTGATCTGCAGACCAAAAACACTAATCGCGAAAGTGAAATCCGTGATTCTGAACGAGAGCAGCTCAACAAAACATTAGCTGATCTGCTGCCAAAAATGGATTCCAGTTGGCAGGAAAGCGTCACTAATCAAAAGCAATTCCTGGCTGCCGCCCCCGGTTCTGATGAGAATTCCCAGGAATATAAAGACCATTTGGCCGGTGAATCAAAAATATTCTCCTACCTGATCTCCTCTGAAGCGCAAATCAGTTCGATCTTGAGTAAAGAAGCGTCCGGCGATCTAAAGCCGGAAAATCTCCAGCGTTTCAAAGCCTATCAATCTCTTTGCAAAACCAACCTGGAACTGATTATCGCCAATCGCGCCACCCGCAAAATGAATAAAGCTGCGGCCGCAGAACAGGATCAGGTTCATTCTTATCGGGTTTTGATCGACAGTAAAAAGGCCATCAGATATGTGCCTGATCCAACTGATCCCAAGGGGCGTATCGCTGAAGAGTACATGGATAATACTTACGAGGACCGTCAAGATACCTACAAATTTACCGACTGCGTCGAATTTATTGATCCCGGTAATCCGAAATATAAAGAAATAAATGGTGGCAAAGGTTGGCGCTTTAAAAAGGACGGATTACCCCAAAGCGTGATTGAGCGGATGACCCTCCAGGCCGCCCGTGTCGTTACCGACGCCCGGGACGCCGCCGAAGTTGAAGCTCGCCAAGAAAAGCAAACCATTATCAGCGAACAGAAGCTCTTCGATCGTACGCGTGAAGAATTGGGTGACAGTGCCAAAGAGTATTTTTCCGCTTTCGATGCCATGGCCAAAGGTGATGTTAGCGGCGCGATCGCCCTTTATCATCAATATATTGAAAAAGCGAAGGGTTTTCCGCCCGAGGACAAAAAGAAGCATGAAACTTATCTCCAAGACGCCCAAAGACAAATTGATTCTTATGACAAATCTGCTGAATTTTACAATGGTATGGCTCTGATGAAAGGCGGAAAGTTGGATGAGGCAATTGTCAAATTCCGTGTCTATATCGAAAAAATCCAAAAAGGGCCTGAAGCCGATCGGAAAACTTGTGCCGATCAGCTGAACATCGCTATCGAAGTAGTCAAAAAGTTCAATTCAGCCAAGCTGGACATGTTGGTCGATCTGGAAAAAGACGTTAAGTACGCTCAGGTTATCAGTATCATTAAAAGCCAAGGCAGTGGGCGTGACATTCTGGATAGAGTGAAAAAAATACGAGCCAATAGCCAAGCCGCAGCAGAGGGGAGAAAGCCTCCCTTCAAACCGGAGGATTGTAAAATTGCCGGTGACAAGCGTCTTTTATTGTTACCATATCTGCCCTACGATCAACTGACCAAGTCGGAACGGCAATTAGTCGATAATCATCAAGCCGGTCTAACCGGTGAAGAGCCCGCCAAACTCGACGCTGGAATCCGTAAAATCAGAGATCGGATAGCCAAAGGAGAACCTCTCGATTTCGATGATGAGTTAAAAAAACTCCAGACGGAATTATCAGGTTATTCCAACCCGAAAAACCACCCGGCCGCAACAACTTATCAGTCAGCTGACGGTACCCGTAAAGTCGAATCTACTTCCGCGCGTCTATTTGATTTATTCGCCAATATCAATACTACTGATAATGGTAAACGGGAAAAGGGTTTTGTGGCTATCGCCGATTACTTCAAGGATGATTCGTTGGGTATGCAATACACTCAGAAATACCTCTCCAAAGCCATGCATTACCGCTACCAGGAATTTGAAGAAAAGGATGGTGGCGCCACTAAAAGGGAAGTTACCAAAAGAATGTTGGCCGATCCGATGGTCGCCGCAGATGTCCATAAAGCTGCTACCGAATATTACCAACGCTGGGTCACTGAACATAACTCTAAACCCGGAGCTGACAAAATCGCCTTAAATCCACCGGATCCATTTGTCCTGCAGCAATTCCAAAAACAATTTTTTGAGCAACGCCTTCAATCCCAGTATGAACGGGACATGCGCCACAAAATGACTGAGCAAGGATTAGCCACTGCTGGATCTGCGCTCGAAGGGTTCAATGCCAGCCTCCCCTACGATGATGGCTCGGGTCGCTGGTATAAGCCTTGGTCTTGGTCCAATTACAATGAAGATGATTGGAATGATTTCAAAGACCAAGCCCAACAGCTACTGGTGGAAACTGTCGCTACTTTACCAATCGGTTTCGGAGCAGGCGCTATCGGTAAAATGGCCGGGCGCACCGCCCTGAAATTACTTTTGAAAGAAAGTATGTCTTCAGCTGCTCTTGAAGTGATAGAAAGAGGCGGTATCATGGCTCTTCGTAGCAATTCAGCTATTTGGGAAGGGCTTTCGCCAGCCTTAAAAGAAGCTGTGATGAATCAGACTAAACGTATTGCTCTGGGGTATGGAGCCGGCTTAGCAGCAGAAGGTGGCTCAATGTTAGTGATGAGCTCCATTTGGGAAGGCCTAAGTACCGGGCATAATCCGGAATTTTTTGAGGCTTTGGAAACCGGTAAATGGAGGTATGCTAGTCTAACCTTACTGGAATCCATTGCTAAAGTCGGCTGTTTCCGAGCCATCGGTGCCGGCCAAAGTAAAATCCTCCAGGCAGCCGGCGCCGATGCCGGCGCCGGCGCAAAAGTAGCCACCGCCATTGCTGCCGAAGGTTTCAGTGGTGTCGCCGGAACCGGTCTGGAAGCCCTTAGTTTGATCTACAAAGGTCGGGGAGATGAAGTTACTTTCGATTTCTGGGCCAAAGGAATTATTCAAAACGCCCTTCAGGCCTATGCCCTAGGAAAAGGTCATCGGGCTTTCGGCGAGAAACAGCCGGGTCGAAGCAGTAAAAGACAACAAAGAGAATTTCAGAGAGTCGAAAGTGAATTGCTGGTAGAGCGGCTTGGGCAGAAAGGTATCAAAGCCCCTACCGATATTCACGAAGTAATTCCCCTACCCGATGGTGGTCTGATCATCAATGGTCAGAGAATCAATCTCACCGAAACACCGCTTACCAAAATGCCGGAGCCGATCCGCCTGGTCATTGAAAAACAAATCACCAAATTCAAAGCCGATAAATTCAGCGACAACCTCAAAGCTAATGGTATCGTTAAGCCAAGCGATATCATCGCTATCGACAATGGGCGAATAATTACCAGGGAAGGAGCCAAAGTTACGGTTGATGATCCTTCACTTTTACCGCCGGAATTCCATGAACGTTACCAGGAACTACGTAAAGCTGAAGTCAAAGATAAGTTTCTCAAACTGGCCGAGGCCGACCGGCTCCTGGCCAAACGTGATAAATTAGAACAGGATCGAACTGCCAATACCGACAAATTAGCCGAAATTAAAACTTCACTGGATGGATTGGCCAAAGAATTGGGTATGACACCCGAGCAGCTCAGTCTAAAAACCCACGATCAAATGCGGGTCTATCAAGCTCTCGACCGACTTTACACCAGCGAAAAACAATTTTACAGGGAGTCGAAAATCGTTAAAAAACCACTTCTAAACGCAGACGGTACGCCAAAATTGGGTGCCGACCATCAACCATTATTTGAAAACATCAATCTTTTCAGCGATTACGAGAGTAAAACTTCGGCTTATTCCAGTGAAATGTTGGTCAACCTCACTCATGAGCGCTTAATGGCCGAGGGAGGGTGCAGAATCATCAAAATAGGTGGAGATGAATTGGTGGTTTATCATGCCGGGCCGGGTGGGAAAATTCAAAAGCTGTTCATCGACATCAGCAATATGGGACCCACTAATGATACGGCTACCAATATTACTGGATCCAAAGTCAACCTTGTCGATATTTATTTACACAAAATCAGCGGGCGCATTAAAGCTGAATCACTGGCACATCAGGGCAAATACCTTGATGCCATCAAGTTCAATGATCAAATCGCCACTTCGGCCCGTGAACTATTCAGTCTCGACCGTGATGATCAGGGACTTCCGGTTTCCAGCGATGTGGCTAGAAAAAAATTCAAAGTATTGCAAGATGAATGGCATCTGGATGGAACTTATGAGCAATATCAGGCCGACATCAATAGTATGCGTATTCTGGCTGAATATCGTGCTGATACACGCAGTTTGGACGCCTCATTCAAGGGTAAAAAAGGCATCACTTTCAGTGAGCATATTGCCCAGGAGATCCAGGACTTATCCGGAATGTCGATTGTAGAAATCCAAAAAATGATCAGCGTTGACCCTAAGCATTTCCAAGACCTGATCGACGCCCGTGTCCCCAAGAGTAGCAAGCTTACACCGATGTCTTCCGAAAAACTGATGCTGGAAATAGCTCAACTAAACCCCCAAAAAAGCAAACCGGGAGATATGATGATGCTCTACAGTTTATTGGCCCGTCTGGACACCGCCAAAATGTCGACTGTCTCCGCCTTTAAACCATTGGCGGATAAACTAAATGTTACCCGCCAGGAATTGACGGGAGTTCCGCCACATAGTCGTATCGAAGCTCCCCGCTTGATGGACGCTAAAGTAGTTTCCATCGATTTGCCCAAAGATGTCATGGACGCTCTAAATAGTCTAGCCAAAACCGACCCTGCTTCCGCCCAGGCCATCCTCACCACCGCCCGCACCCTGTCCGAAAAACCTCTGGACGCCCTCAAGTATTCTGCTGATAAAACCCGGTTTGCCCGATTCAATATCATGGATCACATAGAGTTGGTGAATGGCAAAATCGTCATTAAAGAAGGCGCCACCGAATTCCGCGAAGCTTATGATATCAACCGCTTGGATAAAAAAGTCACCAATATCGACGAGATCGAGAAGGGTTTGGCGGTTGTCAAAAAGAATTTAGAAGAACTACGCTCACGCTTCGAAAAGGGACTTATCCCTAAGCCTGAATATGAATTAAAACTGGAGCAAATCAAACGAGAAATTACCATGATGGAAGACAAATCGGCCATTGATCCCGACACCAATGCCTACAAGCAGGGTTACATGGATGTCAAACCAACCCGCATGTACACTTTCCCGGATGGAGTAATTAGCTCGCAGCATCGCATTTGGGACACAGTCACCACGGAGCTTTCTCATGCCGGAGTGATCAATTCCAAATATGGTTATTTGGGGATGGATAAAAATATGACAGCTTACCATCAGGTTTTAAAAAGTGGTATAGCCGCGGAACTTCCTGCCCATTTACAGCATTTCAAAGTAATCCGGGGCGGAGGAGGGAAATTTGAAATTGCCTTTCTCGATAGCCGTTCCATCGAGGCTCTGCAACAAAAGGGTCTGACTCCTGAATCCCTGGTCCGCAGAATCGCCGAGGGTAAAGGTCAAACAGAGGTGGACAAAATCCTTTCAGCTGATCCGCAGGCCGTCGAATACTCCAAATCCGATGCCGCTGTCCGTGATTCCCAATCTAAATACAATAAAGGTAAGGCAGAATTAGAGGTCGGTAAACTCACAGTCAAAGCTGAAGTCCCTATCAGTCACGTCGAAATCGAAGCTATCCTCGAAGTCAGCCCCAATGCTTCCCAACGAGAATTAATCGGTGAAGTGATTGAGCGACGCAAAATAGCTAAGCTGAATGATGGTCTCTCGGCCAGCGACACTCCTCGAGAGCTGGCACCTGGAGAGCGAGAACTTCTTGATCACAAACCGGAAAATCAACCTTTCGACGCCGAACTGGAGCAGGCAATCAAAGATACTCGAGAATTGGAGAGTAAATACAAGGAAATCCACTCCAGACTCAAGTATCTTGAAGATGTCGCTCTGCTCGCTCAATATACGGGGAAAGATGATCCTGCCATTACTACAGAGATGGAGCAATTGAAAGTAAACTTGGAAAAATACCAAAGATCTTTGGACTTTGAGCGAGGCTTAGAAATGAATGCCAGGAGAGAATTCGTACAAGATCATCTGGAAGATGCGATGGAATTGCACCCTGAAATCCAGATCGCCACTCTCCAAGAGCTTATATTGAAAAACCCCAATACTTATGAGAGGGTTATTTATCTTTCCAAACAGGCTGGTCAACTCGAGGCGATGGGGCTCAAACAGGCTGCTCGAGACTTGCAAGATTTGACTGCGGATTTTGCCAGTGTTGATGGTAGCCCTTTGAAAACCGCAGAACAAAGAGCAGCTTTCCTGGAAAAACTGTTAAAACTTTCACCTCTTGAACATGAATGGTATGAGACTCGGCCCGAAACAACGCTGGACGCAGACAGCCCGGACTATCAAGAAAATTTCAACAAACTTAAAGATTTCAACGCAAAATTCCTCAGTGAAAAAGTCCTGCCGGAACTGATCGCTAGGGGGCTGTCTGCCGATCAACTTATCCTGGAAATCCATCGCTGGCAAACACGTGGGGCACAAGCCCAATTGGAGGTTCTGTTAAGCCCGGAAGAAGGTTACGACATCTCCGGAAAAACACGTGAAGTACAGGTATCTGTAGGTGAATATATAGCTCCCATAGCCGGCCGTGTCCCAGAATTATTGGGCCAGTTATCGACCAATATGCAAAAAATTGAAACACAGCTTTCTGATCTAAAAACAGGCGATCCGGCGGTCTACGAAAAAGCAGTCGTTAAAGCAGCCTTTTATGCACTTCAAACTTTTGTTGAAATCCATCCGATGAGAGACGGGAATGGTCGAACGGGACGCGCTCTATATGAATACTACATCGTTAAATTCTTAGGGCCAGAAAGTAAATATCGTCGTCTTCCCATGGAAAAGGATGATACCGGTGAATCTTCTCTCCACAGCGAAATGCGTGCCAGTAATGCTAAGCTCTCCAAGACCTTATATAAAGGAAAGCCCTTGGATAGGTTAGAAGGACTGATCGGTGATCAACTTTCACAAAAGATTGAAGCGACCGATCTTCAGAAAATAAATTCCGACCCACTTTATGAAGAATTCTTTGCCAATTATAATAAATTAATGTCATCATTTCCTTAACAATAAATATTATGTCAGCAGAACGCATGAAAATTTATGATTCCACTGGTAAAGAAATCGCTAATATCGCTAAGGACCGCACCGGAGCAACCAGATTGATCCTGACGCCCGGAATATCTTCGGATACTCATAAACAGGTTCAAGATATCCTTTTCGGTGCCGGCAATACCACTGACCCTCAATTTGAAAATCGTTTAAAAACGGCTTATGAAGGTCATGGTTTTGGTTTCGAAAGTGATGAACAAATTGAGTTGAGAATTACTAAAAATATCGATTTTATCCATGAAAGTAATTTAATCGAAGATGTTACTGAAATCGATAAAAAGCTCATTACGGAACGTTATAAAAAACAAATCCCTTTGGGATGTGTAGGGGCCTGGTTAGTTCTAGAAGGTCGAGCTAAAGAAAAATCTCCAATTTCTGGTGAAGATGTTATGAAAATGCAGCTTTTACTTACAGATGAACAAAGTGATTACGGACATTCATTAGATAAAAAACATCGAGGCGTGATTCGTGGAGACTATGACTGGGTTCGAGTCGGCGGTCGCATTATTCCACCACCAAGTCCCGTAGATTATGCCAACTATTTTACCAGGTTAAATACCGGGTTGGAGCAGCTTCACCCGAAAAATGTCGAGGACGTTCTTCGTTATAGTGCAAAAATGCATTTGGAATATGAAATTATGCATCCATTTGCAGATGGTAATGGTCGGACAGGGAGAAATATCGCTAATTACATATTGAAATATTTCAATCTTCCAGTACTCATTTTTACCAGCCAAGACAAGGAAAAATATTATCAGGGTTTCGACGTCCCAACTCATCTGGAAAGTAGCGCTATGGAGAATTACTTCATCGTTAAATATCGAGAACAAAACCCTAAATTTCTAGGAGAAATTTCTAAATAAGGGAACCAAATGAGGCAATCCAGCCTCCGCTTTCAAAAAAGACGCTTTTTTGGTATAATAATCTGAATAACCCTAATTTTGACTAAAGCCCTTATGGCCGTTACCTATATGTTCTCAACTCAGGAGCTCCAAAACCTCATTGCCAGATCCAAGGCCATGGCTCGTTTAAGCCCCGATTTGCAGTCCCAAGTCGATCGCAGTTTGGGCAATCCGACTTCTCCCAAAGCCCAGGCTCTTTATCGAATTCTCATCGATGAACTCCAGCAGTACAAAGAAATCGAAAAAGAATATTTGCAGGAGTCCAATAAAATCGTTGCCGAATTCCAGGTGGAAATTACCGCCAAATTTACGAAAAAATTACGCGAAGAGCATCATCAGGCTGAGCAAAAGGCTCGTCAGGCCGAAGACAATACTGCTCAAAAATTACTCAATTCTCTAAATCAGAAATAAAAATGACTCCAGAACAACTCCCCCAGCCAGAAAACCTCACGACCGCCGCCCCTACGCTCGATATCCAGGCTGATCTTCAACATAAACAGGAGCAAATCGAAAAACTGGCCCAAGAAGTCGCCACGGAGGATCTCGCCCTTGCACCCGCCGCTGACACCAAAAAAGCCAATTGTCTCGACCGACTGGCTGCACTTGGACATCAGACCGTCGATAAAATCGGTACTGCTTCCAATCAGGCTTATCAAAAAATCACTAAATTGTTTCAATAAAAAATTAACCTACGACCATGAAATCTTCTGAACATAAAAATTTTGACTTCGAAGATCTGCACAATCTCAAAAATATGGATATGGAAGGTTTACACAAAGCGGTTAAAAGCGGCAAAGTCGATAATCTGATCAATCGTTTGGATCAAATAGCCCAGCATCCCGAAAGCCTTAAAAAGCTCACTAATTTGATGATTGAGGTCGATTCCAGTGCTCCTATCCGTCATTTCCGCAAATTCTGGGATAAACTCCCCCATCTCGCTCAATGGGCAACGATGCATATATCCAAAGGTTTTCTAGTCATGTCTTCCACCCACGGGCCTATTGAATTAATGATTAAAAACGGCTTTATCGTTTATAAAGGTCACCTCAATGAAAATGGCCAAATAATGGAAGAAAAAATCCAAGCTCTGGGTGGAATGGACAAATATATGCTCAAATATGGAGTGAAAATCGGCAAATATTTTGCTCCGGAATTGGCCGCAGTCGAGCCTTTTATTGACCCACTTTTAAAATTACAGGATGTCGGCGACAAAACCATGGAAAAAGTCCGTCACGGTGTTCGCGCCGCCCGTGAAGCACGCGAAGCCCCAGAGCATAATATTGCCAATATTTCCAATGCCACACGCAGTAATTTACAAACACTTTCGCTACTCCCTGCTGATTTCGCTCACGATCTTTAGTCCCGGGGAACCAGTATGAAGATATTTACCAATCCACATGAACAAAACTAATTATAGTTTGGAAAATCTCCGCTCCTTGATGGCCGAATCCCCTGCCTATAAAAATCTTTCCACAGCAGAAAAAACCACTTTAGAAAGCCATATCCAGGCCAATAATAAACCTCTGTTAATGTATATTTTCCAGCAATTGCTGGAAGAATCAGAGGCTCATGCCCTTGCTCGTCAGAAATTAGCTCAAAAAATGCTCCAAATGAAGCGGTCCGATCAGCAACACCTCACGGATGAAATCCGCCGGGTATTTGAAGATCAACATAGGTCATAAACTTTAAAAAAGAGCATTTCTCTGCTATAATAAACAGATTAATCAATCCCCATGGAATTCTCTAGAAAAACAACCCGTTTCCCATCGTCAGCTCATTCTAAAGGCTTGTATAAACCTGCGCGTCTCCTTTTCGAGCAACCTTCATTGGGTGATTTGGCGGATTTCCTCAAGGATGAAAATACCAACAAATTAAAAGAAAAGATCCAGGAAAATTATGAAAAGAAAATTGCAGCTCTCTCCGATCGAATCAAATCTTTTGAAGATCAAGGCAAATCTCCAGATGATATTAAAAAGGCTCTCCAAAAAGAGAAGGGCAAATTATTGAGAGAGGCTATCAACCAATCGCTCAAAGATTTGAAAATTCAGCGAACAGTTAACGGACAAAAAGTTGATATTTCTTATCTACAAATTGCCAATCATCCAGATGCTCAAATCCGCGAAAAAATAAGCACAATTTATGACTCTTTTGATCAAAAATTAGATGATGATATTAGTAAAGCTGTCGACCAATATTTAGCCCAAAAAACTGCCGCTACTGGAAAAGCTACAGAGGGAATTAAGGCTGGTTTAAAGCCTTTTGATCCTGAAGCTGCCAATAATGAAACCGATAAATTGCAGCAAATTCTCGATCAACGCAGTAAGATCCTTTCCGAAAGTAAAACTGGATTAGAAAAATTAAAAATCGATCGGGCGGAGGCTTATCTGGCCCGGACTTCTCTGGCCGATAGTTTGACCGCTCCCGATGGCGGAGTGATCGATAATTATGAAACTGACTTAAAGTTTTGGAGCAGCGAAGTAACCAATGAAAAAAATCCCGTTCGCTATCGTTTACAAGGTTTCCTCTATGCCAATGATATTTTTGCCGGTGGTGGGAAACCAGGTCAGCTAGCCATTAACGAAGCTATCAAAGAACCCCGAAAATATTATCTCGACCATTGGCCGGATAAACTAACCATGAGCGATCTGGATTCTAGGATGAGCCTGAAAGGCTATTTTAAAAAAGCCCAAGAATATAGTGATTACGATCGTGTTATCGGCACAATTGCCGGTCTTTTACGCTTAGCTGATCAAAACATCAGCGATCCTGATCAACTCAAACGGTATAAAAAATACCTTACGGACAAATTTGAGGGATTGCCTCCCACCAAAGAAAAGCAGAATGAAGAAGATCAGTTGAAACATCTTTACGGTATCCAATCATTCGCCGAATTTATCGAAGCTGATCCTCATTGGCGAGCAGAATTAGACCGTATCGACAGTCTCACCGACCCTACTGCGCCCGATGCCAAAATAGATGATTACCCCGGAATTGGAAAATTTGATAAAGACAATAAAACCCGCTGGCAACTCAACGGTTATCTCTACTCCGTCTATCTTTTCAATGGAAAAAATAAGGCTTCCGCCGACAAAGAGTTTGAACGCGCGGCCAAGATGTTCAAAGCTTCCGGCTTGATCGATCATGACTTTACTCAGGAAATGATTGAAAATGACTCTAAAGGAAAAAACGATGGATTTGGACTCAAACTTTTTTTGGCGCAAGCCGCAGATTACAGTAAATACGAGCAGGTCAAAGGCATTATTGCCGGACTATTCAAGCAAGCCTATGAAATTACAGATCCTACTCGAGCCGCCACCTATAACTCTTATTTGAAAAGAAAATTCAGAGACCTGTCCCCCGACGATAGCGAAGAAGCCCAAATGGTTATACTGTCAACCGTTTCAAGTCCGAAAGAAACTGAAAAGGAAGTCAAAAATGGAATTTTTTCTTCCATCCTGGAAGCCGCTATCGCTGCATCTAAGCAGCACAATCAAGTTTCTTTGGAGGAAAAATTCCAAGAGCGTTTCAATAAAGATCCTCAGACCATGTCTTTGGACGAAATCAATACTTTGGCCAAAGATGTCAAAGACGAATTGGATAAATTTGTCAAAGAACGCTCTGACAGAGCCCTCCAATCAATCCAGAGCAAGTATGACGCTTTGGTGGCCAGTAATGGGAAATTAAAAACCCCTCTTTATGGGCCCGACGATCTAAATCCACTGGCCAAATCCATTAAAGACAATGCCAACGCCTTCGCTAAGGCCAAAGCAATCTTCAAAGAACTAAATTTAGATGCTGCTATCAATAATCATTATTTAGACGACTTAACCGAAGCCGAAAAATCCTATTTCAACCTGGTCGAACAACTTGATGCTAAACAAAAGGCAGTAACCGATCAGGCCACTGCCAAAGCACCCGATCAGGACAAATTGCCACCAACCACCGGCCCATCCGAAAATCCCGATCAACCCGAAGCGGATCCTTACTTGGCCGATTGGGCCAAAGCACCACGCCTGTCACCTGTTTATGGAGATTATGTCGGAGTTTTAGTGGCCGACGGATCCGCCAGCAATGATCCGGTCATTGCCCGTGATGAAAATGGCCGCAAAATCAGAGAAATTCCCAATATGACCGAACTCACCCGTACTTCAGACGATGCCAAAGAATTGGCTCGTCAGGTACAATATCTACTCTTTATCAGAGTCACGGATGCCCAAGGCCAGAAGTTATGGCTTCCTGAAGAAATGCTTTACCGACATGAGGATTACGATGTCCCGGCAGTCACTCCTTCGGAAAAACCCCTTGAGAAACCGGCTGAAAATTTGAAATATGGGGCGACTTACTGGGACGTTATTTTCAATCGTGTCAGCCAGGAGGTGGAAACCAATTCTCTGGGGTCAACTTTCGATTTCATTTACAATGGCTTGTCGGTAGGAACAAGAGTCCAGAAGTTGCCGGACGGTTATCATCTAACTTGGAATAATCCGGAGGTAGGAACCGGGAACATTGTTTTCCCCGATATGTCAGCAATACGAGCCTACTGTGAAGATGGTAGGCTGTATCAACGTTTGGCCATGCAAACTTTGCTTGATCGTCGTAATTGGGATCGTTTCCAGAGTGAACGATGGTTGGATAAATTGAAGGACGAGCCTCAGCGTACCGGTCCTTGGAGCCTATCCATAGAGTTGGATTGGAAACGCAATGATGCTTTCGAAACCGGTAATGGCAAAGTTGATTTATCAGTGGAACGAGATGGGCGTATCAGATATCGTATCCGCAAGGATCATGTTGGGGCGGCAGGACAGAATGAAAGAACCGGTTATGCTTCCGATTTTACCCAGTTGGTACAGGCTATTAATCACGCCAAAACCTGGTCAGAAAATTACGAAGGTCAAATGAAATCTCCAGAATTCCCTTCCAGACTTGAACATGAGCGGGCTTTAGCGGAATTGATGGACGCCAAAACATTTAAAAAGCTCTCCAGACAAATTGGTGAGAAATACTTCTTTAATAATTTCTATAATTTCGGCTACGCCTTTATGTATCTGAATTGGGAACAAGAAAGAGATTTATTCGCGCGAAACAGGTCATTAAACAACCCTATCTTGGAGTTAAAATTGGCTGCAGACAACTCTATCAACTGGAAATTAGTCAATCGTTCAGGACAAAATTCCGCCTGGGTTGGAATCAATGGTGTAGCTAGGGATATTACCGATCTGGCTTATCAAATCGAGAAGGTTAAAAATGATCCTGCTAAAAATATGACCAAGCCGGCTCAGAACTTACCAAACCTGGGCAATCTCGGCTATAAACTTTATTGATTCAACTCCTGAATTTTTTCTTGATCATCATGGCTGAGTAAATTATCCGGTTATAAATTTTCTCTGCCCCACCATAAAAATCCACCTTTTCACCTCCAAATTTCAGTTTAAATTCTGTTACGCCCGCCCAAGCGTGTTTCGCCTGATATTCATAATCCCCACTAGCCGTTTTTTCCAATGGTGCAGTACCCAAAAAATCATACCAGCGCAGCCCTCTCTCTTTAGCTTCTTGGATGGCTCTCCATTGAAGTAAATATGGAGCCATGACATTTCGATGTTGGTTTGAAGAAGCGCCAAAGTAATAAATCGCCAAATCTCCATAAAAAGTGACAATTATTCCAGCAATAATCCGGCTTTCATAACTGGCCAGGTAAAGTTTCACTTTTGTCGGCCCCAGTACTTTGAGCATTTCCAGATAATACTTTTCCGGATGGCCGCTAAAACCATCGCGGTTCGTAGTTTCAATGAGCAATCGACAAAACTCTCTAACTCCTCCAGCCATATCGATTTCAGCTTCTCCAGCCACCATTATTTGCACCCCCTTTTTCTCCGCCAACCTGATATTATAACGACCTTTAGACTTCATTTGAGCAAGTATTTGCTCTTCCGAACCTTTTAAGTCCACAATTACAGTGTTTTCCGGCTGATAATGGGCATGAGCAGGACGGAATCCCATTTTCATCCAGTCAAAATGATCATGATTACCAAAATCCATCGGCCCCTCCTTCACCAAGCCCGGTTCCACTCTCAGAAATACCGCTTGCTCGGATTTTGCCAAAGCCTCTAATTCCGCCAGCCAGACCCCGATGATCTGCTCGATTTTTGGATGTCGATAATCGAAAATCGGGCCTTTCGGCACATAAAGCCAACTTTTCCGCAAAGCAATCAGTCTTTTCAATACCATCCCTCCACCGATCAACTTCCCATCATCAAAAACCCCTACTATCCACCATTTCCAGTCTTCGCCTTTACTGATTTGCTGAAATCCACCCCAATCACTGATTTGCTGAATATTCCCCAGTCCACCGCTAGTCTCACTACCATTATTCTGGCTTTGATAAAGGACAAAATTATCCCAGAGGTCGTATTCGGAGGGTCCCATAATATGTGCACGGATTTCCACTTTGCCTTGAAATTAATAAGCCGGATACAGTATAAATATAATGTGTAGCAAGTAGATAGTTGATTTTTAGTTAATTTATTGCTATCATATAAGGAATTAAGCTATTTAAACAAAAAGCAAATATGCAAAATCTCATCTCCAAAGCAAGAACCGGTTTGATTACTATTGCCGGTACTGCACTTTACGGCTTCAATACAGTGATGGCTCAGGGTAGTGGTTTTCTTCAGTCAACCGACAACCCCGGCACAATTGCATCTGCCACAGGCGGTGAATCAAGTGTGAGAGCTTTGATCTTAACAATTGTTAACTTCTTCCTGGGCTTCCTCGGTTTAATTGCCGTCTTAATGGTTATTTACGGAGGTGTGCTGATTGTCACTTCAGCCGGTAAACCGGAAGCCGCTGACAAAGGTAAGAAAATCCTTACTTACGCAGCTATCGGTATCGTTATAATCCTACTCTCCTTCGCCTTTGTCTCCACTATTCTGGGAGCGGGTTCAGGACAACAGGCTTAGTCAATCAACCCTTGAAATCCAAAACCCCCGAGCCTGGCTCGGGGGTTTTTTGAAACAAAACCAAAAGTCCCATTACACGAAATTGATCATCCTAAAAAGACCCCAGTTTTTCCGAAGTGATTTTTGAGAGTGGCTTGAAATAAGGCCAAAAAAGGTATTTAAATTTTGACGCTAATCCAAATTCATAACCTTTTTGGCATGTATAAATATATTCAAGATTCAATTAAAAACAATAGCAGACGCGTTTTAGCTGAGCTAACAAGACCGCAGCAAAAGGCTTTAAGTGAAATTGTGAGAGGACTTTTCACTGCAGGAGAACCGATTTTAAGACATATTGCACAGGACACAGCAAAACAAGCGAAAAAACAGTCATTGCATACGATTTAACAGATATTGCCAAAGAAGCTGCAAAGAAAATTAAGAAACTTTCGCAGGTTTGGGACGGAAGCAGAAGAAAAGTTGCACCCGGTCTAGATTTTAAATCCAGTCGCTTTTTCCAATAATAAAATTTACTCCGATGTATTCCAAATTCTCGGCATACCGCCATTGCATTCCCTAGCTGCATGTATCTCAAAAACCACCGTTTTCTAGCTCCCGCTAATTCTTTCTGTTTTACTTCTTGTTTTATTGCGTATAATTCTCTCATGGACATCGTTTTAAAGTTATATGTTAGTGCTTTTAACTTAACACGGTGTCCTAATTGTGTGTGTATTGAATATAATCTTTCTAAATGGAAGCGCTTGTGATGGAGATAACATCTCCTATTTTCACCGATAATTTCTCGTCTGTATGCATTTTACGAACAATGGCAATTTCCAAAAGGTCCATTGAGCTTCCTTTATACATAGCTAAAGTCCCGACCTCCAATTCTTTCATGCTTCTTGTGTATACCGCTTCGCCCAGTCTCCTTTCGCCTACAAATAAATTCAATTTATCGCCAACTTCTGCATTTAATTCAGAACTTTTATTGTAAATTTTGAGATTTCCAAAATTATCAATATGTAGAACCGTGCCTTGCTGCATATTTACTTTTAGCAAATTATTACTGTCATAATCTCCATGTTTAACAGCCAATAAGTCGCCTGTGGCAGCTAATTTTGCCGCTATTGGTGCATGAATATATTTTCCACCAAAAGAAATAAAAGAATCACCTTTCAATCCCGTGGGATTAGCTTCATAAACTTCATCAATTCCGAAGTCCTCAATAAGCCAGCTAAAAATACCTGTATTAGCTCCGACTATTTGAATTCCATTTTTTAATCTTCCGACAATTCTCGCTCTACTAGATACAGATGAGTCCAGAGGATTTACAACTGCCAATATCGTTAAATATTTAGGGTCGTAGGAGTCGGCTATTAGTCTAGAGATAAAGTTACCGTTAATTATTGAAAACTCAGCAACTTCGACGATTGGATCAATAATCACATCTTCGGCTCCCAATTGTTCTAACGCAGTGGCCACAGTTGCATATAGTTCATTGGCTGATACATCAGTACAATCAGTAATTATCAATAAATGTTTCTTCATGTTATTGTTAGTAAGTCATAGTCATTTTACCTAAAGTGATGACGAATTCCATTCACTCTGAAAAAAAACTAATTGAATGCCTTGCCATACTCCCTAATGGCTTAAAAGCGCATATTTATGGCTGGAAAGAATTATCCGAAGTCACAGACCTTGTTCTTTGTTTTCCGGGCTTACCAAATTATCCGGGCAAAGAATTCTTTGCCTCTTTTCCCGAAAATTTGCGTCATTTAACCTATGTAGTCGTCTACTATTATGGATATTGGTTTAGTGACGGGAAGTTAGGTGTTGAAACATCTGCAAACAGTATTATTGATTCAGTTGCGGGGCTTTTAAGTGGAAAAAGTCTCGATGCTTTCAGTGGAGAGAAGATTTTGACCTCAGTACAAAAAGTTTCTTTACTTAGTTACAGTTTTGGCGCCAATCCATTGGCACGCGCCTTGCCCTTATTAACTTCTTACGCCGATCAAATTGATCAGATATTTTTTATTGCTCCTTTGGGTTTAGTTCACAAAGATCAACTGCCCAAAGTAAATACAGAAAAATTTTATAGTTATAATCAGCAATTTGTTAACTTTTTAATAAGCGGCTACAACAATATTTTGCGTTTGCAATCATCAGAGGAATGGTTAGATTTTTTTCAGGGGAAAAATGAAAAAAGTCTAGCGCCTTTCCCCCCACCAGCATTTACTTCCAAAATAAATCTGTATTATGGGGCTGATGACAAAGTTATTGAAAAAGAATTTGTGGATGCTTTTATCAAACTTATCAGTCCCAATAAAGTGAAGATTATTGAGAATGTTGGCCATAGTAAGTCATTAATCATCAAGGCCTTATCAGACAATATTACTTATCAATAATCTCAAACTGGAAGCCGTGAATGATAGTTTTAGCCAGACGATAAAAGGCTGTTGAGCGTTTCCCAGTTAACCAAGATGTTATAGCTTCATGTTTAGTAGCTTTATCTAAAACATTTATATGCCAAGTGGCTTCTACAGCTTCACTTAGTTTTAGGTTTGCCAGTTCATCAATTTTATGTTTTGGCAGGGCGGCTAGGAAAGTAGAAAGCGATATTTCATTACAAATTTCTATAATACTTACCGCATCATTCATTCTTTCTGGCATTAGCTTTGAGCAAAAGTGAATCTCATGGACTCCAGCAGCGCGCATGTAATCTTCATATAAACCATTCATCTCCAGAGTTTCCTGACTGCTTCTTTTCAAAACTGCCTCTGGCAGAAGGTCGTCTACCACGGCAATTAAATCAGCATCACACTTGCTGGCATAATCAGTAAACAACTCAATGTATTTTTGTGGTTTATTTTTTGTCCACAAATTAAATCCCAGTCTTTCCTTCATTTATTATTTAAGGGCTATTTTGTATACTTTTCTTTTCCCCACAGTGACAATTAACTCCTCAGTAATTGTCTTCATAAGATCATCTACAGAAATTTGGATTTTATCTATTCTGATAGCATTTCCTTCGGCTAAACGTCTAATCTCACTTTTGGATTTAAAATCCCCAGACGATGCCAATGCCTCAACCAGATTTGTCCCATTTCCAACCTCTATTCTTTTAGCATTTTCGACATCTACTTCTTTTTGGGCGAATTTTCTTTCAAATTTCTCTCTTTCTTCGCGACCAGAGTCTGCCCTAGAGGTAGAAATACTGGCCATATACATCGCCAATTGTTTTTTCAATTCCAGAGGGTTTTTGACTAGCGATGCTTCTATTGAAGGTAAGTCGAGGTCATAAACCGGAGCAAAGGCCTTGATATAAGGTCTGACCAAACTGTCTGGAATTGACATAATTTTTCCAAAGATTTCCTCCGCATCAGCTCTTACTGGGATGTAATTATTGTATGATTTGCTCATTTTTCTACCATCACCAGATGTCCCTTCAATAATTGGTGTCATAATGATATTTTCAGCTTCTTGCCCTTTCATCGATTGAACTTTGCGTGTTTGCTAAAAATTCAGCAGTTGATCGACTCCGCCAATTTCTACATTGGTATTCAGAAGCACAGAATCAATTCCCATCAATGTGCCATAGATCGTTTCGGCTAAACTTACTGCGCGACCATTTTTCATGCGTTCTCTAAAGTCATTTCTTTGAGTAGCTTCGGTCAAATTAATCGCCTGTAAATATTCAAAAATCTCCGGTAGAGTCATTTTTCCAAGCCAACTACTGTTTTGATGCACTCTGACATTATCCGTCCTTGTATTGAAATACTTATCCACTTGATCACGAAAAGTATCCATATTTTCTTTGATTTGCTCATCAGTCAGTACACTGCGATCACTTGCTCTGTCAGTAGGATCACCAATTTTTGCTGTAAAATCGCCAAAAATCAGGTCTATATTATGGCCCGCTCTCCTGAAAATATCTAGAATTCGAATGGGAACAATATGTCCCAAATGTAGATCTGGTCCTGTAGGATCGGTACCAAACTTTACATTCAATTTTGCTCCACTTTCTAGAGATTTCTTCACTCCTTCAAAAGTGATTGCCTGAAGGGTTTTAATAGATATCAAAGACATCAAATCAGAACTATGAATCCCTTCCAGCGATTCATAGCTGCGTTTAAAAGCAACTTCACTAAAATTCTCCATATATTATTATTACGAATTACTGGAACTATAACAGCAAAATGCCGCGAGTCAACGGCCTCCCTAAAAAGATCCCAGTTTTTCCGAAGTGATTTTTGAGAGTGGCTTGAAATAAGACCAAAAAGGGTGTTTAAATTTTGACGCTAATCCAAATTCATAACCATTTTTGGCATGTATAAATATATTCAAGATTCAATTAAAAACAATAGTTGACGCGTTTTAGCTGGGCTAACAAGACCGCAGCAAAAGGCTTTAAGCGAGATCGTGAGAGAACTTTTCACTGCAGGAGAAAGGAAACCGGGGTCATAATTCAGGTTCAAAATCTGAAAGCTGGAAAATATCGTATTTATTTGATGAATAAAAATAACAACAAGGTCGATACGAGCTGCAAGTATACTTTTAAAAGAGTTAAAGAAAAGTTTGAGTTGGAGAGTATACGGGTCTTAAAATGGCAAAAATTCGTCAATCTGGTGGCACTTATTCAATTAGCCGTTTTGGTCTCAACGATCATGTTTCTGAAGATTCAACAATCCACAAATTCACTAATAATTGGGGTTCTTTTGTACTACAAAAAATATTTAAAACTCAAAACATTAGGATTCAATATCGACTCATTTATTACATTTATGAAAAGCGCCCTCAAACCATTGGTTTTTAGGTTTGAGAAGCCACCAAATCAACTTAAAAACCGAGTACTGTTAAGCAAATGAAAATCTAGTTAAGGTTTTAGCAAGGAAGGAAGCAGGTTCTTCGAAGATTTCGGGGTACATCAATCTGGACTGGTATTCGGAAACAATTTCTGGAAGTTTTTCCATGGTTACGTGGTGATACATCCTACGGATAAATGTCCTCAGTGAGCCAAAGAATCCTTCTATTTCCGAAGTCTTTCCAAATTCTCCTTTACTATGTACATCATAGGCATGTTCGACCGGCCAAAACCTATGCAAACCTCGGTAAATTAGGGCTCCATCACTGAATAATTTGCTACCTGGCGAAACATGCTGTCGTAGAAATGGAGTCAGGTCAGCCCGGTTTACTGAGCCCGTCTTAATGATGCGGCAAGCCACTTTACTAGTACCTTTCTGCTTGGCTGCCAGAAGGGCTCTTTTCTTATCTTTACAGCCAAAGTAGGCTTCGTCAATTACCACAATTTCTTCCAAATTAATATTTTCATGATCTGGCAGGTTTCTGCGAAACAGCCCATACCAGCGGTATATGGTTGGCCTGGATATACTTAAAAGCTTGCAACTCTGGTCTATGGGTACTTTGTTCACATAGCACCAGATTAAGCCCCAAAATGTTCTCCAATTTAGTTTCATGCCTTTGAGCCAGGTCAGTGAGGTGAGCGACCAGGCTTTCTGACATCTTTGACACTGGAATTTTTCATTTCTTCTGACCACACCTTTTCTTGAGCAGTATGGGCAATTAACCAAGTTAGTAGCTCCAAACATGATGCGGCAAATCTGTGCTTTTATTTTGTTTTCTTGCGGGATTGTTAGTATATTTTGCATGGTGGAAAAGTTATGAAATAGGGATATTTCTATCTTAACAGCTCTTCAGATCTGTTGAGACTTTTCCATCTGCTTTACATTACCCAGGATCATTCACTTGACAAAACTAGGATATTTGGTAGAGAATCAATACTCACTTAAATTATGGAGAAAAAAGCATTAAGAGTTGCGGCTATCATCGAAACGACGGAAGGCGTCCTTGTGGTCCAAGATGCCAAAGACAAACGTCGTGATTATTATATGGGTAAGCTTACCGATAAGCTTACCATTCAAACAGGGAAAAGACGTAATTCAATAGCCAAACGTATCGGATTAGCCCAACAGATTGTTCAGGATGGCCGTTTTTCCTTACCCGGCGGTAAAATCGAGCCCAAAGACTATGAGGAAGCCGGCGCAACCTCAATCATGGACCTGGATAATCCTCAAACTCCTGAGGAAATCGAATTGTTTCTACAGGTTATCCGCTCAACTCTCGTGAGAGAAATCGATGAAGAGTTGAAGCTTCATGTAAATCAGGGGATGATCAAATCCATTATGGAAATTCAAGGCAGAACCAGAGATCATATTATTTGCTTGGTACACGCCGTAGGTGTTGTGAAAATCAATCGAGCAGAGTTGAGCGGTATTGGCTTCCTTGACGAGAAATCACCTATTCCCTTAAATGAATATTTTTTCCAGTCCCATCTTAGAATAATCCACCAGAAATACATCAAATCACCTTTACGTCAGGAGTATATTACCAGATACCTTTCTCGTATAAATATCAGTGAAGAGTTAGTGATGGGGGCCTATCGAGATACTATCATCGGCTACAAGTATGCCCTTTCCGCCCCTCATCGCAATAATAAACATCTGGTCATGCCTCATATGCCCCATTCGTCACCCAATTTCCTGATCTATGATGATAAAAAGCAATTATATCGACCTCATACTCCCGCCAGCTTTACAGAGACTGTAGCTGCTAAAATTGTGCCACCAAGCCCTGATTTCAAAAAACCTCTGCCCAAGAAAAAATCTGATCCTCAGATGACTGTTGTCAAAGTATCATCTGCTGCTTCTGCCCCGATAGATATAGTAGATACGGATTCATCAAAACAAAAAGCCGGCAAAAAGTAGTTGGCGTTTTAAACCTGAAACCTTCCTAAATGGTCGGGCGATTCGCAGAATCGAACACGGGCACCATTTTTCCTAAATGGTCGGGCGATTCGCAGAATCGAACACGGGCACCATTTTTCCTAAA